>JAYOLW010000038.1:0-2516 GCA_038120515.1 Rickettsiales bacterium | reverse complement strand
ATATTATTCCAATTAGGATCTGGACCTATAAAAGGGTTTTCTGTTACCCTGGCCATAGGCATAGTAACTTCAGTATTTACAGCTTTTACGTTAACAAGATTTATTGTTGCCAGATGGATCAGAAAATCTAATCCGAAAATATTATATATATGAGAAAAGGAATATGTTAAAGCCAATAAAATTTATCAAATTTGAAACGCATATAAATTTTTTATCAAATATAGCTATATTTGTTATTATTTCAATATTACTAATTATTCTATCATTAGGGACGCTATTTTATAAGGGTTTGAACTTTGGAATTGATTTTAATGGTGGCACAATAATTGAAGTACAAAAGATTATTGGTAATGCAGATGTATCGGAAATGCGTGATCGTTTGTCAAACTTGGATATTGGAAATACCCAACTACAAGAATTCGGAAAAGAAACTGATTTGTTGATCAGGGTAGAACAAAATACTGATGAGGAGGGTAGCCAGCAAGTTGTGATAAGTAAGATTACTAAAGCTATTCAATCTGATTATGAGGTGAGAAGAATCGAAGTTGTTGGTCCAAAAGTTTCAGGTGAATTGGTTCAAAAAGGTATTACAGCAGTTTTAGCATCAATTATATGTGTGCTTTTATATATTTGGTTCAGATTTGAGTGGCAATTTGGAATCGGTGCAATAGTTGCATTAATGCATGACATTATAATAACAATAGGTATGTTCTCCGTTTTTCAACTTGAATTTAATTTATCAATAATAGCCGCACTTTTAACAATCGTTGGTTATTCGTTAAATGATACAGTGGTGATCTACGACAGAATAAGAGAAGAACTCCGAAAGTATAAAAAAATGCCTTTAACTGAGCTTATTAACCAAGCTCTAAACCTCACTTTATCAAGAACACTCATGACTTCTATTACAACCTTACTTGCTCTACTTTCTTTGTATATTTTTGGTGGTGAGGTTATTAAAGGTTTTACTTTTGCCATGATTTGGGGTGTGTTAATTGGGACTTATTCATCAATATTCATAGCTTCGCCGGTTCTTATAAAATTAAAAGTGAAAAGAGATTGGTCCAAACAAGAGAGACAAGAGCAATAATTTTTTTGTTTTAAAAATTTTGGACCCAAGTTCTTATATCTTCAAGAGCTCTATTCGATAGCCTCTCTTTTTTTCTTAAATCACGCATTTTTTTTGGTAATTTTCTTAAATCGCTTATATCAACTTCATCAAAAAGACCAAAATTTACATTCATTGGTTGAAAATTTTTAATTTTATCTTTTCTTGTTATGTATGCAATTAAACTTCCAATTGCAGAAGTAGATGGTGGAGTGTTCAGGGGCTTCCCTTTAATTTTATTGTAAGTCATCAATGCAGTAACTAGACCGATTGATGTTGACTCAACATAACCCTCGACACCTGTAATTTGTCCAGCAAACATAATTCTTTTATCTGATATAAGACTAAGATCTTTGTCTAATAATGTAGGACTGTTTATATATGTGTTCCTATGTATGCCACCTAATCTAGCAAATTTAGCATCGTTAAGACCTGGTATCTTTCTAAATATTTCAGTTTGGTGGCTATATTTTATCTTTGTTTGGAACCCAACCATATTGTATAAATTACCTTTAGTGTCGTCTTGTCTTAACTGCATAACGGCGTATGGTTCTGCACCATTTTCATGGATGTTATTTAATCCAAATGGTTTCATAGGACCATGTCTTAATGTTTGAGGTCCACTTAAAGCCATAATCTCAATTGGTAAACAGGAGTCAAAATATGGGGTATCTTTTTCCCAGTAATTAAAGCTATTTTTTTCAGCTTCAATCAAATCATTGATAAACATACTGTATTGTTCTTCGTTGAGGGGGCAATTTATGTAATCATTTTCAGATCCCATAGGACCAATTTTATTATATCTTGATTGAAACCAAGCTTTTGACATATCAACTGTTTCTGTATAGACAATGGGAGCAATAGCATCAAAAAAATAGAGCGATTCCTGGGAGTTCTTTTTAAGAATAAAACTAGACAAACTCTCCGATGTTAGAGGTCCAGTTGCAATAATTACATGTTCCCATTCATCTGGAATTGACTCAACTTCCTTATTGATTATTTTAATATTTTTATGCATTTTAATTTTTTGTGTTATTTCATCAGAAAATAAATTTCTATCAACCGCTAGAGCAGATCCTGCAGGTACCTGATATCTATCTGCTGCATTCATAATCAGAGAATTTGCAATTCTTAACTCTTCATGAAGTATTCCAACTGCATTAGTTAACTTTTCATCTGATCTAAAAGAATTTGAACATACTAATTCAGCAAAATTAGATGTCTTATGAGCAGGAGTAGTGGTTGTTGGCCTCATTTCATAAAGATTTACTTGAACATCTCTTTCTGCCAACTGCCAAGCTGCTTCGGAACCAGCTAAACCTGCACCAATAATATTAACTTCACTCATTTTTTAACATTAATCATTTGTTATAATTATGTTTATATATTATTAAAAAAAATATGAAAA
>JAYOLW010000037.1:0-3103 GCA_038120515.1 Rickettsiales bacterium | reverse complement strand
TGACAAATGTTCTGATAATTCTTGAGTTAATTCTCGCATTTAAAAAACTTATTACAATTATAAGATAAAGTATACATTACCCAATCTACTATATTTTTAATTATTCAAAAATTTTTAAAAAAAATAAAAAAAATTAAAATTTCAAATAATTAAGTTGAAATAGACTTTTTTTCTAATTGACATCATCTTCTCTTTTGTGAGTAAATTAAATTTTTTAAAATTTTTCATATTAATATGGGAGTAGTTTCATGAAAATAAGTCGTAGAAAATTAATTGCTTTGGGCGGAGGTGCTCTAGCATCATCAGCTTTGTCAATGCCTGCTATTGCATCTAATAAAAAAATAAAAGTAGGTGCTTTGCGATTTACTTCTCATGCAGCAAGCTTTATTGCCAAAGAACGTGGATATTTTAAAAAAGCTGGGCTTGATGTTGAGTTTGAATTTTTTCAGGCCGCACAACCTATGGCAATTGCAATTGCATCCGGAGATATTGATTATGCAGTAACAGCAATATCTGGAGGTCTTATATCACTAGCAGAAAAAGGAGCAGTAAAAGTTATTGGTGGTGCTTTAAGTGAAGAACCAGGTATTGATGGTCAAAAATTTCTTGTTTCTAATGATGCCTATAAGGCTGGAGTAAGAAGTCCCAAAGATCTCAATGGCAAGAGATATGCTGTAACTCAGGCAGGATCATCATTTCATTATATGGGTTCAAAAATGGCATCTGCAGAGAATATCAAACTATCATTTGTACCTTTACAAAAAGTTGGAGCAATTATAGGAGCTCTTAAATCTGGGCAGGTAGACGCATGGTCTATTGTTCCACACATTGCAAAACCATTATCACGCGGAGGATCTATTCATATTATTGGCAATGTGGCTGATTATCTTCCTAACTATCAAATAACAACTGTTTTCACTTCTTCAAATAATGCAAAAAATGAACGTACTCTTACAAATAACTTTTTGACTGGTTTTAGTAGAGGCGTAGACGATTATGCATCCGCTATGATTGATAAAAATAAAGGAGATGCAGGTGTAAATGAAATGGTAGATTTAATACATAAATATGTCTACACAAGTCTCCCAAGGGAAAAAGCAGCACCTTCTATTATTAATGGTACAATGCGATTGAGTAGTGGTGCATCTTTGAATCTTTCCTCAATTATAAATCAACTTGATTGGTTTAAATCTGAAGGTTTAGTTAAGAAAAATATAACCATAGATACATTAGTTGATCAGTCTTATGTAAAAATCATTAGTTAGTCAAAATTGTTCTGAGTTTAGGCTGGGCTTAGTACAAAAAAATTTATGAATATAAAAATTAAAAATCTTAATCATTATTATGATAAATCAAAAGTTCTAAGTGATATAAATTTAGAAATAATGGATGGCCAGATATTGTCTATTATTGGTCCTTCTGGTTGTGGAAAGTCAACTTTATTAAGGCTCATCGGTGGTATTGAGAAACCATGTTCGGGTGAAATTATTCAAATTGGTTCTCCACCTTTGAGTTGTTTAAATGCCATGACTTATATTTTCCAAGATTTTGCATTACTTCCATGGAGAACTGTTGAAGAAAATGTTTCACTTGTACTAGAAGATCATTCATTATCTAGTAAAGTTAAACGGTCAGTAATTGATGATGTTTTAAATAGAACAAAGTTGAAAGATTTTTCTCATGCATTACCTAAACAACTATCAGGTGGAATGAAGCAACGGGTAGCTATTGCCCGAGCATTAGCAGTGAACCCAGCAGTTTTATTAATGGATGAGCCTCTATCTGCTCTAGATAGTCAAACACGAGAATTACTTTTAGAAGATTTTATAAATTTATGGTGCCGAAAACCATTTACAGCAGTTTATATTACTCATAATCTTTCAGAGGCGGTACGTCTTGGACATAAAATTCTAGTTCTTTCACGAAGGCCAGGAAAAATCATAGATACTATTAATATTGAAAAACCAATCGCAGATAGAAAATTAATTGACAAAGATCTTGATCAATATCAAAAACATCTTTGGAATATAATGCATGATGAAGCTAGGGCAGCTGATGCTGAGCTACTAAGTGTCTAATATAAAAGATAAGTCTAATAATTTAAACATTAACAAACCTATACCTTTTATTGGTAAAGGTTTTCAACCAAAAACAAGAGGTTGGATGGGTTATTTTGTTTTTTTTATGATCATTTTTGTATTAGAGATTGGTACCTCAACTGGAGTAATCTCTTCTTTGACCTTGCCTAAGCCATCAGATGTTCTTGAAACTATCATTCAGCTTTTCGAATCTGGTTTACTATTTAAGCACTTGGTGCCCTCTACCATGAGGCTTGTTATTGGAGCTCTTATTGGGATAAGTCTTGGGATAAGCATTGGTACACTTATTGGATTATTTTCATATATTCGATCTGGCTTGGTTCCAGTTATTGCAGCTATTTTTCCTATACCCAAAATAGCATTACTGCCATTATTTGTAATTTGGTTTGGAATTGGAGAAGGGTCTAAATATGCATTAATAGCGTTAGGAAGCTTTACGCCTACAGTAGTTGCTACTTATGGAGCAGTTGATAATGTTGATAGGACATTAATACGTATGGGACAAAGTTTTGGCTTAAGTTGGATCTCAATTGTTTGTAAAATTATTTTACCTGGAGCAATGCCAGGTATTCTATCTGGTTTAAGAATTAGTCTTGCAATATCAATAATTCTTCTTGTAGCAGCCGAAATGCTTGGTGCAGAATATGGTATAGGTGCATATATTTTAGAGGCAGGTTCTCTATATGATTTAGAAAGATTATTTGCTGGAGTAACTATATTATCTCTTTTGGGTATAATAGTAAGTGTTTTTGTTACAAAGCTTGAACAGAAAATTTTAAAGTGGCGCTCATAAAATCAACAGGTCTTCATATGTAATAACTTTATTCAAGGTCTTTTACTTTTTAATATTTAAGATTAATTCCATTATAGATATATAAAAGAGTTCAGAAACAATAAATTTTATAATAAAAATAATTAATTTAGTGTTTAATAATCAACACTTCTAATTCTTATCTAAATCATTTAACTTTAGCTTAGCATTCCATACAATTACACACTCCTGA
>JAYOLW010000036.1:0-3766 GCA_038120515.1 Rickettsiales bacterium | reverse complement strand
TGATTGTTATTTATTTTTCTCTTCAAAATATATTTGGAGCAGATATATTTGAATCAATAGTCTTTCACATTGTTTTTGTTATTAAGGGTACATGAATTGATGAATATATTGCCCCTTCATTGCTATTCATAATTTTCATTATCTTAATAGCTGCACTTTTTAAACCCTTTCTAGTTTATTTGAGCAATGATAATGACAAAAACTCAATTCCCTTATTGGGTTTTAGTTTATTAGTTTTAAGTATTGCTTTTAATCCAATAATAAGGGACTTCTACCGATTTATAACTATTTCTAGCGAAAGCACTGACACTAACTACTTTTATGATCAAAAACTAACTTTTTCTAGCGAAACTAAGAATGTAATATTTTTATACTTAGAACAATTTGAAAGAACCTACTTAGATAAGAACTTATTTCCTGATTTAACACCCAATCTAAGCACTTTAGAGAGTAAAGGTTTAAGCTTCACCAACATTGCCTCACCAAAAGCAACCAATTGGACTATCGCAGGGTTATCTGCTACTCAATGTGGCATTCCGCTGTTTACTCCAGTAGCTAGTGGTAGCTCAATGTCAGGCGTAGATGAATTTTTGCCATCAGCTAATTGTATCGGAGATATATTAAGTAATTTAGATTATTCATTACATTTTATTGGTGGAGCAGATTTAGATTTTGGCGGTAAGGGTAAATTTTTTAAATCACACGGCTTTAATGAGATTGAGGGCTGGTATGAATTAAAACCACAAATTACAGACCCCACTTACCGATCTCCCTGGGGAGTTTATGATGATGAATTACTTGACTTAACCTTTGATAAAATTAAGAGTTATCATGATCAAGGGTCACCTTATGGCATATTTGCATTAACACTCGACACGCACCACCCAAATGGTTATTTATCGGCATCCTGTCAGAATAAGTTATATAAAGATGGTTCTAACGCTATTTTAAATGCTGTCCACTGTGCCGACTTTTTAGCTGGCCAGTTTATAAATAAATTACTTAACTCCCCAATAATGGATAACACAACTCTGGTAGTGCTATCAGATCATTATGCGCGAATTAACACTGCTACAGAAACATTGAATAAGGGCAATCGAAAAAATTTATTTTTAATATTTGATAAAAATATACAACCTACCTTAATAAATAAAACAGGAAATATGTTTGATATAGGCCCTACTGTAATGGGATTGCTGGGTACTGATATGAAGGGCTTGGGTTTAGGTAGAAACTTATTTTTTGAAGACAGTTTACAAAAATTAGATATTGATGAGATTATAAATTTAAATAAAAGAAAAATTCTTAATTTATGGTCCTTTCCACAAATAGACGACGGATTTGCTATTAATCTTATTGATAGGCGGCTTGAATTCGGTGCTAGATATTCACAGTTCCCAGCTATATTGGTTTTTGATAATAATCGTGTAGAACAAATTATCTATGATTTTTACTATTCAGTACCATTGCCTAGAAAGATAGTTGATTTAAATTGGACCGGTGCCGGTAATGAAGATCTTAACAAAAATTACATCTGGATAGATGAATGCGATAAGATCACATCACACCTAGATTTGCCAGATATTAATGAGTTATTCTGCATTAATATAGTCGATAAAAAAAACAACAAATCAATTGTCTTGCCAGCTTCAGATAAAAAAATAAATAAAACTTATATAGAAAAATATTTTAATTAAATAGTTTCTTTTATTAATCCAGCATAATTGTTATTGGGATTATTTACTGCAGTAGAAACTTTATAAGATGATGCTGTCTTATGCATATATGTTTCCAAATCTTTCTTACCTGTAAACCACTTATCTAAATTCCATTCTGTAAGCATTACTGGTTGTCTATGGTGGATATGGCTAATTGACTTATCTGCTTCTGTTGTAACTATTAAACAACCATTGTCATTGTATAAACCAGCAAAATATTTTGCTTCACTGTAAATGTAATAAGGGATTTTGGAAGTATTTTCTTTTTGCCATTCATACCAACCAGAAAATGGAATAATACATCTTTGAGCCTGTTTAAATGATGGTTTGGAGTCCATGGTCTCTGCACGGCAATTAATGAGATTCATATCAGGTTTCCAGGGTGGCGAAAATGCCCATTTTTTTAACTGGCCATCACAATTAATTGTTTTAATGGGAACTTCATGTGAGGGTGTTATATTAAAATTATCTTTGAAACCCAATTCAAATGGATCACCTGTTATAACAAATCTACCGCACATAATTAAATTATAGTGATTTCATAAAAAAGGGCGCTAGTTGCGCCCTAATCGAGTGAGGATGTCGATTACTATTTAAGACTAAATTAATGTGAAATAGTTCAATCTTTTTCAATATGAATTGTTCTGGTTGGGTATGCAAAGTCTGAACCATTATTTTTAACGATTCTCATTATTTCTAAAATAAGTTCTTCCCGTGCTACACAAAAATCATGCCATTGAGTAGATTTTGTAAAACAGTTAACAAGAACATCAATACTTGAGTCGTTAAAATTAGTTACTCTAATAGTTGATCTAACTTCATCAGAATTTACAAGATTGTCATTATTTTGAATATATTTCTCAATATCTTTTCGGATTGCCATTATCGTTTCTGGTGTTGTTTGATATAAAAGACCTACATGAAATCTTATTCTTCTAAATGGCATCTCTGAGAAATTAATAATTTCTGAATCACTTAATACTGAATTAGGTACATAAATAGGGGCTTTATCAAATCTCCTTATTAGAGTAGAGCGAAAATCGATCTTCTCTACTTCACCTTCAGCGACACCCTCTATATTGATCCAGTCTCCCTGTTTAAAACGTTTTTCACCTATTATTAGCAATCCACCAATTAAGTTTTTAAAGAAGTTTTGGGCCCCTAAGGCAAGCGCTACAGAAAATAAACCTAAACCAGCTATTATAGAAGCTGCATCCACACCCCAGAGCTCTAATACACTTACAACACCTATTAAGTAAGCAATGAATTTTAAAGTTCTAAATATCCAATTTCTAAGAGTTGGTGTTAAGAACTCATATTGCTCAGCGATAATGTTTTTAATTGGATCTAGCGAATTAGCAATTGACCAAAAAATAGTAATGTAAAAATAACTTAAAACGAACAATTCAGCGTAAGAAGAAAGATCTTCATTTAATGGCAAAGTATTAACTAGAGCATAAAAACCGAGCCCTAAGGGAATTAATGTTAATGGTTTTTTTAATGAGTCTGCTAATGCATCATCATGTTCTGATTCTGTTAGATGTGTTGCTTTTTTTATGATCCCAAAAATGGCTGTTCTAGCGATCATAATACCTAATACGGTTAATGCTGAGATAGTAAGTAGCTGTACCCAAGGCAAACCATCTAAAACTTCCAATAATGACTGATTACTCATAATTAACTCCTATTGTAAGATAATCAGCAGAGCGATTGTCGCTTACTCCTGTTAATCCATCTTCATTAAACATTATAGACGCTGTTATGCCATTTGTTTCTCTTTCTTCGAGAGTAAAACCCAGAGCTTCTAATCTTGAAAGTAATTCATTATCAAATGTATCATAAACATCCTTCTCAAAGTAGAGTTTATTTGGCAACCATTGGTGATGATATCTGGATTTATATACACTTTCTTCTGCAGTTAATGCATATTCATAGAAATTAAGAATGATATGCATCACTGCTGTAATTATCCTAGAACCACCCTGTGCCCCAGTAATTAATAATGGCTTATTATTTTTGAAAACAATAGTTGGGGTCATTGAACTTAA
>JAYOLW010000035.1:0-4248 GCA_038120515.1 Rickettsiales bacterium | reverse complement strand
CTGCTAGTGGGTAACATGTATGCTACTCCAGCTAATGCGGCGATCGACCTATCTATCGGCGGTGAAGCTTCTGTGACATTCTCAATGTCAGATGAATGTGCTGATGCAGCTACAGGTAATTTAGCTGACGCAATATCACTAGCTAACTTAAATACAGCTTCTGGTTTAACATATACAACTGGTACTGAAGCAACAGATCATGCTACAGACAGTGGTTGTGCAACTGGCGTTAATGAAGATAATCCTAAAATCGGTTACGGTAAAGAATTATCAATTGGTGCATCAGGCACTTTAGCTAACGGTCTAGAAGTATCTTTCTCAGATAAACTAGATCTTACAAACATTGATGCAAAAGAAACAAACTTTGAACTAGCATTTGGTGGTTCTTTTGGTACTCTAACAATTGCTGACGGTGTTGACTCAGCTGTTAAAGCAGCAGCAGTTAATTCTGATGGTGATTTAGATGTTACTGGAACATCACTAGGTGGACATAACTATGGTACAGCTGGTACAGCTGGCGTAGGTTTCCTATGGCAAGCTCCATCAGTAAGTGCTCTTGATGTTTATGTTTCTTATTCACCAAACTCAGCAAGTTCAGGTCTTGATAGCGC
Organism: Rickettsiales bacterium; assembly: GCA_038120515.1. Lineage (GTDB taxonomy): Bacteria > Pseudomonadota > Alphaproteobacteria > Rickettsiales > JABIRX01 > JADHOX01. Next base: position 3,637 of record JAYOLW010000035.1, on the reverse strand, counting down.
ACAATGGACTGATACATTTGGTATTGGTGCAGTATTCAGTGCAGATATGCTAACAGTTAGCCTTGGTTTTGAATCAGCTTCAGAAAACACTGCTGTAGCTTGTTTCTCATCTCCAGCAGCTGGCGCAATTGCAAACGGTGCTGACCTAGAAGCTACTCTAGATAAATATCTAGGCGCTGATGTATGTGGTGACGAATCAAATATGGCAGTTGGCGTAGCTTTTGACGCTGGTGACATTGCTGTAAATGCTGGTTGGTCAGAACTTGACTCAGACGAAGCTGACAGAACAACATGGAACGTAGGTGCATCTACAACTCTAGGCGCATATGACCTTGGTGTAAATTATGTAAATGCAACTAAAGAATATTCACTTGGTGGTGTTGAAGATACTCAAACAGCTATTGGTATCGACGCAAGTACTGCTCTTGGTGATGGTGTAGATCTATCTATGCAATTCTCAACAAATGATTATGATTACGGCGGTGCTGCTTCTGAGCAAAACTACTATGCTGATTTCGCAATCACAGTTGGTTTCTAATTAATTTTAGAAGTTTGTTTACAAAGAAAGGGTGGTTTCGACCACCCTTTTTTTTTGTCAAATTTATAATTTTCACATATTATTCATAATATGTACAACACCTCAATATTAACAACCAATGAGATCATCAATAATTACAACAACGTCTCTGAACGCATAAAGATAGCTGCAGAGAGTGTTGGGAGAGAATACGATAGTATTTGTTTTATTGTTGTAACGAAAACATTTGATAGTCAGGTATTTGTTCCACTAATTGATTTAGGCCATAAAGATTTTGGTGAAAATAAAGTTCAAGAAGCTGAAAATAAGTGGTCGTCAATTCTTAAAACAAATTCAGATATAAAATTACATTTAATAGGACATTTACAATCTAATAAAGTAAAGAAAGCTATGGAATTATTTCATTCCATTCACACAATCGATTCTCCGAAAAGAGTGAATGACGTTCTGAAAAATATTAATAATCCAAACAATGTATGTGAAGAATATTTTATTGAGCTCAATATGGCTAATGAAGAACAAAAAACGGGTTTAAACCAAAAGGATCTCAAAGATTTAGTAGATCTAATAAATAAGAATGCAATAAAGGGTTGTAATGGCCTTATGTGTATACCTCCATATGAGGAGGAGCCGTCACCATATTTTTTATTATTAAATAAAATAAGTAAAAAATATAATTTACAAAAACTATCAATGGGTATGAGTTCTGATTTTGAAAAAGCAATCCAATTTGGTGCAACACATGTCAGGGTTGGAAGTGAAATATTTGGTTCGCGATCATGATTGTAAAAGAAATAATCAATATACTTAAAAAAACAAATATATTCAGTGATTTAGATGATGCTCAATTAAGTACTCTTGCATTTAGTGGTAATAAAATGACGTTCGCAACAGGTGATCTCATAGTGAAAACAGGTGAAAAAGAGCCAAGATGTATAATCATTACAGAAGGTAAAGCATTTATTCAGAAAAAGTCTGGTCCAATAGAATTAAAACCCGGTTCCGTCATAGGTTTATTATCGCTTATTAACCAGACAAAACCCAAAGATGCAATTATTGCGGGTGGAAAGGGGTCAGCCCTCATTATTAATGAAGAGTTATTTAATAATATGGTTAATGAATTTCCTGAATTTGCAATATTAATTCGAAACCAATTAAGCAAGAACCTATCTTCTGAAGTTCAATCAATTGAAAATATTATACAATAAAATAAATTGTTAATTCTATTAAAACCCACTAAAGCTATCATTAAACGCACTCGTACAGCCGCATTTACATCCCGTTATATTGAGTTCATCCTGTACCATTTGTAATAACTCTCTCTGCGTTCCATATTTTTCAGTAAATTCTTTTGGTGAGACATGGTATGCATCTGGACCGTGCCTGTGGTGTTCAGGACATAGCGGAATAGCCTCAAAGTGGGAGGATTTACGGCTCATTCCCGTATGATCTTTAATGTGATGTATCTCGGCTGGCCTATTACCAAAACCCAGTAAATCACATATTATGCACCCTAAAGACTGCACACAGTCCAGATGATATTTTTCTTTTACTTTCATGTACACTAAAAGCGTTCATGAAGTCTGTTTACAATGTTTGTGTGGTTGATATTTTTTTATAGAACCTTGTCGATGTCTTCTTTTAGAGACTTTAAGACTATTGGTGACATATCCCGAAATAATATATGAGCCATTTGTAAACGATCATATACAATTTTGGATAATCTTAACGAGATAACTCTTTTATCATCAGATTTATCCTTAACTAGTAGTCCGAGAGATACCAAACGAGTTATGAACCTATCAAAGGCAGGCTGCTTAGGTTTATAGGATCTTATTGAATTATAAAGACTTTCAATACCATCAGATTTCTCATATTTCAATAAGAGTAATAATAACTCAAATGAATAACTCTCCTCAAGAAAATGAGACATCATATCGTCGTTTGATAATAATCTTATTTTTTCTAAAAGGGTAGTATTGTCACGATGTTTAATCAAAATAACCTCCAACACTTAGAATATGATATATCAAAAACAATAAGTGAATCACCTAATAAGATAGGCACTTATTTAAGTTATCTATTTTAATTATTTCATAAAACCACTTAAAAAGAAACACTTATATACTCTTATTTAAAGTATGTAAAATTTTATATTTTACTATTATACCTATATTAACTATCTAAATTAACTACTTTTGTTGATAAGTATAATTAAGATCTACCTGGTTATAAACCCATGCTACTATCTAATATAGTATGTTAATTTCGATATCTTTTATAGGTATCGATTATGAAATTAAAAGAAAGGCTTCATCTTGACACAATTCAGGATATAGGTTGTCTAATTTGCACTATTCTGGGTCGTGGAATTAAACCAGCCGAGATACATCACATTAAAGATCATACGGGAATGAGCCGTAAATCCTCCCACTTTGAGGCTATTCCGCTATGTCCTGAACACCACAGGCACGGTCCAGATGCATACCATGTCTCACCAAAAGAATTTACTGAAAAATATGGAACGCAGAGAGAGTTATTACAAATGGTACAGGATGAACTCAATATAACGGGATGTAAATGCGGCTGTACGAGTGCGTTTAATGATAGCTTTAGTGGGTTTTAATAGAATTAACAATTTATTTTATTGTATAATATTTTCAATTGATTGAACTTCAGAAGATAGGTTCTTGCTTAATTGGTTTCGAATTAATATTGCAAATTCAGGAAATTCATTAACCATATTATTAAATAACTCTTCATTAATAATGAGGGCTGATCCCTTTCCACCTGCAATTATTGCATCTTTGGGTTTTGTCTGGTTAATAAGCGATAATAAACCTATGACAGAGCCTGGTTTTAATTCAATTGGTCCAGATTTTTTCTGTATAAATGCTTTACCTTCTGTAATGATAATACACCTTGGATCTTTTTCGCCAGTTTTCACTATAAGATCACCTGTTGCAAACGTCATTTTATTGCCACTAAATGCAAGTGTGCTTAATTGAGCATCATCTAAATCACTGAATATATTGGTTTTTTTTAGTATATTGATTATTTCTTTTACAATCATGATCGCGAACCAAATATTTCACTTCC
>JAYOLW010000034.1:0-4391 GCA_038120515.1 Rickettsiales bacterium | reverse complement strand
ACTGGAAAGAAAAAACTTAAGATTAATGACAAAAAATTAAAAGCCTCTCTCGTGGCAAATGCAAAAGATCAATCTTTAATTTTCTGCAATAATTTCTCTGATTCTTCCACTCCTATGTAACCCTCTCTTTCTGCTTTTAGAGCAAGTTCACCTAAATACTGATCTTCAAGTTTTTCTTCTCTTTGCATCTTTTCTTCTAAAGCTTCTAAAACATAATCTTTCATTTTTTTCCCGACTATTGCAGCATTTGCTTTTACCTGATTTTTAAAATCAGATGGAATATCAATGGTCATTTTTGAAATACTCATAACAAAACCTGTATAAATGGTTATTTATAATAATAGTATAATATAATTACCTGTATAGTGTAAGTTTTTATCTTCATTTTGACTGAAGACTCCTTCGCTTTAGGTGGGAGATGAAAGTAGAGCTTCTGTTAAATGATGATGATTTGTTAAAAGCATTGAGATGAATGTCATTAACTCATGCTGATTTCGTGACAGCCTGCTGATTAAATGTCCAAAGTTCCAAAGTTTCATAGAAAACCATCACAGCAATTACTAGCGCATGCCGAAAATTGCTTTAAAAACATTTGACTATTTGTAATATTAAAATACATTAGAATTTAAGATCACTCACACTTTTGATCTTAGTTCGCACTATCACAAGCCAGTTCGTACACTTTTAATATCTTTAGCAATTACAGAACCAATCTGAGCCGATGTTAAATTTAAAAAACATCTGCTTTAAATCCTCTTTTACCTACTTTGCCAAACCTCAGTAACACTCTTCTTTTTCTCTTGTTGTTTAGTCATGATTTCCTCCAGCTTAGTATTTAATGCATCCTCATCACCTACAATACGTTTTTTCGAATTAGACATAAAGGCATGACCAGTAGCTATAAACTCTGGCTGATTATTTATGGGAAGGCAGTGTTTTCTAAATTCAGTACCCACAAATTCAACAAAACTTCGATGTGAAGGATAAGTATTTCCATCTTTATCACGACCTAATTGATGTAGGTCAATTTCATATTCTGGTAATTTTATTGTGCCTCGTGGATTCTCCATATACCTCCTTTTTTTTTCAATCCTATCTTGTTTAATATTTGAAGGATTACTTAAGTTTTTAGCCTGCTCTGTATATGGATGAGTGGCTGAAATAACACTTAACATACGCAATTTCTCAGGATTTTGACTTGAAGTCACCTTATCATATCCAGAAGTTTTAAATGGGCTCTTTTCGTCATTTAGCGAATTAGCTAGATGAAATAGAAAACCCTTTTCATGAGATCCTTGCTGAGAAACTAGAGCAGAAGTACAATAATCACATATAGAATTAGTGGAATAACCAAGTAACGCTACTGCATATATTTTATATTTTCCTTGTTTTTCTAGCGGACCTGCTGTTATTGTCTCTATACTCTCTTGCAGCAAAGGAATTAATTTACCTACATATTCTGGATTGCGCAACAACTCAATCATAACGCGCTCACTGTGATTCAACCCCTCCTCATATTTTGTGTCAACAAATCCTTTAGGGTCTGTCACACCCATTATTTTATGTCCTTCTTGACTGTCCTCAATAGCAATTTTTCTTTTAGCATCATTATCTTTCTCACCAAAAACACCATCTTCCTTATCATCAGCAAGTAAACTGGGAAAACCTTCTAGAAGTGGTTGTAAATCAACCGGAACAAAAATGCGTTTATGATCTCCATCTTTTTTATGTGGCTTATCTGTAACTACAAAATAGAGAACAGGAGTAAAAACATTAGGAAGAGATTTATTATCTTTTTTATGCTCTCTGAGGGCATCATGAATATCTTGACCTAAGTCAGTTAACTCCTTTAATACCGGACTAAAATTAAGTTCAGCAGTTTTAGTATCAGGATGTCGTTTGCTGCTATAGGTTAAAGTATTAGTATGATCAGTAACATAAATACGGGTATATTTACCTGCGTTACGACTATAATCACCCCAGGCTTTTTCTAACAGATCGCTTTTATCTTTAGGGCGCTCTTCGCCTTTTTTATCGGGAAAATCTCTATATCCATATTGGAAACTTCGGTCTTTCTTCTTTTGCTCTCTATCTGAACTCACCAACAAACGCTGAAACTTTGTAAAGACCGGCCATAATTTCTGAACTTCTAACCAATCTTTTCTTTCATAAGCGTCATTAAATTCTACACGCAACTTCTCAATTCTTGGATCAGACATACATTGAGTAAATTCCTTTTGAATTTGTTCAATATATTCTGTTAAACTTGGTAACTCAGCTTCTTTGGATCTTTTAAGTTGCTCTTGCTGGATTTCATCATAACTAAGCTTAAGCTGTTCTCTCTCGAATTTATTTGCCAGTTTATCGGAAATAGCTTGTAACAACCTTGTAACTTTGCCATTATCATCAAATTGATCTTTCTTCGTTATAGCGCTTCTCAATTCTTCTAAATTACATATTAAATTATCAATTTTAAATTCTGTTTCAAGTTCTTCATTTAATAATGACAGAATCGTTGCCCCCAAATTTTCTAACTTGTGGTCTTTAGAAGTAATAACTGATATCAAGCAATATACTTGCTGTCTAAGCTGCTGATCAAATATTTCTTGTATTAATCTCCCAATAATCTTAGGAGTAAATTTATCCTCTATAATTTCTCCAGGAAGATAGTCACGATGCATGAAACTGCTGTTAATAATATATTTTACAACATCCTGATTAATTTCAAGGCTTCCAAACTCTACGGATTCAATTACTTCATCTATTAGCTCTATATCATATTCCCCAATTTGATGAGCCCGCTCCTGTAAATAATCTTTATTACCATAAACCTTAAGAAGAAATTCAGGATTTGTAAGTCCAGTATTACTATCAGGGTAATAACAAATTTTACCCGGATTAAGAGTATATTCTTTCGGTACGAATTGGTGATAGAAAGTACGGGCAGTATTTAAAGAAGAATTTTGAAACGCCTCTATCTCTCGAACATACAACTCTTGTGCATAAAACTGTAATCGATAATTAGCTATCTGTTTATCATAATCAGTAAAAAGACCTATACATTCGATACTTTTTGTTTGAAGTTCTTTTTTAATACTATCAAGTATTTCTAATAATTTACTAGCTTCAAATATTTGCCAATGTTCACCCAATAGATCACTATCTGAATCTTGCGATATTTGATTACTCATAGAGTGTTCTTTTTTTAGAAAATCTTTCAGATTACTTAAAATGCCACACTCATTTATAATACCGTAAATATATGTACCTTCGCAAAGTAATTCTTCTAGAAGAGTCAAATGATTTCTAACATCAGAAATTTTCATTTCTTTTGAAAAATTATATTTACTATATTCAGAAAACATATTTTCTATCTTAGTAATACAAGTATAACGAAGATGTGCTTGCCATAGTCCATCCCGAACTTCATGAAAAAGTTTAAAATCAATATTTTCTGCAAGTTTATAGTCGGGGGTTGTAGATATGGACTGCAAAGAATTATGTTCTGACCTCAATGCCATATAGTCTAAATCTTCATAATATTTTATTAAATTAAATCCATATTCTTTATGTTGTAGTGGTATAAGCGAACAATATTCACAATCTTCTTTCTCTATTGCCATTGTGAGCAATTTAGCCATTTTGCCAATAATGTCATCTTGAACATGCGTCAGAAGAATATCACGTATATCCTCTTCCATACTCTCAAACATACCTTCCTCAGCCAGGCGATTTACTTCCTCTGCAAAAAGGTCTAGATCCTCCTTAATTTTATCCTCATTCAAATTTTTTAACTCAACAACAACGGATGTAAAATGATGTTGCACATATTTTTCGAAATGATCTTCTGGCTTTAATTCTTTATCACAACGCATAACAAAAATAATCTTTACTCCTTTGGCACAATAAATACAAAACAACACTAGAAATAAATTGTTGTAAACAATAATTAACTATCCACCGAAATTAACAATTTCGAAGCTTGTTAATTCTTTAAAAGGAACTTCAAGTCGAATGCTAAGACAAAAGCATCCAGAGTTAATTAAGCATTATTGGAAGGGAGTTCTGTGGTCACCAAGCTACTTTGCTGGTTCATGTGGTGGAGCACCATTGTCTTTAATTAAAGATTATATTCAAAATCAAAATAGGCCAAACTAATCTGACTTTCATCTCCCACCTAAAGCGAAGGAGTCTTCAGTCAAAATGAAGAGATAAAGCACAGAACCTATTATTTTCATATTCTTTGCCTTCTGTTTGCGACAATGAAAACCAATTCTTTTTCATTTGAGTATTATAGGCTTCCTGTGTATATAGAAATCATCAATAAATAAATTTGAATATTAAGAAATGAATTTTTTAAAATATCTAAGACAATTTTTCTCTGACCTTAT
>JAYOLW010000033.1:4200-5713 GCA_038120515.1 Rickettsiales bacterium | reverse complement strand
ACGATCGTTTTATGAACAAGCAATAAAACAATATAACAACGGTTGTTATTAATGTGTTCGTAGAAATAATAAAAACATAAACATTAAAAAATAAATAATATTAATTATAACAACAGATTCGCCATATCGAGGCATAAAGTAGGGGATAATATAAATGCTATTATTATTCATATGGGCATAGAAAAAACAAAACTATGACTATTAAACATATGAATAGCAATTATATGCTTATATTATTGTTGGGGAAGGGGGGTTTTATTATTGTTTACAACAATTTATTTCTCGTGTTGTTTCGTATTTATTTTACCAAAAGAGTAAAAATTATTTGTATTATGCATTCTTCTTACCTTTTTTAAAAAAAGCTTTTATTTTCTTAAACATAACCATTTCCATTTTGAAATAATAAATATTACTTGTGTTTATTAGTTTAGTCCAAATGTTTTCATCAAAACTTTCTTAGCAAGACCTTGTACTATATCAATAGTAGCAGATGATCCAGACTCTGATATAATGTTTAATGTTTTGTTAAAAACATTTTTATCTCTGATGGAACCTAAAAAATCATGTCCATTTTTAGTTAGGTTCGGTCTATTATCTAGATAAATATTGAACTCACCTGAACTATCAGAACTTGCATTTATACCAATTACTAGACCAGCTTGGACTAGATAATTAATATGATATCCGATTATATCTTCATCATTAAATTCCTTTGTTTTGGAATAGTATTTTTTATCATCAGATAATTGAAAAGATTGATTCTTATTATCAAGTTTATCAATTATATTTTCATCCTCAATTGCGAACAATATTTGTCTAACTAGTGAATAATCAATTCTCATAAATTAAAGTATTCATGGATTTTTAATAACTAATTTTAATTCATAATAGTTATTATGCTCTGATCTAGTAAAAACAATAGTTTTCCCGCAAATTTGTTCAGTATTTGTTGAATCCCCAACAGTGTTTTTAGCTTCTTTTATCTTTGCTTTAATATTGTAACTATCTTTGCATCCTGTGAATCTAGAAATAAATAAGTTAGCTATTTCAGCAAACTCATCTATTGCCTCTAATTCTTGTTCTTTTAACAATGAATTATAATCATTTGTTGCACCTTCAATATTTGGTTGAATACCAGCCGTTATTTGTGCGGCATTAAGTAGGCAGTTCGAGCCTTCAGCGTAAAACGAAATATCATTATATTCTGAATCTCCAACCTTAAGGTAATTACTTACGCAGCTATATATACTACTCTCGGGGAACATGCTTTTCCAAGGATTTCTAGAGTTTAGTTTTTTGTCTGCTAATATATTACACGCATTTTGTGGCGATATTCTATTGTTCACAGATTTACAGACCTCTTGATTTGTTCTAATATATTCATCAAAAGGAGATTCCTTTTCAGTATTTCCTATGAATATTAGCAATAAGAATATAATTAATCCCCTGCTTCCTGCCGAAATATTAATTTTTGTAATTTTGTAAATGTATTGTCTGATTGGCGGTAATAACA
>JAYOLW010000033.1:0-4100 GCA_038120515.1 Rickettsiales bacterium | reverse complement strand
GGAAGCCTATAAAACTCAATTAAATCATCTGCTCTTTTCACAAAACGAAGATCTGCTTCTATTTTGATTAGTGTTCAGATAGTAATGAAAAGACTTTGCTATGTAACATGAAGAAGCCAACCTATATCTTTTTTATACTCAAAACTCCAGACACCTCAACACCTGTTGAGCCTAAACCCCTTTTATCAAAATAGTAGGTATTTGGCACGACGTGAATATATTGTCCCTTAGATAAATTTATTGTGATTGGATTATTTTGAATTCCTCCAGCTGTATGGTGATAATACTCAGCTTTTACATCTGACTTATAAGATGTGGAAGAACTATTTCTAATAATAGAAATACACTCACTGATTGATAGCTCCCTATTCGAAACTATTATATTAAATATTTCTGCCAGTCTTATTATATTTTCAACTTTTACCTTATATCTGCCAGACTCAATAATATCACCTTTGTAACTATCTATCTCTACCACAACTAACAATGGTTTTTCGTATAATGCCCAGCTAATTTGATTATGTAATTTATAATTATTTGATTCATCAAAAGGAGATTCCTTTTCAGTATTTCCTATGAATATCAGTAATAAGAATATAATTAATCCTCTGCTTCCTGCAGAAATATTAATTTTTGTAATTTTGTAAATGTATTGTCTGATTGGCGGTAATAACAAGCAAGATATTATAAAACTTGAGATTGCATCCAACAATGAATTTTCAAAAGAGCTTATACTAGCGATTAAGAACAAGATTCCAAATAACCAGTTAAGCATAGGAAATATATTTTCTATTATCTTGCTTTTCATTATTTTATTTATTTATGATTTCTATATAGACAGGAAGCCTATAAAACTCAATTAAATCATCTGCTCTTTTCACAAAACGAAGATCTGTGTTATCTTTGAGAATTAGCAACAACTTTGCCTTTCTGTTTGTAAGCATGGCATAATATAATGCTTGGGTAATACCTTCATACCATTTCTGAGCCCAGTCTACTTCAATTGCATATTCGTTTGTTAAACAGTCAACTTTAGTACCATTTTCTAGCCTAAATTCTACTAAACCATTTACGGAATTGCAGAAGAAAGCGTTATAGTAATGCTCATTTTTTGTCATTGTTGAGGCCTTTGTTATATTAACGCCAAAGATCATCATGCCACAAAGTATGAATGAAAGTATTTTCATATTAGTAAATAATTTAGTCATTATCAAAAAAAGCTAATAAATGTAAGTGCTTTTAGTTCAAAAAATGCGGTGCGGTAGCCCTTTTAATGTCAAAAGTCGCTTTGCTACTACTTTAGACATTAAAATTTTTCTCACTTTGTCAAATCACAATTTATTAACCTTTTTAAATATGAAAATGACAAAAGAATTAAACATTAATTACAAAGATTACTTATCAGAAATTTTTGATCAGCCATCTAAAATACACAAAGCATACAACTTATTTCATAAATATAGCTATAATAATCAAATATTAGCTATAACTCAATTGTTTACAATAGAACCAATCAATAGTTTTAATGGTTGGAAAAAACTTGGCAGAAATGTCAAAAAAGGCAGTAAAGCAATTAGCTTGTACTTACCGATTGTTAAAAAAACCAAAGATCCAGAAGATGAAAACAATGTGATTACTAAAACAAGCTTCATAATGAAAAAGAATTGGTTTTCATTGTCGCAAACAGAAGGCAAAGAATATGAAATTGAGTCATCACCAGAGTTTTGCTTAGATAAGGCATTAAACTCTTTAAATATTAAACAAGAAAGTTTTCAGATGTTAAATGGAAATTGTCAGGGATATGCTATTCCAAATGAAGGAAAAATAGCCATTAATCCAGTAGCATACAATCCATTTAAAACCGCAATTCATGAAATAGCTCATTGCCTTTTACACAAAGACAAAAGTCAAATAGTTGATGGAAGAATGCTTGATCGTTCTATTGAAGAATTTGAAGCTGAAACAACTGCATATTTAGTATCTAGTTCTCTAGGTAAAATTAAAGATCTTGAATATTCGAGAGGTTACATAGCTGATTGGATTAATGAAGATGACATTAAAGAAGCAAACTTCAAAAGAGCAATTCAAGCTGCACATGAAATATTGTCTGCTGGTAGTAGTTGAAAACTACTACTCTTGCAAAAACCCATGTTTAGCATTTCATATTCATTAGGTCTTTCCTCCCTCTTTTACAAGGGTATGTCATGGTATTCCCAAATTGTTACTTTTTTCTCTATGGCTTTGCCATTCACTTGCTAAAACAAAAAAGTAAAAATTTGCCCTTGTAAAATTCACCCTCCTTTCACATTCGCCATAAGGCAGAAGGTATATGCAGTTTTTGCATATACCACTTTTATTAATTTTTTTCATACAAACTCATGACTGAACAAACTTTAATTTCATTGAAAAAAGAAATCCGAAAGGTAAACAACTTAATTACTAGCAGCTTTTACAAAACTCAAAACTTACTAGTTTCAGATTTGCAACGTAATGATTCTGAGACATTAGAATTTAAACAAAATGACAGGTATTTACAATTTTCATTTAGAGATTTTTGTGATTTGAGCAAAGATGATCAAGAAAAAATCAAAGATGATTTAATATTAAAAAGTAAATTTTCAGGTGACGATGAAACTTTGGAATTCATGACATTTAATATCACAGAAAGAACATTCAATGAATATCAAGAAGCTTTGTTTGAATCTGCTGAAGAAAATGGATTAATTGATTATCCAGAAGTTTACGAATTTTGGCTTGTGAGTAAATGGTTGCTACAAAAATTAAAAGATCGTGGTGAAATCATCGTGGAATACAAGAACAAAGAAGAATGGTGGGGAAGGCAAGCCACAGGTCAAGCGGTTGATATGGATTCTGTAATAGTTGATATAGCCTTTGATATACTGGCTTTTGGTTTAAATATGGTAAAAGAGGATTTAAAGCAGATGTTTTTAAAATTTAACATCGGCTCAGATTGGTTCTGTAATTGCTAAAGATATTAAAAGTGTACGAACTGGCTTGTGATAGTGCGAACTAAGATCAAAAGTGTGAGTGATCTTAAATTCTAATGTATTTTAATATTACAAATAGTCAAATATTTTTAAAACGATTGTTACCTAAATTTTTGAATATATTTGCAGAGAAGACCATCGCTAATTCTAAAATGCTCATCTTCGACTTCTAAAAAGCCATTATCTAAAAGTTTGTTTCCATTCAAAAGCTCTTCAAGCATCGTCTCATCTGAATTTGTTTTTTTCCAGCAATAGCTCATGTTTAGTGGATATTTCCAAAATGGAACTCACCACTTTTTCGTTTAATTCTCCATTGACATCCACTCCGCCCTAAAGGACGAAGTAGATGTCAATTGAACAAAGTAATTTGATTGACATATTTGTCAGAAATATTATAATATATTTATGACATAATTTCTTTAATTTAACTGTAATGACTTTAAAATCAAAAATCCTTAATCGAATCAAATCTAAAAAAAGAGGATGGGTTTTCTGTGCTAAAGATTTTGCTGATTTATCCACAAGAAATACAATCGACAAAAATTTAACTCGATTAATTGATGATGATATTATTTTAAGAATTGATTGGGGTATTTATTATTATCCTATTATTCAAAAGGATATTGGAGTTATTCCTCCATCTATTGATGATATTGCAAAAGCTATCGCACATTCTTTAGGAGTGTCAATTTTCCCTTCTGGTGCGGTTTGTGCTAATATTTTGGGTTTGTCTAATCAAGTACCAGCGCAAAATCATTATTTAACCACAGGAAGGTCATTTGAAAGAAAAATAGGTAAAAATAGAATTTGCTTCAAACATACCAAAATTAATCCTCCTATTGATACTCCTGGAAAAGTAGTACTAATCCTAAACGCTTTGAATTATTTAGGAAAAGAGAACATTACTACAGATATTTTAGATAGATGTGCATCGTTATTAAATGCTGCTGATAAAAAATACTTAACTAAAATGTCGAACAAACTTTCTTCTTGGATGGCAGATACGATTCATCAATTAAAAACTATATAAAAACTTGCACTATACAGGTAATTATATTATACTATTATTATAAATAACCATTTATACAGGTT
>JAYOLW010000032.1:0-6173 GCA_038120515.1 Rickettsiales bacterium | reverse complement strand
GGTTGGGTGTCAGCCTTGCTTTCTAAATTACCACAAGTTAATGATCTGCACTGTGTGGATATCTCAGAACATAGAATAAATGAGTTATTTGAGCATGCCGTAAAAATGGTCAATGGAGAATCAAAGAAAATAAATAGATATATCGGTAGTTTCTATGAGTTTAATTTTGAAAATGCTAGTATTGATTTAATTTACCTTTCACAAGCTTTTCATCACGCTGATAAACCACTAAATCTTCTACTTGAATGCGATCGTGTTTTAAAACCGAAAGGGCGCATTATTCTAGTTGGTGAGCATTACATTAGTGTTAGTAAGATTATTTTCGCATTTTTAAAAAAAATAATCCGTCATCGTAAGATTAGTGTTAACTTCTATGAACTTTTCCCTCCCGACAAAATTTTGGGAGACCATTATTACAGACTCTCAGATTATTATTTTATGTTCCATTCAATTGGGTACAGTATCAAGCATGAAGTCTTAGATGAGAATTATGTCATATATATTGCTGATAAAAATGAGTAATGTTATTCTAAAAAAAAGATTGAATCTTGCATTAAAATAATTTTAGTGAATTTACTCGTTACAGGTGCTGCAGGCTTTATAGGTTCATCATTGGCTAATAAGCTACTAAATGATGATCATAAAGTGTTAACCATAGATAATTTATCAACAGGTGATAAAGAGAGCATACCCCCTGGTGTAGAATTTATTATTGGTGACTGCAGTGACCCTGCGGTAATTGCACAACTCGGAAAAAAGAAATTTGATGCAATTATCCATATTGCCGGACAAAGTTCAGGAGAAATAAGCTTCGATGATCCAACTTATGATCTGCAAACGAACACACAATCGACTTTGATGCTACTTGACTATGCAACCAAAACAGGTTGCTCGAAATTTATTTATGCGTCGAGTATGTCAGTTTACGGAAATTCAGATGAACAACCTGTTCATGAAAATATGTCTTTACATCCAACCTCCTTTTATGCGGTTGGAAAGTTAGCGAGTGAACATTATCTAAGGCTTTACTCGAAATTTGGAATAAACACCACAGCACTAAGATTATTTAATGTATATGGCCCTGGTCAAAATCTAAGAAATCTTCGCCAAGGAATGGTTAGTATATACCTAGCACAGGCAATAAAAAACCAGAAGATTATCGTAAAGGGAAGTGGAGATAGGTTCCGGGATTTAGTGAATATAGATGATGTTGTTGATGCCTTTTATAAAGCTCTTTTAATGCAGAAAAATGAATTTAATTGCTACAATATAGGAAGTGGGCAAAAATATTCAGTTAATAATATTATTGATAAAATAAATAACCTTTTCAATCGTAGCCTTGAAATCGAGTATGTAGAATCTACTCCAGGAGATATGTTTGGTATATATTCTGATTCGACATTGGCTGAAAAGGAACTCTCATGGAAAGCTAATGTTCGATTTGACGAAGGCATAGAGAGAATGTTTGATTGGGCTTGCAAAAATTAGCAAATCTTGACTTTAGGTCTCTGACAGTAGAGCAGAGTAAGCTCTACAACAAAATTGTTCCAGATATTCAAGATGTATTTAACCGAATTATCGGTAATATTTATGAGAAGAATAATAACAATTATAATTGGTATTTTTCTTCACTTGCATCGAGAAACCCACACCAGAGCCATTTATTTGAAAGGCTTTGTAAGATTCGTTTATTAGAAATCATTTCATCGCAAAACAAAATTTTAGAAGTTCATGTTGATGATTTTTGTCTATATAGATTTATTTTAAAAAATTTTAAAAAAGAGTCTTTAAATGTTGTTTTTGTTGGTAATAAAAAAAGTAGAATAAGCATATTAAATATCATACTTTATAGATATGCAAAATATGTAGCTATTATACTCTGTAAATGGGCCCTTTCTTCATTCCATAGACTGAATTTGATTAGAGGCAAAGAATTATTTCTTATTGATACATTTGTTTACAGTGGAAGTGATGGTCAAGGAACCATTAATGATGGAGTTTATAATGACAGATACTTTCCTAATTTAATTGAACACGCTGGTAGCAAAATTGATTCTGAAATTCTATATGTACCTACTTTATTAATGGGTAAAGGTTTTTTACCAAGTTATCTTAAATTATTGAAACAAAAGAATTTTCTACCGAAAGAACCCTTTCTCAGTGTCAAAGATTGGTTGAATTTAATTATTTTACCTTTAGGAAAGATAAATTTAAGAAATGTAAATTTAAAAGTAAAAAATTATAATATTTATGATTTTATTAAAGATGAAATAATATTTAACAGATTTAGTATATCGAAATTAATTTCTGGTATTAATTATAATTTTATTAAACGATTAAAATATAGAAATATTTCAATTGAGGGTTTTATAGAATGGTATGAAAATCAAGTGATTGATCGAGGTATGATTCTTGGTTTAAGAAAACATTTTCCTGATGTTAAAGTGTGCGCTTACCAAGGTTTTGTTATTTGTCCAATTTATAACTTTTATTTAGCTCCAACTAAATATGAAGACGATCATCTATTAACACCTCATTTGATTGCTGTTACGGGTGATTGTTTATTAGAAACTCCAAAAACACATTATAACATTCAAACAATTGTTGCTCCAGCATTCCGTTTCCAGCATCTATACAAACCTTGGGAGCCACCTATTGAAAAAAATAAAATTAAAATATTAATTCCATTCTCAATATGCTTAAATACATCTTTGGAAAACTTAAAAATGTTGTATAATGCAGTTGAGAAAACTGCTGAGCCAAATACATATGAAATAATTGTAAATTTACATCCCGCTGTAAGTACTGATAACATTAGAAATGATTTACAAAAAAACTTTACAAATATTGTAATAAGTGACCAAAGTTTTTATTTTAATGTTAGAAGATGTAATTTGCTTGTAGGATCTACTTCCTCTGCTTGCGTAGAAGCTTTGGTATATGGTTTAGATATTATGATAATTGGCAGTCGTACTGGCATTACATCAAATCCAATTCCTCATAAATACATTAATAAATGTAAAGTTGTTTATTCATGTAATGATTTGAAAAATCAAATTGAAAACTTCTCTATAAAGAAAGTTTTTAATAGTGCCAACAAAGATGATGTGTTGTACGACTGCTTTAGTAAGGTAGATCGAGTTGCTGTTCATAAATTTATAGCAAATATACTTAATTAATAATAAATAATAATTACTTAGTAAGTGTAGTAATACCTACTTTTAATCGGGCTCACCTTTTACATCGTAGTATTGGATCTTTAGTGAATCAAACATTTAAGAACTTTGATGTCTTTGTTTGCGATGACGGCTCGACTGATGAGACTCGATTAGTTGTAGGATCTTATAAAAATATATTAAATATAAACTGGTTATATTGTGAAAATTTTGGAGGGCCTGCAAGAGCAAGAAATATTGGCATCAATGCTTCTACTAGCAAGTATATTGCTTTTTTAGATGCAGATGACTGGTGGTTACCAGATAAACTTAGAATTTCTGTTGAATATTTAGAGAATTTTAATGATTTTGTTTATCATGACTTAATGGCCATTTCCGATATTAGTAGATCAAAGAAAACATCATTTATGGAAACTAGAGATTTAAAATTACCAATTTATCTAGACCTCCTATATAATGGTAATGGAATTGTTACTTCTAGTGTAGTTACAAAAAGAAGCTTACTACTAGAAATCGATGGCTTTTCTGAAAACTTAAAATTAATAGCTACGGAGGACTATGATGCATGGCTTAGGTTAGCAAAGCTAAATATCAAATTTTATAGAATTAAATCAACCTTAGGTTATTATAGTTTTGGAATTGATAATATAAGCAGTGCACGCAAAACTTTAATCTTTATAGATGAACTTATAAATCTTCATTTACGAAATAAACGATACAAACTGGTAAGCTTGCCAAACTGGATGAGACTGTCACTAGCTAAAGCTCACTTTCACCAGAAAAATTATTTAATATCTTTCTATTTTATGATAATATCTTTTATATTTAAACCAAAGCAAACCTTAAACAAAACTTACAATAAATATTTTTAACATTAAAGAATTTTTAAAAGATAACAGACTTTGCAGTTTCTATCTTACACTAGTTTTGTACTTGTTAGTTACACTTTTACAGTTAATATTATTCGATTTTCATAATACTATTTTGAGGCTATATTATATTAATACTCATATGCTATTTATATTTATATTTCTAAACAACTAAGGAAAATCATCTTTTATGTTAATTATATTTGTATTTTTAATAATTTTTTTATCAACCACATTGGGTAGAGGATGTGTTAACTAATTCTGGGTCGAAAAATTATAGTTATTTAAATGAGAGTACGAGAACAGAAGTTTGGGAAAAGCATTTTTGAGGTGAAAATCATACAAATGCATTGTGGTCCGTTTTGATGTTCATAGTTTGGTTGGAAAACTTAACCGCTAAAAATTCAATATAATATAAAGTTCATAAACAGATGCATCATATCTTAGCAGCATCCATCATTGTTATTTCAATGAGAGGTCTTTTTATCCCATTTGATTTAATACTATTTAGAGATAATATTTCGCACTCAATAATATTATTCTGTGTAGTTCTTTTGTTATTATTATATAATCAAAAAGTTAAAATAAATGTTTTGCCATATATATTTATTGTATTTTTGGTTATACATTTATTTATTCATAAGTACCTATTATATACCAATATAAGGTATATATTATATGTGTTTATTTTACTTTTGGTATTTAGTTCAAAACTTAACTTTTCTAAGGTATTTCAATTATTGACTGCGTTTTACTCATTATACCTGTTGTTCGCTTTAGTTTTCCACTTTATTACTATTAGCATTGGAGAACACTTCAAATGGAATATAAATGAATTACGGATTTTTGAATCAAATAATGATGCTTTTCATCGTTCCGAATGGGGAGAAATCTTTTACTCTCCATATCTTTTTCTATTAATAGGAGAGTGGTCTTATAACATTAATAACTACAATTTTGTCAGGTTTATGGGATTCTCGACAGAACCTAGCATATTGTGCATGACACTATTACCTCTATTTTTTATGTCTCTACATTTTTCCTCTTCCATCAGCAGAGTATATCTAGTTTGCACTTTTATAATAGGAATTTCAATTATTCTAAGTTTTTCTGTATATTGTATAATTTGCCTCACTGCTTCTTTCTTCATCTTCTACTGCATATTTAAATTAACTACTAGGATGCTTCTTTTATTTCTTTTATTGTTTCCATTAATATATTTATTTATCCAACCATTTTCCTTATTACTTGGTTCAATAATTACTCAGAAGTCGAATGAAATTATTTATTACACCCAGAATTTAAATATTTTTGGTCGGAGTTCCTTGTCCTTTTTTGGTATTGATACTTCGCATTATGTGAATGAATCAATTCGAAGCTATGGTGCATTTTCGATCATTGAAAAATATGGTCTCATAGGTTTTTCTTTTTGGATTATCATCTCTTCCGTTTTTCTTTTTTATGCTTTTCAATTATCTAAATATACTAAGTATAAATATTATTCATGTTTATTAATTTCAATATCCCTGTATTCACTGAAATCACCCCATCTAATTAACTTTTATTTTATTCTATTTTTACTTCAATCTATTTTATATCTTAATTCTCACAGAATAAAGTGGTCTATTTCTAAGACTAATTTAAAAAGATTTTCAATTTCACCCCTCTTGCAATAATGTGTGGCATAGCCGGGTTTTATTCAACTACTCCGTCTAATCATCGCCATGATATTTATCGAATGTGTTCTGCAATTGTTCATCGTGGTCCAGATGATTCCGGCTTTTGGTATGATTTACATAACGGCATCTTTTTTGGACACCAACGATTATCAATAGTTGATTTATCAAAATCGGGGAGTCAACCAATGTTGTCACCATCCGGTCAATATGTTTTAGTTTTTAATGGAGAAATTTATAATCATACTAGTATTAGAGAAGATCTTGAAACTATTGGGTTAAATCGACCTTGGGTCGGACATTCAGATACAGAAACCATATTGGCTGCTTTCGAAATTTGGGGTATCGAAGATACTTTTAAAAAATTAGTGGGTATGTTTTCAATTGCAGTATGGGATAAGCAATCTCGTTTTCTAATTTTAGCTAGGGATCGAATGGGTGAAAAACCTCTT
>JAYOLW010000031.1:0-8334 GCA_038120515.1 Rickettsiales bacterium | reverse complement strand
GAATATTCGTCATGTGGAAGAGACTGAAAGTCTGGCTCAGTCATTGTCTCGAATTCGGTAATATCTGAGATTACGCTCTTTGAATCTAAATCGTCATTGATGGGATTTTTTTCTTCATATAAATCTAAGGATTTCTTAGAGGAATGTTTTAGGCTATTTTCTTTCATATCATTCTCAATTTTATGACGAATGCTATATATTATTGTGATATTTTTAGCAACATATATTTACTGTTTTCTACAATATCTTAATAATTTTTACCTTATAATTATGAACTGAAATCATTTACTTTTGTTAAAAAAAAAATAATAAATTCATAACTGTTAAAGTTTATTAATGAAAATTATTTATATGGGGAGTCCGGAGTTTGCTCTTCCGGCACTGATAGCAATTCATAAATCTAAAAATGAACTGGTTTGTTGTTATTCTCAACCACCAAGAGCTAGAAATAGAGGTAAAAAGATACTTAAAACAGTTATACATGAATATTGTGATAAAAATAACATTAAATGTTTAACGCCCATAAATTTTAAAGAACAGTCAGATATTGAGGCTTTAGCAAATATGCAGCCAGATTTATTAGTTGTTTGTGCGTATGGGCTTATCCTGCCGCAGTCTTTACTTGATATTCCAAAATATGGGGCGATTAATATTCACCCATCTTCACTGCCAAGATGGCGTGGTGCTGCGCCAATCCAAAGAACAATCATTGCAGGTGATAAATCGACTGATATTTGTATTATTAGCATGACCAAAGAATTAGATCAGGGTGATGTTATTTTATCAGAAAACCTATTGATACCAGATAATATGACAGCAAGTGAGCTACATGACATATCTGCAAATATTGGTGCCGATTTAACCCTAAAAGTAATTGACCAAATTGCTCAAGGCTCAGCCACATATTCGCCTCAATCTAAAGAGGGGGTTACTTATGCAGCTAAAATCACCAAAGCCGAAACTGAGCTTGATTTTTCTTTAAATGGTTATGAAATTATAAACCTTATTAGAGGACTTGCAGACTATCCAGCAGCATTTACATATCTTGATGGTAAAAGACTTAAGATATTTAAAGCAAGTTTTGAAAATTCAATGCAAAATGAAGCTATAAAAATCAGTAAAGATAAGCTTAGTTTTAAATGCTCTGATGGGGTTATCATTCCTGAATCTGTGCAGTATGAAGGCAAAAGCAGGATGCCAGTAGGAGAGTTCTTAAAGGGTTTTATTTAACCAGGTAAATGATAGATTTGGCTATAAAAAAAACACTATTGATAGCTGTAAGGTATAATATAAATTTCTTTTTATTCATATGTCCAAAGCCAGCGAGAAAAGTAATAACACCGCCAAAATAATTTAGTGGTACTAACAGCATGAAATAATGTAGGTTTTTATATTTCTTTGGGTCTAAATTTTTCTTGTCAAAATTAAAAAATCCATTTGCTAATAAATAACCAATAATATAACTTAATATGCCGCCGATAATGCTACCAAGCCATGCAAGTATTAAGCCGATTAAATATATTTCTGAATTTAAGTTCTCGATCATATCTAAAATATATGCTTCACGCATTGGTACAACTAAACTTGCAACTAATTGATCAATAAAAATTTGTAATAATTGCTCGGTAATGGGCATAAGAAATAAGGAATTTTATTATGATTTACGCAAAAAATTTATACCAATTTACAAAATATTTTTGTTTTAAGCAAAAGAAATCTTTTCTTGCTTTATTTATCTTACATCTGGCTTGGAGTATTGATCAAACGGTTTTACCTTTTGTGTTTAAGAAATTTCTAGATGTGATAATTAATTATCAAGGAGATAAATCAGATATATGGGCTCATATTGCCTTATGGGTTTGGCTCGGAGCGACTATATGGCTCTTAAATAATTTTATGTTTCGCTCGTGGGATTATATAAGCACAAAAACTTTTCCGACGTTTGAGAAAAATGTGCGTTTATTTATGATTGATTATTTGAACCAGCATTCATATGAGTTCTTCCAAAATAATTTTGCTGGTTCTATTGCCAATAAAATTAGTGATATGACAGATAATTTGACGCAAATTATACAAAGTTTGATTATTTTATTTGTACCATCATTAGTTGCTTTTATTATTGGTAGTAGCTTTTTCTTTTGGATGCATCCGATCTTTGCGATACTGCTAATCTTATGGTGTTTTCTGCATTTATGTGTTTGTTATTTTCTCGGAAGAAAATGCGGTAACCTTGCTAAAATTCATGCTGCGAGTAAAAGTAGTTTATCTGGAAAGATTGTTGATAATTTTTCCAATATTTTTGCAATTAAATCTTATGCTGCTGAACGAAGACAATTAGCATATCTTGCTAAATATCAAAATGATGAATTTTCAAAACATCGTCATGTTTTGTTATTTGATTTTAAAATACGTCTTATTCTAGGGATAGTTTGTTTTGCGTTTCAGGGTGTTCTTAATACAATTATTTTGGTTAAATTCTGGCAGCTGGAATATATTTCAGCAACCGATATGGTTTATATCTTTTATACTAATTGGGGATTAACGATTATGGCCTGGATATCTGGAACTGAACTACCAAGATTTTTCCAGGCTATAGGTAAGGCTAAGCAGGCATTAGAGCTAATTCAAACAAAGCATGAGATCAAAGATACTAAGAATGCTAATGACCATAAAATCTTAGAGCCTAAGATTGTGTTTGAGAATGTATCATTTAGTTATCAAAGAAATGATAATATTTTTGCAAATCAAAATATTGTTATAAGTCCGTGCAGTAAAATTGGTTTAGTTGGTTATTCTGGTAGTGGTAAAACAACTTTTGTAAATTTAATCATGCGTTATTTTGAAATTAACGATGGATCTATTAAAATTGATAATAAAAATATCAGGGATTATACATTAAATTCACTTAGGAATCAAATATCACTTATTCCTCAGGACCCATTATTATTTCATAGAAGTATTTATGATAATATAGCTTTTGGTATTGAAAATATATCAAGACAAGATGTTAAAAAAGCTGCAGAATTTGCATATGCAGATCAGTTCATAAATGATTTACCCAATGGTTATGATACTCTTGTTGGTGAAAGAGGCGTTAAGCTATCTGGTGGCCAAAGACAAAGAATTGCTATTGCTCGGGCATTCCTTAAGAATTCACCAATTATTATCTTAGATGAAGCGACCTCTGCTCTTGACTCTGTCACGGAGAATCATATTCAAAACTCTATTGAAGAATTAAGCAAAGGCAAAACTACTATTATAATTGCACATAGATTATCGACGCTTAGGAATGTCGATAGAATTCTAGTATTTGATAAAGGCTCTATTATTCAGGATGGATCGCATCAAGAATTGATAAAGGTTAAAGGTCATTATCAGGATTTGTGGCAGAAGCAAAGTAATGGATTTGTTGATTAAATCATTATTACTGACATTTAAACTTTTAAATATATAATATTTCGCCACCATGAGGTAAAAATATTACATATTATCAAAATGACACGATCTAGATCAAATTCTATCAATTCACAGGCTACAGATAATTCTCATGCAGGTAGTTTACATTCTTCAGATGCATACGATTCTGAAGAAGAGAGCCTAAGTCCTTCAGAATCATCATCTGTTCAATCTGAGCCATATCTTCCTGATTCTGACAGTGAAGATTCTTCTGTTGATGAGGAGACTTTAGCTGGTATTGTAATTAATCTCGAAAACTTAGCTAAAGAAGCTGTTAGTCAAGCAGAATGCTTAAGATTACTTGAATTAATAATATCTGTAGAACAATACATTGATGACGAGGAATGGCATGATTTCTGGGGTAATATTTATAAAGGTGGAGCGAAAAAATTAGATGGGTTAACACCTATTAGTTTTTTGCTCCTCAGAGTAAATCCTAGTTTTTTTAAGCTTTGTCAGCAAGATTGGGAAAGCTATCTAGAGGATAATACTGTTGATACATTACAAGCAATATTTTTTGAGCTCACCGAAAATGAAGAAGTATATAATGACGCTTTTCAGAAAATTGTTCAGGATTCAGATAAAAAAGCAGATGTTATAAAATTTCTTGCCGAAGCTTGTGATTTTATAGGTCTTGCAAATAAATTTGGCGAGGATGCTTTACCTTTCGGACAAAGTGAAGACCCATATATTTCTTATGAACATTATTATTATATAACTTTTATTAATTTTTTAGCATCTAATGCAGAATTTATCAAAAGATTATATTTGGAAATACCTGATATTGTGAGTAGTTTTTACGACGAAGGATTCCAAGAGTTTGATGAAATTCTTAAAACACTAATTTATCGAGAACAAGACTTTTTAGTTTCTGTCTCAAATGGTGAGATAGATTTAGTAAAAAACCTGATATTAGAAGGTGTTAATGTATCATGTACAAGGAGCCTATCAGAACTAAGAACCTTAAAAGATATTAATTCTGCTTCATTAGACAAGATTGAAAAAGCCGGAATTTTGGATATTAATGGTTTAACCTTAGCTGCATGTTTATTAGATAAACCAACTAGAGCTCATATATGGGCAATACTTAAATCTGAAGGCATAACACACACTTATAATTTTGATAAGGAATATGCATTATTAGGTTTGAATAAATCACAGCAAGATAATTTTGAAAAAAGGGTTAATCAAATTATGCGAGTTTTATATATTGATTCTAAGGATTGGCTTAGAAATACATTAACTGCTAAAACCCAGCTTTATCCAATTCATTGTCGTGCTTCAGAATTAGATGCTCATTATTTTTATAATTTTCTTTTTGCTAGTCAGTTCTCAAAACTAGATTTAGATGCTTATGATGCTGAGAAACCATTACAACCAGTTGATAACGAGAGTTTTGAGATGGTTGAGCCTTTATTAAAGCTTTTCTCATTAGATCCAGATTCTGCAATTAAATTTGATCTAAAAAATCTCAAATCATATTCATTATATAGGAATTCTGAAGGTAAAAAAATGACAGGAGTATCTATTCCAGGTAAACAAATTATCGTAGGAGCCTCATCACATGGTCATTCAGTATTGTCGATTTTAATGCATGAAATATGCCATGTGGTATGTGCTATAACTTTTGAAAATCATTTTTTACCGTATAAAGATAACGACAATAATTCCAAAGGTGAATTTGATAGGATATTTAAGTATTTCAAACAGCATTATCAAGATGATATGATGCCAAAAACTATTAAAAATATTTTTATAAACTATGCAGAGTTTGGTGAGACAGTTCAAAAAGCTGAGCTAATTGTTCGGGTACCTGAGCTTATAACAAGACATGGATTAGAAAAGGCAAGATTAACATTAACAGAAATACCAGATGCAATGGGTAATAAATTATTTGAATTCTACGAAAATAATTTTCTTGTTAAAGTTTCGGAAAAATTTGAAACATTAAAAGATAAAGAAATGACTAAATTGTTAGATGCTGTTAAGAAGTCTGGATCTGCAAAAGTAGTTGGTGCAATTGAAGATGACGGTGAAGTAAAAGAAGAAAATCATTTTGTAGGTCAATTAAATAGCGAAAGATCCGCAATTAATTCCTCACAAGCTTCATGTTGTGTAATTTGCTAATTATCTCTGTTTATTAAATAATCAGTTAGGATTATTAGTGGCTCGGCTTTTTCTTCTAAAATAGCGATATTAGCTTTAGCATTTTCAATAAGTTGATTAGCAAGCTCTGAAGCCTTATCAATATCCATAATGGCTAGAATATTAGGCTTGCCTTTTTCAGCATCTTTTAAAGTATTTTTACCCATTTTACTAGCGTCGCCTTTTGCATCTAATATATCATCAGTAATTTGATAAGCGATACCAAAATTATTACCGAAGTTTGAAATATTATCTAGATAATCTTCATATCTTTTATCCAGATATACAGGTAAAGTACAGGCAATTTCAATTAATGCTGCAGTTTTTTTAGAGATAATTGTATTAACTAGATCAAAATCAACATCTTTACTACCTTCAAAATTCAAATCTAGAAATTGGCCACCAACCAAACCATTTGTACCAATGGCTTTAGCAAATAAATTAATTATCTTTACTGTGTTTGGGTTATCAATTTCTGATAAGATCTCAAATGCAAGGCTTTGTATAGCATCTCCAGCGAGGATTGCATTTGCTTCGCCAAAGGCTTTGTGAGTTGAGAGTTTGCCTCTTCTCATATCATCATTATCCATTGCAGGAAGATCATCATGAATTAAAGAATAACAATGAATCAACTCAATTGCCGCAGCAATTTTTATTACATCTTTTGGGTTTTGATTAATTGCCTCTCCAATAATACAAGATAGAAAAGGACGTATCATTTTTCCAGATCCAATTACACCATATTCAATTATATTAATGAATTCAGATAATTTATGATCATCAAATTCAGAAAACTTTTTTCTTAAAAATTTGTTAACTTGATCTGATACAATATTTAAATGCGGCTTGATTTGTTCAAATGACATTTAAAAAACTTTTTAGTATCTCATTACAAGAACTGATATTTTTGAATGTCTAACTACTTTAGCAGCGTTGGGACCCAAAAGATAATCTGTAAGATCTGGACGATGAGCAGGAATCATAATAAGATCAGAATCAATTCTTTCTGCTGTGTCGATAATTGATTGATATACAGCTCCACCTTTACTAACGATAATGTTACCAATTTTAATTTTTTTGCTTTTTATTTGATTGTCTACAAATTCATGCAAAGCTTTTTGAGTCTTATCAACAAGTGTGTCAAGTGACCCTTTAGGAAAATATTGCGAAACAATAGACATACCATAATCTGGAATAGCTGTCATTATATGCAATGTCGCATTAAATGTTGAACAATATTCTTTTACAATTGGCAGTGAATTTTTCCAAGAAGATTCTTCAAAAATATCAACTGGATATAATATGTTATTATACATTTTGTTCCTCCTTACGACGTGAATATTGAAATGATGTAATAATGGCTAGCATAATTAATGCTGGAATATATACAACTATTTTTCCAGGTTGATTTTGCGCAATAGATAAGTTTGTTATTTCAAAATCAAACATAATACCATCATTTTCTGCTTTACTTGCAAATTTAACAGAATCAATGAAATATTTATTATCCATTTCATACAAGCTTATACCATAATCAGATAATTTATCAGAAGCATTTAGCTGATCGTTAAATGTAATGTCTACGACAAAATTCTTTTCATCACCTATAAAGTCTTCACCTTTAACTTTTAGCCTAACTTCATTAGTGCCTTGATTTAAAACTTGTTCCAATTTACCAACTGAAACTTCTTTATATGGTGGTTTGATTTTATTAATCCAAAATGATGGAACAAATAATGTTAATGAGATAATAACAAGCACTATAGACTCAGAAATCTTGTTCTTAACAATAAAATAACCTTGTGAACCAGCAGAGAATACTAATATTGCAATTGATGCAGTTATAAAAATTATAATACTATCCCATAAACTATCTATACCAATAAGTAGCAAATCATTATTAAAAATGAATACAAATGGCAGGATCATTGTTCTTGTACTATATAAAAATGCCTGAAAACTTGTTTTTATTGGGTCACCACCTGATACAGCTGCAGCTGCAAAGGAAGCGAGTCCTACTGGTGGAGTAACATCAGCCATTATACCAAAATAAAATACGAAGAAATGTACTGCAACTAGAGGTACAATTAAGCCATTTTGTTTACCAAGTTCCACGATTACTGATGCCATTAAACTTGATACAACAATATAATTCGCAGTTGTTGGAAGACCCATGCCAAGTATTATACAAATTACTGCAGTTAAAATTAGCATTAGCATTATAGAGTCACCAGCAATTAGCGCTACTAATTCTGTCATTTTGGCACCGATACCAGTTTGGGTAACGCTACCAACGATAATACCGGCTGCAGCTGTTGCAATACCAATTGCTGCCATATTTTTGGCACCAGTAATCATGCCATCTATAAAATCATTAAACGATAATTTAGCATCATTTCTTAAATCTAATTTGTCTTGAAAATAGTTAATAACTATTCTTTGTGTTAAGGTTGTAAAGATCATGAAGGCTGTAGCCCAAAAAGCAGATAAACCAGGTGATAATCTTTCTATCATTAAACACCAAATTAATACAGCTATTGGTAATAAGAAGTGAAGTCCTGATTTTACAGTTGATCCAAGTTCAGGTAGTTCTTTCATATCTTCTTCTACAGCAAGAGGGCCATAGTTTGCAGCAATCCTTAATAATGCTAAATATGCAACAGATAATGTCACTATAGCAACTAATAATGTATAAGTAGGAATTAATGATTTTATAAAATTAAAGAAGTAATA
>JAYOLW010000030.1:0-9272 GCA_038120515.1 Rickettsiales bacterium | reverse complement strand
GCGAGGTATCAGCGCCAACAGCTACGGCACAAGGACATAATCAAGGCCTAGGCCAAGGACGAGAATAATAAATTACTCGCGTCCGTAAACTACTGTACAATAAACAGGTTTTCTAAATAATTTTTTAGTTTCAGTGTGATCAACGAAAACAACATTTTTTATACCGCCGTTTTTTGCAGCATCAATGATTGAGCGTGAACCATCAAACCTAATTCCTTTAAGCTTAGCACAAGATTTACCAGTTTTAAAATCTTCAGTAAAATCAATTTCACTTAAGACGAAATTATTGCGATGGGCTACAGGTGAGTAATTATATTCAATACAAGATGATAATGTTAGAATCGATAAGATAACTAAGATTTTTTTCATAATAAAAAACAAAATTTTATCTCGGTATAAGCAACAAAAACAAAGTTTCAATTAATTACTTTTAAAAATATCTCGAACTGATTCACCAACAAAAATTAAAATCGTCAATAAGAAACCAGTAACAAAAAAACCAGTAAGGCCAATCCAATAAGCAGAGATATTATTCTTACCTTGGGCCAATAATTCACCAAGCGATGCCGAACCAGCCGGCATGCCAAAACCTAAGAAATCAAGCGAAGTTAAGGTAATGATCGATCCCGATAAAATAAAAGGTAAGAATGCAAGGGTGCTAACTAAAGCATTAGGCAATAAATGTTTAAAGATAATCGATGATTCTTTGACCCCAGCGGCACGAGCAGCTTTGATATATTCTAACTTACGAGTTTTTAGAAATTCAGCCCTTACTGGTTGCACCAGCGCCATCCAACTAAAGGCAAATAAAATCAATAATAATGACAAGAAATTTGGTGTAATTATCGCCGACAAAATAATCAAAATAAATAAAATTGGCATATTTGACCAAATCTCAATAAATCTTTGAAATACCAGATCAAACCAACCACCATAATAGCCTTGAAGTGCTCCTAATGTAATCCCAACAACACTACCAAGAATTGTCAATAATACTCCGAATGCTAGCGACAAGCGAACGCCATAAATTAAACGAGCTAAAACATCACGACCTAAATCATCCGTTCCAAGTATGTTATCATAATCTGGTGCCGTCGGTGGCGGTGAGCCTAGATTAAAATTAATGGTGTCATAGCTATATTGTATTGGCGGCATAATAAAATAGCCCTTTTCGTTAATAAGCTTTTGAACATATGGATCCTTATAATCAGGCTCAGTATAAAAATCGCCACCAAATTCGGTTTCAAGATAGGTTTTAAATATCGGAAAATATGATTTTCCATCATATTTAACATAAAGCGGTTTATCATTAGCAATAAATTCAGCAAATAAAGCAATTAATGTAACTATTAAAAATAAGCTAATAGAGACTTTAGCTTTTTTACTTTGTGTAAGTCTTTGAAGGCGAAGTTTAGTTAATGAAATATGCGCCAAAACAAAACCTCACAACACTGATTATTCCTTGACATAATCAAGGATATTATGACGGCCAAGCCCAAGCGAAGCACTACCTGTTTGCGAGATTTCAATAATATTATATGGCTTAAGTAACTTAATGAATCTATCGATATTTTCTTCGGTATCAGCAACCTCAAATAATAAATAATCATCGGTTTTCTCTGCAAGTTCAGCTTTAACAATATCAGAGATTCTAATCACTTCATCATCATGCTCTGAAGTTTTAACTTTAACCAAAGCGAGGCTTCTTTCAATATGAGCACCACTTGAAAGATCTAAAACTTTATGAACAGGAATTAAGCGCTCAAGCAATTTAATAATTAACTCAATTACATCTGCAGAACCATATGTCGTGATGGTAATTCTTGATAGATTTCTTTTAGCATCAATTACAGAAACTGATAAGGTTTCAATATTATAACCACGCGCTGAGAATAAATTTACAACTCTTGCAAGCGATCCAAATTCATTATCAATTAAAATTGCAATAACATGCTTATCGTGTTTTTGAGAATTTTCTGTCATTTTAAATATCAATTTTATGCTTTTTCTTACGGCCTAATTCTATATCGTAATGCGCAGCACCTGCCGGCATCATTGGATATACATTTTCTGATCTATCTACCAAACAATCAAAAACAACTGGACCATCATGATCTAACATTTCCTTGATCTTAGGCTTTAGATCATCAAGCTTTTCACAACGAATTCCTTTAATTCCATAACTTTTCGCTAAAGTCACAAAATCAGGAATTGATTCCATATAACTTTCAGAATAACGATCACCATGAAATAATTCTTGCCATTGCCTTACCATTCCCATAAAGCGGTTATTGATAATAAAAATTTTAACAGGCAGGCGATATTGTTTTGCAGTTGCAAGCTCTTGGATATTCATTTGAATCGAAGCCTCACCACTTACGCAATAAACTAAACGTTTAGGATTTGCAACTTGAGCACCAATTGCAGCCGGCATACCATAGCCCATAGTACCCAAACCACCAGAAGATAGCCAATTATTTGGCTTGTAAAACTCAACAAATTGGGCTGTCCACATTTGATGCTGACCAACATCTGTTGCCACAATTGGATTTTGATCTTTGGTCATTTCATGCAGAGTTTTAATCGCAGTTTGTGGCTTTATAAGCTCACCTTTTTGTTCGAAATAAAACGAATCCTCTTCGCGTAATTTACCAATAAATGCCCACCAATCTTTATATTTGGCTTTTGGAAATTTATACCCTTTAAGCTTTTCGTTTATTTTGGTTAAGATCTTACAAGCATCACCAACGACACCAACATCAACTTTGATATTTTTATTAATTGAAGAACGGTCGATATCGATATGAATTTTCTTCGAGCCAAGTGAGAATCTTTTGGTATCACCAGTCACTCTATCATCAAATCTGGCACCAACACAGATCATAACATCACATTTAGCCATAGCAAGATTAGCTTCATAGGTACCATGCATTCCAAGCATGCCTAAAAACTGATCATCATCTCCTGGATAACATCCAAGACCCATTAAAGTGCTAGTAATAGGTGCACCTGTATGTTTTACTAATTTAATTAATTCTTTAGAAGCTTCAGGACCAGAATTAACAACACCACCACCTGTGTAGAAAATTGGCTTTTGCGCCGATTTAATTAATTCAACAGCAGCATCAATATCAGCTTCGTCAGCTTCGATTTTGTGATCAGAGTATGATTTTCTCGTAACAATGACACCACCTTCATGTTCAAGGCAAGTATTTTGAATATCTTTTGGAATATCAACAAGAACCGGACCAGGGCGTCCAGTCATAGCAACATGACAGGCCTCAGTTATAATTGATTCAATATCGTTAACATTTTGTATTAAATAATTATGTTTGGTACAAGATCTAGTAAGTCCAACAGTATCCGCCTCTTGAAAAGCATCAGTACCAATTAAAGTACTTGGAACCTGACCAGTAATACAAATAAGTGGAATCGAATCCATGATAGCATCAGTAAGACCGGTAATTGTATTAGTAGCACCAGGGCCTGATGTTACAAGCACAGCGCCTAATTTACCTGTTGATCTTGCATAACCTTCAGCAGCATGCACAGCAGCTTGCTCATGACGCACTAAAATATGGCGCAAATTATTTTGTTTGAATAATTCATCATAAATAGGCAGAGCAGCACCACCAGGATAGCCGAAAATCACTTCGACTCCATTATCAACCAATGATTTGATTAATACTGTTGCGCCTATTGATGTATGTTTCTCTGTCATAATTTAAAAAATAAATAGCAGGATAATAGTCATGCTTACTTTCTTTTCAACTAGATTTTGGTTTGATTCAAAGCAAACAAGCTTAATGAGTTGACTGAAAGCTTCTTAAAGTATAATTTACTCTCAAAATATTGAGAGAGACTAATGCGAGCAAAACGAAAATATACAAAACCAGCAAATGGTGCCCCAAAAAAAAGAGACATTAAATTTAACATTGAAGATCTTAAAACAGCTGTAATAGATGCAGATCAAGACCTAATGAGGCAAATATTGCAAACAGGCATTGATCCAAATAAAATTTGTTCTGACGATAGCTCTTTAATTAACATCGCAGCATGGCAAGGTGATATTGATATCATTAGACTACTTCAAGAATATGGCGCTAATGTAAATCAAGCCAATCTTGATGAAACTCCACTTTTTACAGCAATTCGAACCAATAACATTGGTCTTGTTAAATATTTATTAGTTTCTGGTGCAAATCCTAATTTTATCAATTCTCAAAGACAAACAGCTTTAACATTGGCAATTCATATGCAAAACCCTGAGATGGTTCATTTATTAATAAATGCTGGTGCTATCGAGTACCGAGACGGACAATCTGTCTTTGCATTAGCTGCAGATCTAAACAATACTGATATATTGAAAATTTTATCAAATCACACCTCAAGATTTGATATTAACAAAACAGACCTTCAAGGATACACTGCATTACAAAACGCTGCATCAAGGGGCAATTTAGAAGCTGTAGAAATTCTAATTGAATCTAATGCTATTGCTCGATTAAGAGGCTTACATAACCTTTCTGCCTCTACTTTAAACAATATGCAAATAATGAATCATGATGGCATTATTGAACAAAAGCAGCGTTTTAGCAAAGCTGCACAACAAAGTAAACTGAGCATCGACAAACTTCCGAACAAAGAAGAATATGAAGAATTTGCATCACAATTTTATTATAATAGCACAGACCTAAATGCAGCAAAACAAAGGGAACAATTATCAGACCGGCTATTAATACATCAAATCTTAATGGAAGTTGAGCTGCAAGAATATTTCAATATCTTCGAAGCTATATTTTACAGCCGCACCGAAAGGGTAAAAGAGTTAGTATTACAAACAAAAAATTTATTCATAACAAACACTGAGGGTGAAACTCCACTAACCTTTGCAATATTGTATAACAAACTTGATGAAGCAAAATTATTATTAGAGCATGGCGCAAACCCAAATTTAGAAAACAAAAAACAAATTTCGCCATTAATACAAGCTATTAAGGTTGGTAATCTTGAGGCTGTAACTTTATTATTAGAGCATGGCGCAAACCCAAAACAATTAACTTCATTCGCCAAATCACCACTTGTGATTGCTGTATCAGAAGCCCAAACCTCGATTGCTAAAGAAATATTAAAATATGAAACTTTTAATGATAAAGATTTAGACTACCTGTTATCATTAGCAAATTTTGCCGAAGATCATAAATTAACTGAAATTGTAGATTTGTTAGACCAAGAATATTTAAAAATTAGTTTTGCCGAAACCAGCCCTCATATATCATCACATGCAAGATAGCTGGATCAAACAGAAAAATCTACAATACTAAACCTAGCAAAACCAACAAAATAATTACATTTAATACCAAGGCTAAAATATCAAAAAATAGCTATATAATTTATTAAGTCAGGCAATAAATATAAAAAAGTTGACTGATAGCAAAAAACTTATTAATCAGCTATTCGGAAACCAGAGATATTAATGTCACAAATGACAGACAAAACAACTATTTTAAGATCTCAAAGCAGTCATTCACTAGCCAAACCCTATCAAGGTGAAGCTTTCAAAGCTGCAATAATCCAAGGTCATTATATTGAAATTGACAAATTTTTAGCCAAAGGAATTGATACAAATGAGCAATTTACTGATGGCTCCCTTCCTTTAAATATTGCAATTCAAAAAGCTGATATACCTATAATTGTTAGATTATTAAAAGCCTCTGCACAAATTAATATTTCTGACAAATTTAATCAAACACCTTTATCTTTAGCAATCGCTCAACAAAATACACAAATAATAGATTTTCTATTACAAAATGGTGCCGATCCAAATTTTGCTGCAGCAGGCCAACAAAAACCAATAATAATAGCTATTCACAAAAAAGATGACAAAACTGTTCAGAAATTAATAAATTGTGGTGCATATGAAGCAAGAGATGATGATTGCGTCTTTATTTTTGCTACACTTTATGGCACACCAGAAATTTTAAACACACTAACAAAGCATCCAGATCTTTTTGATATTAACAAAAAAAACAAAAATGAAGAAACTGCCCTATATATAGCTGCAGATCGAGCATTAGATAAGCAAGTTACGATTTTACTTGCTGCAAAAGCCAATCCAAAAACACCTGATCGCTTTAGCCAAACTCCTGCTACAGCAAATTCTAGACAAATATTTCCTTATGACGGCCATAGTCAGAGCAAACAAACTGGGCCATTTGCATCAAATAACATTATTTCATATCGAAACCTTGAAAACCTTGTCGAATTTCAAAAATTTTCTGAAAGATTTTGGGGTGGTCAGATTGATTTAGACCAAAAAACACAAAGAATTCAGGCACCATCGAGACTAGAAATCAACCGCAAGTTAATTGAGGCTGAAGTTGAAGAATATTTTAATATATTCGAGGCCATTCATTTTGGGCGTTATGACAGAATTAAAGAACTTACAGAAAATATGGCAAATTTTGCTGTAACCAACGCCGATGGTGACACACCGCTTATATATGCAATAAGACAACAAAAAACACAAATTGTTGAATTATTACTTAATGCAGGTGCTGACCCAAATACCCAAAATGAGCTAGAGCTTACTCCTTTGATAATTGCAATTAATGAAAATAATCCAGCTATTGTTAAATTATTACTCAATGCAGGTGCTAATCCGAGATTAACTGGCTATCAAGATATCAATCCGCTTTTTGTTGCTACAATGCAGAACAAGCCTGAAATGATTAAAATTCTTTTTTGCTATTTAGAACTAACTCAATCTGATATTAACGAACTTAATGAATTAGCTAATAATGCAAGCCAAAACAACAATGAAGCAATTTGTGATATTTTAGATATGAAAATCATTGAACTTACAAGACCTGAAATTTTAGAGGTTCGAGCTATACAATAAGCTGTACCATTAATCCGACTATTTTCTCTTTTTTACTTTCAATAATCATTTTTATCTATATTTTGCTTCAAATTAAAATTTAGGACAAGGCAAATGACACGAGAATATGTGCAAATCGATAGTATTTTACCCTCTAGAAACTTAACATATGTGATAAAAAGTTTCATATGCAGTACAGAATCTATCCAAAACTATCTTAAGCAAGGATTTAAAATAACCAATTCGGATGATCCAAAAGAGGATACTCTATGGAATGCTATAGCTTATGGTCTTGATGACAAATCAATTATGCTACTTGTTGAAAATGGCGCAAAAATCAATAATTCAGAAGAGTTACATAAAAACACTTTATATTGCGCCTTAAAACAAACTTATCTTCCAAGCACTTATGAATTTCTAATAGAACAAGGTGCCGAGCCAACAAAATTAGATGAAAAGTCTCTAGAGCAGCTCTACAAATTGATACCCGACTTAAATATTTCCTTATTTGTTGACACAAGTCATGTGCAGCCATCTCAACCCAGTGATTATATTTCAACAAGATAATCAATTACAAACATCTACACAACCCATGGTTGAGCCAAGTAGAACCTAACTTTTCTTATAATTTATATTGGACATTATTTTGACAACATGATATAATTTAAGATCATAACTTAAATTAAGTGATAATATGGACCCAAGATTAAAAACTTTTTTTAAAGGCTTAGCTTTTATATTAGGTGCTGCAGTTATAGTTGCCGCACTTGCATCAGGATTTGGCGCTTTGGGAATTGGAGCTTTCGGTGCAACGGCAGCAATTAGTTCAGCCGCAAGTTTTATTGGCGTACCGTCTGCTATGGGTGCAATAGGTAGTTTAATTGGTGTTTCATCATTATCAACCGCTGCAACTTTGGGAGTTTCAGGATTAGCAGCAGGTATCGGTGGCGCAATGATGTATCCTGCCGGAAAAGACATTGCACAAAAGATAAGCAATAAAATGGCTAGAGACTTTGGTGATCAACAATATAAACAAGACCTTAAAGCAACAAAAGAAGCATTAAAGAAAGCTAAAGCAGAAGTAAAAGCAGCAGAAAAACAAGCTAAGCAAGAAATTAAAGAAGCAAAAAACCAGTATCAAAAAGATTACAAGGCTCGACATGATATTTTAGACAAGAAAGGTATCTTTGGAGGTAAAGATAGAACAGATAAACTTCTTGACGCTGTAAAGAGTGGTGACCCCGTCAAGATAACAAAACAAATTAATAAACTCAGGGCTGCAGTAAATGGAGTTCATTTAAAGGATATTGATAAAATCGACCCAAAACAAGCAGGAAAGTCAGTTGCAGCTGTTACGAAAGCTTTAGAGGCTGTTAACAAAGCCTTAACAGCAGATAATAGTGAAAAGATAACTCCAAAAGTTAAACAAGAGCTCCAAACACTCAAAGGTAACATTGAGCAAAAACTTAACACTGCTGCAACAGACATAGGCCGATGTGATGATAAAACAATAGAAAAACTTCAGCAATCTGTAAAGAGCAATAACCCCGGCAACATTAAGTGGGATAAATTACCACAATTTAAAGAAGCAATGACAACTTCGCAACAAAAACAATCAGAGCTAGATACTAAACGTGCTGATTTTCAATCAAAACTTGAACATGGCTCTGACCTTATAACTCATTATGGTACTGGCAAAGAAATGGTTCAAGAGTTTGTAAGTACCCATTTTCCTGAAGACTCAGAGAAAGTAGGATCAAAACTCATGGGGGAATTTACAAAGCAAGTTCAAATCTATGAGAAGCAAGGTATTACTCGTGAAAATGCTGAAGCATTAACAGCAAAAAATATGCAGGATTTAATACATGGTGAGACAGGCTCCGACATAAAACAAAACATTCAAGACATTATTACCCCTAAGCAACATCCCACAAAAGCCTCACAAACTTTGGATCAAGCGGCTGATATTTTAGCAGGTATTGACCTAGAAGGAGTAAGGTCTGGTAACGTTAGCACAACTACACCAACAACTATGAAAGCTCAAAGTTTTGGACAAAGAGCAAATGAAAGACAATAACCAGTACGATGAAGTTGATCAATAACTTCCACTCTTTATAGCGTCAATTAATATTGGAACTTACTAAGCTATTTTACTTTAGTTAAATTTCCAAACATCTTCACTTGAATATTTTATAAAGCTATATATATAAACTCATTCAAGTTTTGGATGGGTGTCCGAGCGGTTTAAGGAACTGGTCTTGAAAACCAGCGTGCGAGCAATCGTACCGTGGGTTCGAATCCCACCCCATCCACCACTTAAATAAAAAAAGGTCCTTTATAGGGCCTTTTTTTATTTAAGGTATGGGGTGTATTGATGAGAACCCACTTGGGT
>JAYOLW010000029.1:0-9609 GCA_038120515.1 Rickettsiales bacterium | reverse complement strand
AATCTTTGATTCTTTATTATAAAAAAACAGAAAGTCAGTAATATCTAAATCCCGCTTTAAATTATATTTTCTTATAAAAATCTCCGCTTCAAAAAACAAAGCTGTATGTATTAAAACTCTTATCTCTTGCACTTATTAAATAATTTTAAGGTTTAGTTTATCGAGGTCTCCAAATTCATTTGATAAATATTCTAAATACTCAGTTTCAGCAAGATTTATTATCTCTTCTTCTACACTTCTAAACACTATTGCTGTGCCCAATTTACCATCAGCAATAAAAGGATAACTGCCAATATCAAGATTTGAATATTTAGCAGCTATTTCTGAAACCTTTGCTGCAATCGAACTTTCTGTTAATAATATATTTACAGTTTTACTTAATTTTTTTGCACCAGGTTCTAAAAACTCCATACTGGCTTTAAGCATTGCCTGCATAATTATTGGCACACCAGCAAATACAAAAATATTCTCAATTTTAAAACCAGGAGCAGAGCTGACCGGGTTGTCAAGTAAGGTTGAACCCTCTGGAATAATTGCCATTTTCAATCTCGCATCATTTAACTCATTTGATTTATAATGATTTTGTAAAATTTTATGAGCTTCTGGATCCAAAACAAGTTTTCTATCAAGGGCTTTAGCTATTGATGCAGAAGTTATATCGTCATGAGTTGGGCCAATACCACCTGATGTAAATAAATAGTCATATTTAACTTTAAGACGATTAACATGATAAATTATTTGTTCTTCATCATCTTCTACGACTACAACTTCTTTAACGTTAATACCTATTTCTGTAAGATTACTAGTTAAGAAATTAATGTTTTCATCATTTGTTCTCCCTGATAAAATTTCATTACCAATTACGATAAAAGCCGCGGTTTTCTCTTTATTCATATAATATAACTTTGTTATAAAATTACAGATTTTTAGTTTTAAAATATATATTTCATATTAATAATGTAACAATGCAACTAATTATTGTGAATATTTCTTATTTAATGACATGACAAATATAAAGCTTCATCAAGAATCAGATTTTGAAAAAATGCGTAAAGCTGGTAAATTAGCAGCTGAAATTCTCGATTATATAACTGATTTTGTAAATGTTGGCGTTACTACTAATGAGTTAAACACATTATGTCATGACAAAATTATCGAAAATAACGCTATTCCAGCACCTTTAAATTATCGTGGCTTTCCTAAATCAATATGTACATCAGTTAATCATGTAATTTGTCATGGTATACCTTCTGATAAAAAGCTTAAAGATGGTGATATTATAAATATAGACGTTACTGTAATTGTCGATGGCTGGCATGGTGATACAAGCAGAATGTATTATGTTGGTAAACCTTCTATAAAGGCCAAGAGATTATGTGATGTTACTTTTGATGCTATGATGCTTGGAATTGAACAAGTAAAACCAGGAAATAGATTAGGTGATATTGGTCATGCAATTCAGACTTATGCTGAAAGCTATGGTTATTCCGTAGTTCGGGATTTTTGTGGTCATGGAATAGGGCAAATATTTCATACTGATCCAAATGTTATGCATTTTGGTAATAAAGGCGAAGGTATAGAATTAAAAGAAGGAATGTTTTTTACAATTGAGCCAATGATTAATGTTGGTGGTTATGCTGGAAAATTATTAAAAGACGACTGGACTGTTGTTACTAAAGATAAATCATTATCAGCTCAATTTGAACATACATTAGCTGTTACCAAAACTGGCTATGAGATTTTTACTTTATCGCCTAAAAAACTTTATCGTCCGCCATATAACTAAGATTATTTAATTTGTAAGATATGGAGCTAGGACTTTATATTCATTATCCATATTGCCTGTCTAAATGTCCATATTGTGACTTTAATTCACATGTAGCTAAAGCTATTGATGTTCATGACCTTACTAAAGCATATATCAATGAATTAACATTTTACCGAGATCTCATACAAAAGGATTTTGTAATCAAAACAATTTTCTTTGGTGGCGGTACACCTTCACTTATGGATAAAAAGCTTCTTACGAATATTTTAGAACATATCAAAAATAATTATAATCTAGCAGAAGATATCGAGATTACTTTAGAAGCAAACCCTTCAACTATAGAAAACGACAAAATCAAATTTTTTCGTGAGGTCGGTATTAATAGAATCTCACTTGGGGTTCAATCTTTTGATGATGATGTGCTGAAGTTCCTTGGCCGAAAACATGATGTCAAAACTGCAATCAACGCATTAGATAATATACAAAGATATTTCAGTAATTTCTCGTTAGATTTAATTTATGGTATTCATAACCAAGATTTAAATGCTTGGAATGAAAATCTAACAACAGCATTTAAATTTAATAGTAACCATATTTCGCTTTATCAATTAACAATAGAGAAGGGCACAGAGTTCTATCGCAGATATAATAAAGATCAGCTTCTATTAATGGATGATGATCTTCAAGCTGATCTATATGATTTTACCTATGAAAAAGCTGCAGAATTTGGTTATAATCGTTATGAAATTTCAAACTTTGCTAAAACCGGCTTTGAATCAAAACATAATCTTAATTATTGGCGTTCTGGAGATTATATCGGTATTGGTGCAGGAGCGCATTCACGTATCAATGTAAAAAACCAGAGATATGGCTTTATCAATTATCACAAACCTGAAAAATGGTGTCAAAACGCAATTTTGGGTAATGCGGTTCAAAATAAAGAGTTAATTTCACAAGAAACAGAAATAGAAGAATATCTGATGATGGGATTAAGATTAAAAGATGGTATAAATTTATTAGAATTTAAACAAAAATTTCAACAAGATCTATTAAGATTTGTAAATAAAGAGCAACTTAACAAGCTCATCAATGATAACTTTCTAAAGCTAGACAATAATCGCCTAATTATCGAAAAATCTAGCTTTAAATTAACTAATAATATTTTGGCTCAGATATTAACCTAATTTGATCTTGATACTACTTTTTGGTTTAGACTTTGTTCAATACTATCATTTAAATCTGCTGGTATTCTTTTTAGCCTCGCAGCAACTTTTATATCGGATCTTAAATTCTCTTGTCTTCCCGAATAAATTCTCTCGTCTTCAGAAACACTTTGATAGATTGATGAAAATGCTTTTGCATCTTTGTATGAAAACTGCTGTAAAACTTGATTTTCTTTAGTAAATTCTTGCCATTTATTTTCACCATCACTAACTTTAGCAACACCTTTATTCGCTTGAGCAAATTCTATAACTTTCAAAACAAATGCATTAAAATTTTCAGTATTAATAACTATTTTCTTATTTAAGCATCTAGCTAAGAACTGTTCTTTAGCTGAAGTTACATTTTTAATAACTAGTTTTGATAACTCATCACCTGCAAAGCTTTTTTCATTAGAAACTCTAACTTTACTATTCTTATCAAAGGCATATTGATATAAGTTAGTTTCTGAATAAAGTGGTGGACTTTTATCTTCTAGTAAGGATTTATATTGTTTTTGCGTTCTAAGGTCTCTTAAAGGTGATTTAGAAATTTTATCAACTCTCTTTGATGAACAATCTGCTTTTTCTATAATTTTAGGACCCTCTGGAATTTTTGGTGTAAAGGGTGAATTAAGTGAATTAATAGCAAAAGGACTTAATGGAGCTACATAACAATTTAATAAAGGAGAACCTAATAAAGGACTCTGACTAAACGGTAATAAAATTTTTGGTGAAATAAAAACTTTATTTGTTGTAGGTGTTGTTACAGGAGAAGTTGTTGCTTCATTTTGATTTTGTACAGATGGTATTAATGGATCTAATTCATTATCCATCTTAGAAACAGTAATTAAGTCAATATCCAGAACAGAATCAGGGTCAATTTGTGTTTTTTCTATAGTAGTAGAAGAAATTATTTGTTGCTTTTTATCGTTCTGACCAACTAGTAATTCCATTGATTCAATTGCGAGAATTGAATTCGGATCATCTTTTGTGTTTTCTGACACATGTTTGTGATTTTGTCTCATATTTTAAAATAAACTTTTGAAAACTATTAATAATTATTTACTGAAATATCAAGCAATTACGCAATGTTTAATATATAGCCAAAAAAACAAAGAACATTGCCTTTGTAGTATAACAGCAACAAACCCCGATTATATTCTTGGTAAAAATATTTTTAACTAACAATTGTTTATGTAACTTTGAATCGACGAAATATTATAAAAATAAAAATTTTTAGAAATTAGTCATTTATTTACCAATTCCCTGATTATTTTATCTTTTTCTAAAATAACTATAAACCAAAATACTCGTCTATTGATTGCTTGATGGTTTTTGTAAGCTTACCGCGATAAGAAGAATTTTTAAGCTTTTTAACATCAGATCTATTTGAAACAAAACCAAGCTCAATTAGTACTGAGGCCATATTAGAATTTTTCAGCACTGCAAAACCTGCATATCTTTGAGCTTTGCTTACAGTATCAATTTGATCTTTGACATTTTTATGAAGGATTTCGGCAAAACTTTTTGACTTTTGCATACCTTTTTTCTGAGATAGCTCAATCATAAAATCAGTAATGTCAGCATTAGCACCTGTAAGATCAACCCCAGCTATAACATCAGTTTTATTAGCTTTTCTGGCAAGCATTTCAGAAACACTATCTGAAGCTTTATCTGATAGAGTATAAATAGAAAAACCTTGGGCTTTACTTGTTGGCGCGGAATCCGCATGTAGTGAGATAAATAAATCGGCATTTTTCTTTCGAGCATAATATTGACGACCACCTAAGGATACAAATTTATCTTTATCACGCGTGAGATAAACCTCATAATCTTTTGACTTTCTTAAAAGTTCAGCAAGTTCATTAGCATATTGTAAGGTTATATATTTTTCTTTATCGCCTTTTTTATTAACAGCACCAGGATCTTTACCACCATGGCCAGCATCAATAACTATAATTGGTTTAGACTTATTGGTTTCAGAAATTTTATTAACTAAATTATTAGTTGCTTTGGCTTTATTATTAGAAATTTCTTTTTGTTCAGCTGCTTCATTTTGGGCAAAAACTATATCTAGAAACTCATCAATGTTTTTTGCATCATTTTTATAGAGTGGTTGTTTGCTAGTATTTACAATAGCTTTTAGCTCATAACCAGATTTTGTTTGATCCATCGCTACTTCTATCAAATGAAATGATGATAAAAATTCAATAGTAATACGTTTTGAATCATTAGTTATTGATTCCGTTATTGATCTAATGGTAGTATTTTTAAGATTTTGCTTAAGATTTGTTAAATTGATATTTTGATCTATGTCAATATTTAAACGATACGGCTCCGATAATGTATGGAAATCATATATTAATGGATTTTTAAATTTAAAGGCTATTTTGATATCGTTTTTAACTTTAGTAATTTCAAGTGATGCATCATTTGCAAAAACTAATTGAAAATTACAAAATAAAAAAACAAAAAAAATACAAATTTTTTGAAACATAAAATCCCTTCAGTAATCTCAAGGTAATTTACTATAATATATCAATTCTAAATACAATTTTTAATTATGTGAAAAAGGTTTGATTTTTATTGTTTGTGTATGTAGTTGTGCATAAGATTTCTTTGGTATGAAATTACTTTCAAAAACCTTTTAATTTTTAAAAATATGTTAAAAACTAAATTTTTATCTGGTGTTTTAACAACTGTAATTGTTTCATATTCAGCTTCTGCTCAGATAACTGCAGTTGGCTCCTCAACGGTTTATCCTTTTATAACAGTTGTTGCTGAAAATTTTGGTAATGATACAGAATATAAAGCACCAATAATCGAATCAACTGGAACCGGTGGTGGCATGAAGTTATTCTGTCAAGGTCTGGGTAACAAAACTCCAGATTTCACAAATGCCTCAAGAGAAATTAAACAAAGTGAGATTGATCTATGCAAAAAGAATGGCGTCACTGATATTCTGGAAGTAAAAATAGGTTATGATGGAATTATTATCGCAAATAGTAACGAAGCAAAAAAATATAATCTTACTAGAAACCAAGTGTTTTTGGCTCTAGCAAGAGAAGTTCCAATAAATGGGAAACTTGTTGAGAACCCTTATAAAAATTGGAATGATATTGACAAATCTCTGCCAGCAAAAGAAATTTCTTTTTATGGACCTCCTCCAACTTCTGGCACAAGAGATGCTTTTGTAGAACTTGTTATGGAAGCATCATGTGTTGACCTTTCTGAATTCAAAACAGCGTATGAAAATAAAAAACTTCGTAAAAACAAATGCTCTCAAATTAGAGAAGACGGAGTATTTATGGAAGCTGGTGAAAATGACAATCTAATTATTCAAAAGCTAGCTGCTAATAAAGATGCATTAGGTATTTTTGGATATAGTTATTTAGAACAAAATTTAGATAAAGTTCAAGGTTCAACCATTAATAACATTACTCCGACTTTTGACAATATCTCAACTGGTAAATATCCAATTTCTCGTTCTTTATATGTTTATGTTAAAGAGCAGCATTATGATATGAAACCTGAGTTAAAAGTTTTCGTTCAGACATTAATCAGTGAAGATACAATTGGCGAAGATGGCTATTTAGTTTATAAAGGCTTAATTCCAGTTACCAATGAAGATCTTAATGAAACTCAAGAGTTAGCATACCAAAATATGTAATTAGTTAATTACTAGAATTTATTATAAGAAAATTAGGCCATGAAATTCATGGCCTTTTTTATTTTTTATTCAGAGACTACAAGAAAACCACGGTAATTATCACCATCTTTTGTATTCATTGCTTGATATAATAAATCTAAATCTACCCAATACCAAGGGTTTTTATGTGAAGCTACATCTAAAAGTAATATAGAATCAGTTTTATGATCATATGCAGCAATTGGGGATATATGACCACCTGTTGTAGCGCCATAGGCTTTACCAAGATAATTTGCTATCAAGAATTTATTTTCATCAGCTAAAACCATTTTGATTTTATCACGAAATTTTTCTAATGATTTCTCATCCGATTTAACATCAACATAATTGACATCAACCTCAAGATTAAATGACTCAAGTAATAAAGCTAAATCTCCAAGAGAAAGACCAGGATCATAATTACCATCTATGTCTTGCTGTTTAAACTCAATAATATCTTTATGTTTTATACTATTTGTTTTTTCATCTAAAAGAGTAATTTGGCTATATAAATTAAAATTTATCATTTTGTTACCAATTTCTTCTGGAAATTTTGTTGAAAGCTCAATTTGGTTAGGTCTA
The DNA here is from genome assembly GCA_038120515.1 of Rickettsiales bacterium. Taxonomy (GTDB): domain Bacteria; phylum Pseudomonadota; class Alphaproteobacteria; order Rickettsiales; family JABIRX01; genus JADHOX01. The sequence goes on along the minus strand of JAYOLW010000029.1, from coordinate 2,369 downwards.
TCATAATCATAAATAGTATTTAAAACTATTACAGAAGAGGCAATACCACAATATAATGGATTTATTTGTGGCTGAAAATTTGGCGCAAGCCTTATGAAATCACCCTTAAATTTTGATTTATTATAACGTTTTTGTCCTTCTTCACTAGACCAACTTACTAATTCATTATTTTTAAAATTATCAAAATTAATATACTCAGATGCATATAAATTTGATGATATTAATATTACAAATAAAAATCTTGATAATTTTAACATAATTATAACTCATTTAGGATTAAATCGCCCATTTTTTCGGTTGAAATAGCTTGATCACCAGCACCTGCGATATCAGCAGTTCGATAACCTTTTTTTAGCACTGATTTTATAGCATTATTGATTCGGTCATGCTCTTGATTCATATTAAATGAATATTTAAGCATCATCGCTAAGCTTAGAATTGTCGCAATAGGATTTGCAATATTTTTACCAGCAATATCAGGTGCAGAACCATGAACTGGTTCATATAATGCATTTATTTTGCCGTTAATCTCACTACCTAATGAAGCAGAAGGTAACATACCAAGAGATCCAGTGAGCATTGATGCAGTATCTGAGATAATATCACCAAACATGTTAGTAGTTACAATTACGTCAAATTGCTTTGGATTTCTAACTAATTGCATTGAAGCATTATCTACATACATATGTGATAACTCAACATCTTGATATGATTCCTGTTGTAATTTCGTAATTTCATCACGCCACAATTCTGTTGATTCTAGAACATTTGCTTTATCCACAGAACAAACTTTACTATTTCGTTTTCTAGCAATTTCAAAGGCAACTTTTGCTACTCTTTGAATTTCATAATCATAATACACAAGAGTATTAAAACCTTTTTTATTACCATTAGCATCAACTTCAACGCCTCTTGGTTCACCAAAATAGATACCGCCTGTTAATTCTCTAACTATCATAAGATCTAGACCTGAGATAACCTCTTCCTTAAGAGTTGAGCTTGCGACTAATTCATCAAAACAAATTGCAGGTCTTAAATTTGCAAATAAGCCAAGTTCTTTTCTTATAGCAAGTAAACCACGCTCTGGTCTAATTTCATAAGCCATTGATTCCCATTTTGGACCACCAACTGCACCTAATAGTACTGCATCAGCAGCTAAAGCTTTTTCAATTGTTGCATTGGATAATGGTTTACCCTCATTATCAATTGCAATACCTCCAATTAAAGCTTCCTCATATTCAAATTTAGTATCACCATTTTTACTAAAGAAATCTAAAATTCTAACTGCTTGTTCACATACTTCTGGTCCGATACCATCACCAGGCAGAATTAATATTTTTTTTACATTAGACATAATTTTCTCCAAAAATTAAAATTTATAAATTAACCGACAAACATATTTTTCATTATCGGTATTATAAGTATCAGCAACTATATCAGCAAAGACTATAGAGCCAGAGCTGCCGAGATTGGTACAATAAGGTGATGCTTGATTATTATCAAGATTATAAAATGTTTCTGCGTTAATTTTTCCAGTTCTTGGTTTACCATCATCAAACTTAATATCAAAAGCCAAAGCCTCATTTGGTGATGTTAGGCCTCTATCAGCTCTAAAATAACCATATATGGTTTTATCGAGATAAATTCTATTTCCATATGGCGGTTCAAAAATATTTGAGAGATTATCTGAACCAATAAAGAAAAAGGCGTTTTCAACATATGAAGATATTTTGCTATTATCAGTAGTTGTAAAAGCAACTGATGATTCAGATCCATCAGCTTTTACGCCGCTGTAAGCATAATCTATTAATTTAGCCAAATATAAATGCTGCCAAAATCTATAAGATTCATCATAGGTATCAATCAAGCCATTATTATTTCCATTACAACCAGTAGGAGCTGGATCATTTGTACAATTTGCGAAGTCAGATGACCAAAACTCAGCTGCATGATCAAAATCACCAGGCAATTGATCATAAAGAGTAAAAAATTTATCTGAAAGTGATTCAATATTTGCAAATTCTTTATAGGCTAATTTAAGTTTTGTATCAAAAAATAATTTATTTGCTGACATTACCATAACCATTAAAAGTGATAATGCAGTTAGAACAATCACAATTTCTAAAACTGAAAATGCAGATGATGTTTTAATTTTTTGCATAATATTGTTTGATCTTTAGCTAAAGTTTAATATAGATAGCAGCAAAATTTTCTATATTTATTTTTTGCACTCGTAGCTCAGCTGGATAGAGCGTCTGACTACGGATCAGAAGGCCGAGGGTTCGAATCCTTCCGAGTGCACCATTATCAAATATGCCATCTCGGCATATTTGATAATGGTAAATTCTGATGAGAACCCGAGGAGAGGG
>JAYOLW010000028.1:0-11607 GCA_038120515.1 Rickettsiales bacterium | reverse complement strand
ATGATAGTGAAGATGAAGTATATGAAGAATACGTGAAATTTATAACAAGAAGCAGTGGCACGGGCTTAACCTTTGAGAAAAGGGAAGAAGATGCGGGAGGATGGCACAAGCGTGGCTAGAAAACGACACACAATATATACAATATTAATATTACGCTTGTATTTAACAAAGATTAATGTAAACAATCCTCCCTCAAAACTTCAAGACACTAACAAAAATGAAAAAGCTATTAATCATAACCTATTTTATCTTTATTTCCTCATGTTCAAGTAATAGTTCTTACGAATATTTGCAAAATAACTTTGATGTAAAAAATATTGATTTGCAAATCACAGTTATCAATGATGCTGTTGGCGGTAATCCTAAATTTGATCAATTTTTATCAAAAGAAGCAATTTCAGAAATTATAGAGAATGGTTTAAAAGAAAAATTAATATCCTCAGATAATGCAATAAAAGATGATATTGATATCAAAATATCGTTTGATTATCATAGATGCTTTGTGATTTTCACTTCAAAATTTTGTGGAGTCTATATTAAGAATTTAGCTATTTACGGCTATAAGGATAACAATATTATATTCTCTGATCGTCATGAAGCAAAATATGTATTAAAAAGAAGTACTGCGGACTCTGTAAAATTTCTTTTTGATGTATATGGTGGGAAACATACTACTCAAGACGAAAAGCTATATGTTGTTTCATTAGATGAGTTTTTACAAACACGTATTAAAAATGCTAAATTAAAACTCAAAAAGAATGGTTTATATAAAATCAAATTCTGATAATAATTAGAAAGTTTTATAAAAAACCTTTAAGATTCATCACAAAAAATAATAAACAGAGCTAAATTTTAAAGGGGAATATGTGAAATTTATCACAAGAAGCAGTGGCACGGATCTAACCTTTGAGAAAAGGGAAAAAGATCCGGAAGACCCCGAAGATGAAGGAGAATGGTACAAATGTGACTAATAAAACATAAAAACAAGAATTTCGACACCCTTACGCTATTTCAAATCTATAGTTCAGAGAACTTTAGAAATTGACTAATAAGCCAAATTAGCTAAATAAATTAAACAAAAATTTAAAAACGAAAATAAAACCATGAATAAAATTATATCTATCTTAAGCCTGCTCTTGCTAATATCTTGCATAAATAACAAATCTCAAAATATTGTCTCTGAATATAATGGTGGGCAAATAACTTTAGATGAAGCTCAAACCGCATTAAATAAAATCGCGTTAAAGAATCAAAACCTTGCAGGGATTCAATTTAATGATCTAACTTCAGAGCAAAAACAAGTCATTGTCAAAGAAGCAATTATAAATGAAATTGCTATAAACGAAGCCAAAAAACGTAAATTAAACAAATCTGAAGAATATCAAAAATCACTTAGAATTTTTGAAAATGAAGTTTTAACTAAAAAACTTTATAGTGACATCGCAGCAAATGCTGTAACAGAGGAAAAGATTCGTAAGCAATATAACCAGCTTGTCAAAAAACTAGAAGGCAAGAAAGATGTTCAATTAAGCTATATCTCTGTTGGCACAGAATTGGATGCTAACAAAATAAAAAATATCTTAAATAAATATCCATCTGCTTTTGCATCGCAGGCAGAAAAGAAATCTCTAGATAAAGATTCTGCTAAAAATGGTGGCGATCTTGGCTTTGTATTGAAAGATCAGTTACAACCAGAAATTATCTTAGCTCTAGAGGGATTAGAACAAAACCAAATCTCACAACCTATCCAAATTAATGACAAATGGGTCATTATAAAATATGTTGATGAACGCAATACTCAACCAGCAGAATATGAACAAGTAAAAGAATTAATCGCAGAATCCTTATCTCAAGAAGCAATTAAAGACTTTATTGAACAGAATCTTGCTGATGCCAATATCAGCATTTATCTAAATTCATAGATAGGTACAAAAGCTATTCAACAGTAATATCGTAAGTTAAATTACAGCCAACCTCTTCTTTGTCCAAAAAATAGCCTGAACTATCACCGCAAGTTGTTGAATTTACATCTTTTATAATTCTAAATCTAATCTTGCCACTAAGCGGTTTACCATCATCAAGTTTGGAATCTATCCAATAATGATCTCTTGGTTTTAGCACAGCCTCATTCATATGTAATGATGATCCTAATTGGTGACAATTAATTCCTATTTCTTCATTATTAAGTGCGGCACAAGTTGTCGGTGGATGATAACGACTATTTTTATAACCAGAAAGTCTATTCACAAGACTGTAATCATATGCAGTATATGTTGTACCCAACGGCATTAAGCCTCCTTCCATAATTGCATAATCAGCATTTATGCTCTCACTAGCCCACTCAATATTATCATCGCCATCACCATTTGATACTGTATCAAAATAAGATGCTGCATTTGGATCATCACCTGGATAATAACCATAAGCTAAATGATATGTGGCTATCGCAGCGCGATAAGTAGTAACCTCGTTGATTATTTTATTTAAGCCAGCACGCATAATCAGATCCTGACCTTTTAAAAATCCAAAGATTAAAGTTGATGAAATAACAATTAGTAAAGCAAGTTCAAATAGAGTAAAGCCTTTAGCAAAATTATATTTCAGCATGGATTAAATAAAAATTCTATTACCATCTATTAGATATTCTTTAATCAATTGCCTTGAATTATAAGTTGATGCCATAACGGCTCCATAGGCACCTGTTGACCTTATTATCAAATAATCATCAGGCTCCTGCTTTGGAAAGCTAATGTCACGCACAAAAACATCGCTTGTCTCACAAACTGGGCCGACAATATCATAAATTTCTTCTGATTTATTATCATCTTTTACAACAGGTAAAAACTGATGTTTAGCAGAATAAAGTGCAGGCCTAAGCAAATCATTCATTGCACTATCAACAATTAAAAAATTCTTACCAGGAACACGTTTTATCAAAATTACCTGTGTGACTAAAATACCAGCATTAGCAACTAACAAACGTCCTGGCTCAAAAATATAGTTTAAATCAGGCAAGTCTCTAAGCGCATTATGAACCACTTCTGCATAATCAGCAATTGAGATAGTTTTATTATCACCATAAGGAACACCAACGCCACCACCAAGATCAAGACGCTCAATCTTATGTCCCTTAGCTATTAAATTTTTAACAAAATCAACAGTTACAGCAAAAGCATCAGCAAATGGTCCAGTTTCTGTAATCTGCGAACCAATATGAACTGAAACTCCTTTAAAACAGATGTTTTTAAGATCTTTAATTTGATCCAAGACTGTTGGTACATAATCTAAATCAATACCAAATTTATCACCTTTTTTACCAGTTGAGATTTTCGCATTAGTTTTAGCATCAACATCAGGGTTAATTCTGAGTACAATATTTTGAACTTTATTTTTACTAGCCGCAATTTCATCAATCATGAAGATTTCTTCTTTCGACTCACAATTAAATTGATAAATATCCTGATCGATAGCATAAGCAATTTCGGGCTTAGTCTTACCAACTCCAGAATAGACAATATCTTGAGGCTTGATTCCAGCAGAAATTGCCGCCTCAATCTCACCTTTAGAAACAACATCAGCGCCACTTCCAGCTTCTGCTAAAGCTTTAAGAACATAAGGGTTTGTATTGGCCTTAACCGCATAACAAATTTTTTTATTTTTAAGTTTAAGCGCATCATTAAATAGCTGAAAATGTCTTAAAATTGTTTGCTTAGAATAAAGATAAAATGGTGTCTGATATTGCTTAACTAAATCAGTCAAAGCCATATCTTCAGCATGCATGATATCGTTTTTATAATTGAAAAAATCCATCTCTTAATCTTCTTGTTTTATTGGTTCGTCTTTTATTAAATAAGGTGCGCCTTTAGTTCCGCAGCTTACAATAAAAATTAATGATAAACAAATTAATAATTTTCTCATTTTAACTCTGCTTTAAGTTTTGCAATTGCTTTTCTTACTTCAGAAAATGCAGTTCCACCATGGGAAGTTCGACTATTTACTGAATTTTCAATTTTAATTGCAGCAAAAATATCTTGAGTGATTCCTGATTCAAAATTTTGCATTTCAACTAAAGTTAAATCTGACAAAGTCTTGTTATTCTTAATTGCAAAAGCAACAATAGCGCCAGTAACATGATGCGCATCACGAAATGGAATATTGAGATTTGCAACTAACCAATCAGCAACATCTGTTGCATTTAAGAATCCTTTTTCTGTTGCCTCAAACATTTTGGTTTTATTAGCTTTAAGATCATTGATCATACCTGTAGTTATTTTAAGGCAAATCATAATATTTTCAAAACTATCAAAAACTGGCTCTTTATCCTCTTGCATATCTTTTGAATAAGCCAAAGGCAATGACTTCATAACAGTAAGTAAGCTAACTAAATTACCATATACCCTACCCGCTTTACCGCGCACAAGCTCTGCTGCATCTGGGTTTTTCTTTTGTGGCATAATAGATGATCCAGTCGTATAACTATCAGATAAACTTATAAAACCAAAATTTGGATTCATAAATACGACAATTTCTTCTGCAAGTCTAGTAAGGTTACTTTGCATAATTGCAGCATTGCTTAAGAACTCCAAGGCAAAATCCCTTGATGAAACTGCATCTAACGAATTAGCTGTAGGAGCATCAAAGCCTAATTGCTTAGCGGTAAAATCCCGATCGATTGGATATGGAGTGCCAGCCAAAGCAGCACTGCCAAGGGGCGAAGTATTATGCCTTTTGACCAAATCTTCAAAACGTGAAGCATCACGTTTAAACATTTCTAGATATGCTAGCAATTGATGCGCAAAACTAATCGGCTGAGCAGGTTGCAGATGGGTATGGCCAGGTAAAATATAATCAACATATTCATCCGCTTTTTTAAGCAAAGCTTGAATCAAACTGCTTAATTCCTTGCTAACCGATAATGAAGCATTGCGTACAAATAATTTAAAATCTGTTGCTACTTGATCATTTCTAGACCTTGCTGTATGCAATTTTCCGGCGACATCACCAATGATCTCTCTAAGGCGCATCTCGATATTCATGTGAATATCCTCATGCTCTTTAGAAAATTTAAATTCACCTTTGGTTATTTCTAACTCTATTTTTGTAAGGCCATCAATAATTTTTGTGGCCTCCGATTCGGTGATAATATTAACTTTAGCAAGCATCTTAGCATGCGCTATAGAGCCCTGAATATCTTCACGGAAAAGCTTTCTGTCGAAATCAATTGAGGCGTTAATTTCTGTCATGATTTCATCAGGAGCTTTTTCAAAGACACCACCCCAAATACTGCTTGTATTTTTTCCTTTATTATTACTCATTGAAATATTTGTTTATTTACCTTAGATATGGCCTGAAACATAGTTAAAATTTTTTCCAATGCAACTAAAGAAAATTCTTTTATTACTGACATTTCTAGCTGTCATTGCTGTAATTGCCTATAATTTTGCAGCAAAGGATCCTTACGAATACAACCCTATAAGTGAACAAGCAGCTGATAACATTCCTAAAGCTAAAATTGAGAAGTTAAAACCAACTGAGCAAGCTCCAGAATTAATGTTTTTAAATGCTGATCGCGAACTTAAATCATTATTTGGTTTTAAAAATAAAGTTTTGGTTGTTAATTTCTGGGCTAGCTGGTGCCTTCCGTGCCTGAAGGAAATGCCCAAGCTTAATAATTTAAAGGTAAAATATGCTAATGATATTGAAGTCATTACCATCTCAATTGACTCATCTAACTTTGATGAAGTTAAACAATTTTTCGATCAAATGAACTTATTAAGCTTAAAATTCTATATGGATCACAATAATTTATCTTATATAGCCTCAAGTTCACTAGGTATTCCAACCACCATCATTATTGATTCTGACTACCAAATCCATTATAGAATTACCGGATATCTTGATTGGACCTTGCCAGAAAATCAAAAATTAATCGAAGATTTAATTTAATAACGTGAAAGCAAAAATCATTCATAAATTACATGATAACATCAAAATTGAAGAGCTCGAAGTTATCAATGAATCGCACATGCATGCAGGACATAATGGCTTTGACGGCAGTGGTGAGAGTCATTTTAGACTTAAAATCAGATCAGCGGAACTTGCCAATATTGCCAAAGTAAAAGCACATCAGAAAATCTACAAAGCGCTTGCTGATGAAATGAAAATCATTCACGCTTTAGCAATTGAAATCAATTAACAACAGTCATTCACAAGAGATGAAGCATTAAAAAAATGCCAGGGCTATTGCCAAAGCATCAGCTTCATCATCATATTTTATCTGTGCTTTAGGTAGTAACAATGAAATCATCTTCATCATTTGTGTTTTATCTGCAGCGCCAGAACCAGTGAGTGCTTTTTTAATATATTTAGGCGTGAATTCAGATATTTTTAATTCATGCATAGCAAGGCAGGTAATAATTGAGCCTCTGGCGCAGCCAAGCTTTAATGATGTTGCTGCATTTTTATTGACGAAAGTCTCTTCTATTGCTGCATATTCTGGTTTAAACTCTTTAAGGATTTGGCTTACCTCCTGATAAATAAATTTAAGCCTATGATCCAAAGGTAATTTTGCATCAGTTTTTATAATACCAGATGCCACATAATGATTTTGATTTGTTTGTTTTTCAATTATTGCCCAGCCAGATTTTGTTAGGGCTGGATCAATTCCAATTATTCTCATATTATGTGCTATTAACGCTTATAAAACTCTTTCTAACACAGCTTTGGCAATTTACTAGAATGAAGTTAGAATTACAAAAAGGAAATTTAGAATAATATTTGCAATTATAGCAAACCAACAAAGCCTTTGTATTCTTAGTAACTTCAAAAGCATGAATAAGACTTTTCAAAAACCTGAAAGCTATGTGAAATTAAAATTTTAGTATCAAATCGCTATATTGCTTTTAGTAAAATTGAGCTTATAAAAACGCTCAAATATTTTTAAGATTTATATCATGACTAAAGCAATAAGAATTGAATCAGATTCATTTGGTAATTTAGAAGTTGCAAATGATCGCTATTATGGCGCACAAACGCAAAGATCATTAATAAATTTCAAAATTGGTATCGAAAAAATGCCAGTTTCTATGATTAAAGCTTTAGGTATTCTAAAAAAATCTGCAGCTCTTACCAATAAAGAGCTTGGCGTACTTGACGGTAAACTTGCCGATGCAATAACCGAGGCAGCTGATGAAGTAATTAGCCTTAAACTTGCTGATCACTTTCCATTAAGTGTTTGGCAAACTGGTTCTGGAACCCAAACTAACATGAACTCAAATGAAGTAATTTCTAACAGAGCTATTGAAATCTTAGGTGGTGAAATTGGCTCAAAAACTCCTGTTCATCCTAATGATCATGTCAATATGGGACAATCTTCAAATGACACCTTCCCAACAGCTATGCATATTGCGGCGGCAATGACAATCAATGAAGAATTACTTCCAAGCCTTACTAAACTTCGCAATGCTCTAAAAGCTAAACAAGATGAATTTAAAGATATTGTTAAAATTGGTAGAACTCACCTTCAAGATGCAACGCCTTTAACACTTGGCCAAGAATTCTCAGGCTATGTCAGACAAATTGAACTTGGTATTGAACGAATTGAAAAAGCTCTACCTAATATTTATAAATTAGCGCAAGGTGGAACTGCAGTTGGAACTGGTATTAACTCTATTAAAGGTTTCGCAGAGAAATTTGCAGCTCAGGTTGCTAAAATAACAGGACTACCATTTATTACAGCAGAAAACAAATTTGAAAGCCTTGCTGCTCATGATGCCATTGTTGAGATGAGTGGAAGCTTAAATGTTATTGCCTGCTCTTTAATGAAAATAGCCAATGATATTAGATTACTTGGCTCTGGTCCAAGATCTGGCCTAGGCGAAATCTCACTTCCTGAAAATGAGCCAGGTTCATCAATTATGCCTGGTAAGGTTAACCCTACGCAATGTGAAGCTATTACAATGGTTGCAGCTCAAGTTATGGGCAACCATACAACCATTACTATTGCAGGGTCTAACGGACATTTTGAGCTTAATGTTTTTAAACCAGTAATGATTTATAACTTGTTACAATCGATTAAATTAATTGGCGATAGTGCTGTATCATTTACCGATAATTGTGTAGTTGGTATCAAAGCTAATATAGAAAATATCGATCAATTAATGCAAAGATCATTAATGCTTGTAACTGCACTTAACCCGCATATTGGTTATGATAATAGTACAAAAATTGCTAAAAATGCCCACAAAAAAGGCATTTCTCTTAAGGAATCAGCTCTTGAGCTTGGCTTATTAACGGCAGAGCAATTTGATCAATGGGTTGTGCCAAGTAATATGATTGGGCCAAAAAGTTAATAAAATATAATGGCTGATTAAATCCATATTTTTAGCGTTTAGCTTTTGTCCTAATTGGTTATTTACTATAAGATTGCATATTGAGTTTAAGCTATATAATCTGCAGAAAACTTTTTTTTAAGTATGAATAGATCAGCTTTCTCACTTGTTGAAATATCAATTGCAATTGTAATTATGAGTCTTCTCATTATGGTTATAACAGGTGGACAATCCCTACTTACGCAATCAAGATTAAGTCGTTTATCTGCTGAAATTAACGATATAAAACAAGCAATTGCAACATTTGAGCTGACATATAATGCAATCCCTGGCGACTATAGCAATGCTTATACTATGTTTGGTGAAAGTGGTTGCGGTGATGATGATTCTGCAGATCTAACTGAATCTGAAATAATTGCTGCCTGTAATGGCAATGGTGATTACGATATTGAAAATAACGGTATTACAATTGCCGGACTTACTGGTAGTACCGAAGGTTTTTTTAGAGAAGAGCACAATGTATGGAATCATCTTTATTATGCAAATCTCTTAAATCTACCAACAGCAAATAATAATTATTTTGCATCTGCTTCATTTCCAAATATCACAATATCATATGGCTTGCAAGACCTTACTAATAATCCAGAATTTAAACGCCCTAATAATGTGCTACTTATTGGCGCATTAAGAACCAGTATCGTTGCAACTGATCCAACCAAAACATATATACTTCCAGCTAGCATTTTATCTCCAAGAATTGCTAAGCAATTAGATGATAAAATTGATGATGGCATCGCGTATAAAGGTGCAGTTCAGGGCTTCAGTGGTTATGAGTCTGATGACTCTTTGAGCATAGATTGTGCAAGCGATATTACCGATTATAATGCTGATAACTCAACTGATTATGACTTAACACATGATAATAAATCATGTGTTTTAATGATTGATATTTATACAGTCCATTAAAAACTATCTAAGCTATTTATATTTATACTAGAATTTACAAATTTTATTTGCATCACCTGTTAATATATTACGCTTTAAATATCGATGTTCAAATCTAATGCTAATTATCCAATTATCAAACCTATTAACGTTTGTGAGATCCTTATATACAAAACTTAAAGTTAAATATAGATTAACACTATCTTTCCGGCCCTTTATTTTGATCAGTATTAGCACGCTGCTCAAGAACTCTATCAGCATGCGATGTTTGTAAACCAGCCGTCTCTGGATCATAATCGATATGTGCCCCAGTCTTTCTTTTTTGTTCTATTGTATCATCGACTAATTTATGTTTGTCATTATTGCTCTCTTGACTACCCATTATGAATACCTTAATAAATTCTCCCAAATTATCATTTAGGATTTGTTCATTTTTAATTATAACATAATTTTAAATTGCTAGCAAATTAGCTTGGATCTAGCTTAGCGTTTTTAATAAATCAATATTTAATCTAAAACTAAGTCTCCGCCTTATTTAGCATACTAAGATTAATGATATAAATAAAGCCCCCTAAAAGTTCTTCCCTTTGATCAAAGAGATAACCTAAAATTGATTATAACATAATTCTTATCAACTCCAAAGCAAAAACTATTTATTCTGATAAATTATAATTTAACCTTTAAAAGACTAAAGAAATTAGTATATATTTGCTAGAGGTTCATACCTTAAAACACTCAGTAGAATAATTAACAAAAATATTGACTTCGAGCATCAGTAACCATAGATATCTGTAGAAATAGTTAAAAATAAAAATGAATATACCCCAAGCCACAAAAGTTCTTGCCTCTCTTGCCCAAGAAAATAGAATGAAGGCTTTTCAATCAATTATTGAGGCAGGTAATGAAGGCATAACTGCTGGCGCAATTAGCAAAAAAACCTCAATAGCCCAAAACACTATGTCTTTTCACTTAGCAAATCTTGAGAGTTGCGGTTTGGTTAAGTCTAAAAAATCTGGTCAATTTGTTGTTTACACTGCAAATTTTCTAACTATGGAAAGCCTTTTTAAATACTTACTAGATAAATGCTTTTATAGTAATGATAAGTAGATTCTTAAAAACGAATTTTTGATTCATAGATATCTGGTAGATCATTTTCAAACAAGATGACATCCCCCGATTGAGCATTTTGATCAAGCCAAGCTTTAGCTGATTTAAAATCATTAAATTGCATTAATATCTTACCATTTGAGTTTGCTTTAAAGCTTTGAATGAGACTTTGTATTCGCTCAGGTAAAATTGCGACCAGAACATCACATTTCTCTGCAATAATTTGGCCTAATTTGCGATGCTCAATATCATGATCCTCGCCGATTTCTACCATACCAGGAGTAACAACAATTTTCCGAGCATTTTTGTTTTCAGAGCCAAACATTTCAACAACATCTAAAGCTGCCTTAAATCCATCTGGATTTGAATTATAAGCATCATCAATGATAATGTTATCAGCTAGTTTTTTAACTTCTAAGCGATGTTTAATTTGTGGTAATTTACTAAGGCTTGCAATTATTGTATCGGGCTTAATACCAATCTTAAGAGCCAAAACAAAAGCTAACGCAATATTTTCAATTTGCATCAAGCCGTAAATTGGTGCAGCAACATAATAATGCTGACCTTCATGAATGAGCTCAAACCTAACTCCAGCTATGGTGTTTTGTGGATTTTTAATAATATAACCATCATTATCATTTTGGCCTACAGTGAAACTATAATTAGCCTTAACTTTGTTATAGTTCTGGATATATTCAGGCTTAATTTTATCGATATTTAACACTAAACATCCAACATTATTAGCAACATAATTTGATAATTCAAATTTAGCTCTTGCTACATTTTCTGCTTTTTTATAACGCTCAAGATGGGCAACACCAACAGCTGTAATAATGCCATGTAAAGGCGGTGCTAATTTGCATAATCTGTCTATCGAGCCTATTCCATAGGCACCCATTTCAACAATAAAATATTTATGTTCTGGCTTTAACTGCTCACGAATAATTCGCACAATTCCCATAACTGTATTAACGCTTCCTGGTGTTGCTAAGGTTTTTACATTACTGGCTAAAATATGATTTAATATATATTTAGTGGAGGTCTTGCCATAAGAACCAGTAATTGCAATAATCTTTGGTTTATTCTTTGCTAAAATGGCTTTAGCTTCTTCATAGAATCTTGATTGTGTATGTTTTTCAATTGGTATTAAAATAACATTTGATAATGCTAAACTAAGAGGCAGTAGTTGAATCAAAGCAATAAAAAGCAATAAATGCAAATGCAG
>JAYOLW010000027.1:0-17725 GCA_038120515.1 Rickettsiales bacterium | reverse complement strand
TGCAGATATAAATAAGGCTGATGAACAAGGAGCGACAGCTTTTTATCGGGCAGCATACAATGGTCATGTAGAAATAGTAGCACAATTGCTAGCAGCAGGAGCAGATGTAAATAAGGCTTATAATTATGGAGAGACAGCTTTATATGTTGCAGCAGAAAATGGTCATGTAGAAATAGTTGCACAATTGCTAGCAGCAGGAGCAGATGAAACATTACTAACTGAAGCACAGCAAGCACGATATGCTGAAGCAATTGCTGAAGGAAAAGCGATTTTAATTGAAAGAAATCCAAAATCTAAATAAAGAACTAGCAGAAAAGTATAATCCTAACAAACCGCTATTTATTCTAATAGATGAGCTCGATTTAGCAAAGACATTAAAATCACAGGGGTACAAGATGCTTATATAATTGCAACTTATATTCTCACATTAACAGATTATCTTTCTTTTAGCAATTATTAGATCAATTCACAGAATGGAAATAGGATCATTATTGTTACTCCGTATTATTGTGCTTCTTTAACACTAAAGAAAATAAAGAACTTCTAGAGGAGAAAAAAATCGAAATAAAAGAGATATCAATTAGCCTTACTGAAAATGCTTTTGAAGAAATGCGTAAAAAGATTCAGGAATGTCAAAACTTTTTTGATGAATCAAAATGTTAAGTAGAAGTTAAATTCATAATTAAAAAATTATTTAAAATTTACAAAAAAAGCTTTTCACTACATTAAAATGTTGCTATAATGTGACTTTTTATGAGGTGTATATGTGTGAAATAATTGAAATATGTGAATGTTGTTGTGAAGGTGGATGCGAAAATTGTGGCGAGTTATTATTTGGTTTTGTTTCCTTGCCATTTAATATAATTGGTGTTGTTGGTAGTGGAGTTGTTGAGATTGGATCTGGATTACTAAACACGGCTACAATTTGTTGTGATGTTGTTTCAGAAGATGTTTGTTTAGCTTCGATACAAGTTTGTGAGATGACTTCTGATTGTGTTTCATTTCTAGGTTTTAAGGATTGTTGTCCAAAACTTTCCAGTTCCCCAAGATCAAAGGAAAGGTATAATTTACCTAGTGATCAAAGAGCTAATTCAGGATTGCCAGTAGATATTGTTGTCGCAACACAGCCTGGGCTGAAAGATTACTATACAACTATTGCTCAAGTTTCAGAACCAAATGAAGTTCAAACAGAAGAATATTTGTTGGTTACATCTGCCCGAGAAAATAAAGACACTAATTCTTTAGAGGTTATTTCAGTAAAAAATAATGATCCACATTCATTAGATGGCATCAATTTAGGTTTTGTTCTTGAGATATTAGAAGAAAATGCAAGAAGAAATGTTTGTGATGGTGTTCCTAATATTAGTCTTTAAGATCAATAATTAATACTGTATCCGAATTTCAAAATTTATTAGAGCGGCGGTTTGCAAAGAAATTCTATTGCTGCACCACAAATTAATGTCTTAGGAGAGTTCCTGAATTAATTGGAAAGATTGTTATCTTGTGATTTAATGTTATACTGAAATATGTTATGATTTAATAAACATTTTACATTTGTAGAAGAGTATGAAAGGTGATAGAACTGTAGATCTAAAACAAACACTAAAAGAATTAATTCAGGGATTAAGCTTTGAAATCCAAGGTGTAGATCGAAGCTTTCATCATCATTTAAATGCTCAAAGAAATGGAATCAGTATAGGTGAGACTCGAAATAGTCATCAAATTGATCGAAACGGTGCTCAATTGAGTCAAGGTCTTAATGAACTTGTAGATTCATATCAAAAAACACAGCATTGGATTTGGTATGGTTTGCCAACACCTCCTTTTATTCAAGGATCGAACACTAATCAAGCCTTTGCTTTAAAACCAGAGGGATTTCAAGCATATCTTCAAATCCCTGCATTATTACAAAATTTATTAGTCACTTTATCTTGTTTAAGTTATGCGATTCAAAATAATAGTGATGGTGCTCAAAATGTTTTGGATCAAGATTACCAGAAAGCGCAAAGTTCAATAGATTATTTATCATTAGCTGCTGAGGAATTATCTAGACCAAAAAATAGTCAATATGACGGCTTTTATTTGCAATTACAAGATGCTCTAGCTAATTTTCAGAATGCTTTAACAGATCCATTAAAAGCTTCCCCTGATTCATTCATTAAATTATATCAGCAAAGTAAAGAATTATTTGTTTCTCGATTAGGCGATCCTATGCATCGTGGTTCTGGATCAAGACCAAATACTGGTTCAAGTGTTTCGATGGAAGTAGATAGTGATGAAGCGCTGGAGAAAGGAATAGCAGCCTCATTAGCTGATTTACCAGAGCAAGAAATAAGAAAACAAGTTCAATTTGATGATGGAAAGTTAAATTCGAAATTAGATGAGTTAGTAAGTGATTCTGTAAAAGAGCCTAATAATTTCATGATTTTACCTGCTATTCAAAAATCGGATAGCTATGATATAAATCCATTTGAGCCTGGTTTCTTATCTGACGATGGTGATGGCTTAAATAATTTTACAAAGATTATAAGTTCATTAGATGCTCTTGAACTAAATCAGAAATTTCGTACCATTATGCCATTGCAGATTGATAGAGGGCATTGGAATAGTTTAGTGATAGATTTTGCAAAACAAGGAGATGGTAAATATATAATTGAAGCAACGCAAATTGACCCAAAAGGGACGCCGAAACAATTAAAAGATGCATTAAAAGCACAGTTTGACTCTTTGGTTGAGAATGAATTATTAGGGTGTGAATATGAGGTATTACCTGAGAAAGAACATGCTTCGCCTGCATTTCAAAAGCCTGGTGATAATATCAAATGTGGTCCATATGTTGTAGCAACTATTGCATCATTATGGCATCAAGAGGAAAGGGATATACCAGTGCATGAGGTTATTGCATTAAAACAGGCTCAAATTGAATTGATTGCGCAACCTATGATAAAAGAACAAAATACAGAGTTAGCTAGCCTACTAGAAGAGGCAAAGATTCTTGAAGAGAAATATGAATATAAACCAGCCGATACTGGTCGACAATCACGGGTGTATACCGATACAAAATTATATAACATTGATAATAATCCAAAAGCATCGGTTAGAATTAGCAATAAACCTTTAAGAGAACAAAAAACAGTAGATGGAAGATCTGTTAGTAACAATTGGCGGCACCAAGAGATTATAAATATAATTGCTGAAAATTTAACGAAGGCAGTAAGCAAGCTAGATTTGCAACAAGTTGTTAATCCAGAAGAGTTTATTAGAGCGACTATAATATTTGCGCAAAAATATGATGGGGTTGGTAATGCTAAAGATCAAACAACTGGAGTTCGTGGTGATGATTTATGGAGGCAAAATTTTGGCGGAACCGATCTGCAGGATTTATTTCCACTCGCACAACAATTTTCATATGAATATCAAAAAGCTGCAAAATTCTCTGGTGTATTTACCGGAAGAACAGAAAACTTAAAAGAGACAAAGAGTCCAATTGGCGCAAGATTAAAAAGGATTCCGGAAGAATCAGTTGAGGGTGTGATTCAAATGTTTCAACTAAAATATGATTCACGTGGTGTTTAAAAAATCGACAATTTGCTGATAAGTTATTAATCTTGTTTTAATCTATGGTTATTGCTTTATAAAGCAAAGAAACTTTATAAATATAATGGCTTTAGATCAAGAGATTGATATTGAAATTACCGATGAATTTGAAGATGTTTTTAATATCTTAGAAAATACTAATCAGCATGTTTTTTTAAGCGGTAAAGCTGGAACTGGCAAGTCAACATTTCTTCAATATTTTAGACAAAATACCAATAAGAATCATGTTGTTCTAGCGCCTACCGGTGTCTCTGCGATTAATGTTTCTGGTCAGACAATCCATTCATTTTTTAAGTTCAAACCGTGGTTTACGCCTAATGAGTTGCCGAAAATGCGTGCAAATCAACTTAAAATCTACCGCGCTATTGATATAATTATCATTGATGAGATCTCAATGGTTAGAGCTGATATCTTTGACCAGATTGAGTTATTTATGCGACGATATGGTAAGGTAAGAGGTGCTCCTTTTGGTGGTTGTCAGATTTGTGTCATTGGTGATATGTATCAATTACCGCCTGTGGTTAGCAATCAAGATGCAACAGTTTATTATGATTTCTATGAAACACCTTATTTCTTTAGCTCACAAGCTTTTCAAACTGAGGCAGGGCAATTTGTAAATATTAGTTTTACTAAAATTTTCAGGCAATCTGAGGCAGATTTTATTAATATCTTAAATAAAATTAGAGATGGTGCATTAACGCATTCTGAACTTGAATGGTTTAATGAACAATGCAGTCAGCCAAAAGATATAGAAGAGATTCAGCCGATTATTCTAACAGCAACAAATTATCTCGCTGAGCGTACAAATCAGGCGCGTTTGAGAGCTCTTGCAGGTGAGCCTTATAGGTACCAAGGAGTAGCCAAAGGTAGCTTTGAAAAAGATCAATCGAAATTACCTGCAGCATATGAGTTAGAGCTTAAAATCGGTGCTCAAGTTATGTTCCTGCGTAATGATCCTGATAAAAGATGGGTTAATGGCACTATAGGAATTGTAAGTCGCCTTACAGCAAAATCAATATTTGTTATGCTTGATGATATTGAGGTAAAAATAGAACAGGAAAAATGGGAGTCGATTAAATATGAATATAATGAAGCTGAAGATAAGCTAGATGAACAAGTTGTAGGTAGTTTTAAGCAATATCCATTACAGCTTGCCTGGGCAGTAACCATTCATAAAAGCCAAGGTAAGACTTTTGATCATGTCGAGATTGATCTTGGTCGTGGCGCTTTTGCATTTGGGCAAACCTACGTTGCTTTGAGTAGATGTAGGAATTTAAGCGGTATTTATCTAAGGTCACCAATTAAATTATCTGATATTCAAGTTGATGATAGGGTCATTGAATTTTCGCATGAGCTAATTGCTTAAATAACTGGCCTGTTAATTTTCGGTTGGTTGATTTAGTTAATTTAATCAACAAACAAACTCAAGGTAGTTTTCTTGATTAATTACTTCAAATGAGGCATTCTCATAATTATTGCTCCATTCTGAAGGTGTTTTTACCTTTTTATTTCGCCATTTAAATTCATATCCAAATAGTTTGCCCGATCTTTCTTCTATTAAGTCAATTTCTTGCTTCTGCCATGTACGCCAGAAATATTGACTAGCCATTATATTTTGATATTGTCTTTTTTTCATTCTTTCGACAATTAAGAAATTTTCCCATAATTTTCCTACATCATCACGAGACTCAATATCGTTGTAGTTCGAAATCAGGCTATTTCTAATACCATTATCAAAGAAGTAATATTTGTTTTTCTTGGTTAGTTCCTTGCGAAGATTTCGGCTAAAGCCATGCAGAGGAAAAATAACAAATGTCTTGCTTAGTAGTTCAATATATTTGGCAACGGTTTTATAGTTAATTTGTAATGCATTTCCGAGTTCAGTTAATGAAACCTCATTTCCTAACTGAATTGCTAGGAGTTTTAAAAGCTTGGCTAGAATAAGTGGGTTTTTGATATTTTCAAAAATTAAAATATCTTTAAACAAATAACTGCTAGCTATCTCTTCCAATGACAAAATTTTGTCATTAGTTGAATTTGCAGTAATGATTTCAGGGTAGCTACCAAAAATTAGGTAATCATTTAAGTTTTTTTTCAGTTCAAATTGCGATAAATTTAAAGATAACTCTGATTGAGCAATTGGGTATAAAGTTAAAGATATTTTTCGTCCAGTTAAAGGCTCACCAATTTGTCCTGCAATTTCAAATGATGATGATCCTGTTACAATGATTTGTAAATCATCAAAATAATCAATTAGTATTTTTAAAGCCTTACCAATATTTGGTATCATTTGCGCTTCATCAATGACTAGAAGCTTAATATTCTTAGCAAAATCAATTAAAGCATCATAATTAAGAGAGCTACAAAGATTTTGAATTTCTAAATTGTCACCAGTAACAAAATTATATTTTAACTTAGTTGTCTTTAAGAAATCTTTAACTAAAGAGGTTTTTCCTACCTGTCTTGCCCCATATATTACGAGCACCTTCTTTGGTTTTAAATAATCTTCGATTTTGTAATACCTTTGTATTTCGAGCATTGTTATTCCTTGAAATAATATTATTACAAGGAATTGTAACACTTCTAATATGACATTTCAAATGATTTCTTTATTGCTAGAGATTGTTTAGAGATGTTTAATTTTCAAATTTTTTTATGAAATCTTGTTTATTTTCAAAACTATAAAATTTACAGATAAGTTTAGTTGTTAATCTTAGGTTTCTGTTGGGTTTGTAAGAATTTGCTACAATTATTATCTTGCTCTAGATTCTGCTGCTTTTTCGATATTTGCTAATAATTTGGTTGCAAAGCTTTGATTAATTTTGATCACCTCAGCTTCAGCTGCTGTTTTAGCTTCTGCGATTTCTTTGCTGTTAATTCGAATGAGAATATCTTGAGGTGTCTCACCTTTTTCGTTTAGTATTTTCGGATTGCTGCCATTTGCGCATAGTAATTGCCATATTGAAAATCTTCTTGTTAAGACATCATGTGTTTTTGAGTCTTGATCAGCATCGCCATTAAATGCTCTTGCGGTAATATTGTAACTATTTGTACAAAAATGTAGTAAATAATTCTGGTCTGGATCATGAAATTCACATAGCCTTGGTTCTTCTTTTAATAAAGCAGCTAAATTATCAATATCAGATTTCCTGATATGCTCAATTGCTTGCTTGAATATGGATGGTAAAATTGTTTTGCATGCTTGAAAACCCTCAAGGCAGATCTCGCCTCTAGATTTATTATGCATTTCTTTAGGATATAATGATCCTACTAAAGAGCTATTGCCATCTAAAGCAGGATTAAATCGATCAGGTAAAATTGTATAAGAAAATGTTTTCTGCTGTTCTGAAATCTCTCGCAGTTGTTGTTTAAAATCTTGATCATTATAGCCTTGTTGTAATATTACTGTTACAAACTTGTCTAAAAAATCTTGAACTTGTGAAGGAAGTTGATCTTTGTTTCGGTCAAATAAACAGATACTATACCATAATGAATAATCTAAGCCAAATTTTCTATCGGTCGGTTCTGTGATATGATGTTTGAGTCCAGCTGCAATTGAGCTTTTTGTTCCAATGTTTTTTACTAAGAAATCACCGCCATTTTGTTTTAAAATATTATTTGCTCTTGCCAGTATAGTCTTTCCAGGTAATTGGCATAACTTATAAATTTGCAAATGTGCTGCTTGGTTACCTTGTAATTGTTGATTAATTTGACCTTGAAGTCTTTCGAGCAATTCATTTTGTCCAAAAATAAACATATATTCAACTAATGAATAGCCATCTTGTTTTTCGAAAAAATCTATGTCTGGTAAAATTTTCTCGGCAAAATCAAGATATTGCATGATGACCTGTAGAGGAGCCTGGTTAATTATTAATGCTGCTAAATCGCTTTTACCTTTATTATCTTTATGAATAGTTGCTGGTCTTGCAATACCTGATGAGAATATTGCCAATAGTGAGTGCCATTTTTCGTTATATATTAGTGGTTTTATGACATTATTGTCATAACCAAAGAAGTTTGAGAAAAGGCCCGCATCTTCTATTGTATCGATACTAATATTGAAATTAAAAAACTCCTTAGGATAAGCCGTTAACAGGATGTTTAAAAGATCTTTTTGGTCATGGAAATTAACTGCGTTTAATATAAATATACAGCCATTAAATATGGCTTTTTTCTCATTTAAATCATCTGTTGCATCCATCGCTGCTGAGATTATTTCTGTTATCCATGTTATAAATTCTGGATAAGATTTTGTTGCTTCAATAAATTGTGACAATGCTCCAAGATGTTGTTGTAATGTATCACCCTCGGAATATAAAACGCTTCCATCTGCGTTGAAATAAAAAACGCCATTTTCTGATTGCCAATTTTTAGGGATTTTATAACCGCTATAATGATTGGTTAGAAATGTGTATGAGGCTAGTTTAAGAGGTCGCTTTATCTTTTCAACAACCCATGAAATATCAATTTTATCTATTTGAATTGCTGATAGTTCTTGCTCATTTACGTGAGTAGTTTGTTCAGCTGCTTCTCTCATCTCTAATCATTTTTATATTAAAACTAATTTAACAGTTACATAAAGTAAACAAATCTTTGTTTTTTACTATTTAAGTATTTTGCATATATTAAGTTAATAGCTATTGATTATATGTTTTGCCGAAATCTTCTGCAAACATAAAGCTACTATCTTCATCAAGAATATAAATTGCTGATTGGGATAGCCCAAAGATTTTGTCCAAAGGGCACAACATCTTTGCCTCGGTAAAGAACAATGCCACAGACAAAATCATCCCCTGTAATACGTTGCAACTCCTCTAATCCCTTAAAATCTATTTTTGAAACGTTATCGCTTTTTTTCACTTCAACAGCGGCTAATTGCCCATTAGGTTTTTCTAAAACAAAATCAACTTCTTTATTATCGCTCGTTCTAAAATGAAACAAATCTATTTTATCATTGCGAAACGTTATAAGTTTGAGTAACTCTGTGGCGACAAAATTTTCAAGAACATGGCCAAACAATTCTGGCCTGTTTTTTTCAATATCGCTTAATTCATATTGAAGCAGATGACACAACAACAGAGTGTCAGTCATGTATCCTTTTGGTGACTTAACAAGGCGTTTACCTATGTTGCGATACCATGGCGCTAACTCAAAGGTTAAAAAAAGCATCTTGAGGATTGTTTTGTAATTGCGTGAGGTTACAGAATTAAATCCTGCATCACGCGCAATGTCGGCATCATTTATCAAGCTGCCAGCTCGATTTGCAAGAATACGAAGTAAATTGGGGAGACTACTAAGTTTTTCAATTTCAGCCAATGCTCTGACATCTCTTTGCAAGATGGTTGTAAGGTAACCATCAAACCAAATGGTACGCTCGTGAATATCTGCACCTGATATCTCAGGGTAGGTTGCCGCACGAATAATGTCTGAAAGTTTGTGTTTTCCTAGGTCCGCTTCGAAATCTTTATTAAAAAGCCTTTCAATGAAGTTACCATTACCTCCTAGAGATTCAGAGCTTGAAATAGGATAGAGTGTGAGGACATTCATACGCCCAACTAGCGGATCTGATAATTTTGGTAACGCCATGATATTGGCTGATCCTGTGAGAAGAAAACGCCCTTTGAGCTTTGGTTCATGATTGAGTCTTAGTTCATCAACAACAATTTTTAATGCTCTAAAAATTTCAGGAACAAGCTGAACTTCATCGATGATTAGTGCTCCTTTGCGTTCTTTTAGATAACTTGTTGGTGCATTTGCGGCAGCGACCATTTGAGTGGTACTATCAAATGTTACATATTCAGCCGGGTATTCTTTATTAGCAATGGCTTGAACCAAAGTACTTTTACCCGCCTGACGCGGGCCATTCAAAAAGACAACGGGGCTAACCTCCAGCGTTTTTAGAAGTTTGTTTTGAATATGCCTGTTAATATGAGCCATCATTAAACCTAAATGCATTTATATGAATATATCTTTTATAAATTATAAAAGTAACTTTTAGATTTGCAAGAAGTATATGGAGAAGTTAGCAAAATTGCAAAACAACTTCACTAAGGTCTTAATATAAAAATCTCTAATATCATTATGTAAGAGAAACCGTCTTATAAAATGCTTAATATGTAGCTTTAGCCTCCCAGTCCTTGACCATTAGCGGGATTTTGGTTTCCATTTAATATACTCTGTATTGTATTTCCTGGGTTTCTTTCGACAAATTGCGCTTCATGATGAAAAAATCCTAGCATATCAGTACCTTCTAAACTATTAGCACCAACCTCTGCAGATTTTTTAATTTGCTCTTGTGTTAAACTATTAGGCCTTGGTAGGAATTTTTTTCTACAGCGGTGGTTTGTTTTGAATATATGCCGATGTTATTTTGGTATGAGTTTAAGCTGGGTGTTTTAGAATATATGTTTGTAAAAAAACGATCTTCAAAATCACAAATGAGAAATCAAGAATGTTAAGTTAATTTCTAGTTTGTTTTTCTTGAATAAGTGTTTTTTGTTTGCGGAAATAACACATCATAGTCAGGAAAGCTATTTCAGCGCTACAAAATAAAAACAGGTTGGTTGCAATATTGTCAGTAAAGCCATAGGAATGAAGGCCAATATTTAACAAGTTGACACCATACCAAGCTAAGACGACAATAATATTGGTAATAGCAAGACCAACAGCATAAGTAAAATCACTATACATCTTTGCAATTTTGCAATGCAGAATATAAATAAGCCATAAACAAATTAATAATGCCCCATTCTCTTTAGGGTCCCAGCCCCAAAATCTACCCCAGGATTGATCAGCCCAAATACCGCCAAGAATAGTTCCGGTTACAGAGAAAAATAAAGCAATTAAGCTTATGATGAAAATATTATTTAATAGACGTTTTAGCTCATCGGTTTTTATCTTACTGAAATTTGCCATAAGTAAATAAATATGAGCAAGGCAACCAGATAAAAGGCAGCAAGCATAGCCAATTGATATAGTTAAAACATGCGTTCCAAGCCAAAAATTACTATCTAAAACTGCAGCAAGAACAGCAAAGCTATCTTTGTTAACATTAAATTTCTCAGCGACAAATAGTAACGAAATTGCAATAATATTTGATGTGACAGAAATGGTTATGTCGCGTTGTTTTAATTGTAGCAATATTGCCAGAATAGCGTTTATAAAAGCAACGAAAATAATTGATTCATATAAGGTGCTAACTGGTGGACGTTCCATAATAACTACGCGTGCAATTATGGCGATAAAATGCAGGAAAATTCCAAAGTTTAGCACGTAAAAAGCTGATCTATAGAAGCTGCTTTTGTGATTTTGCCAGATTAAACGACCCAGAAATATCAAGGCAAGTGATATACAATAACAAAAAAGCGCAAGAACAAGCGGATTATATTGGTTATAAAGAAATTCAAGATTTAATAATTTAAAGGTTTTAGGCTGAATTATTTCAGCTAAATTCTTTTGCAGAAGCTGAAGGTCAGAGTGAAATTTAGCTTTATCTGCAAGGCGATATGATTTAGCAATATCATGCCAATTATTAAATATTTTATTATTAGAATTAAAATCACTTGCTGTGAAATACTGCCATGGCGACTGCCAATTATCAGAATTTACTGGAATGATTTTGATATTATCAATATTTGAACTTGCGGCAAAACTCTGCATAGATTGGACCAGAATTAATAATTCTTTGTCCTTATCAGTAAGTTTAGATTTGTTAATTAATTGTTCTATTTTAACAGCTATTTGCTCAGATTTGTTATGAAGTTCTAAATAGCTTATTTGCTGATTCAGGCCAAGCTCATTGGCTAAATCCTGATCATTTATAAGAAATTCTGGTAAGAATATTGTTAAAGTCTGACTAATTCGATAGAACCATAAATGCTTAAAATGTAAATCAAGTAACTGTTCTTGAATTGTTGCAAGCTTACTTATATCTGTGTTTTGAACTTCTGCTATCAGCTCTAATTTAGCGTTTAAAGCATTGGTAATCTCAATAAATGTATATAATGATTTTGCTTTTGTGGGTAGCTCTAATAAAGTTATTAAATCTGGATTTAATATTTTAAAACATGGTCTTTGATAAGCAGATTTTGGATCTAAGATTAGTTCTTCAAACCATTCGATTGCAGATAAATCACTTAGTTTAGTTTTGGTTGATAGAAAAGTTAGTGAAGTTCTAGCATAACTATCAAAAGGAATGACACGTCCGTCAAATTGCATTGGCAGCTTGGCAAAATCCGAATTGGCATTAGCAATATTTATATTAAATAAACTAAAGATAAGAATTATGGCGTAACTGAATTTTCTATACATTTCTTGACCTTATTCTTTGGATTAAATGTAGTAAAATACCAAAAGCGATAATAATGGTTGAGATGTAGGGAAATAATCTACCAGCATTTTTTACAACGGCTAATACTGAGTAGATGGTGCCATCATCATTAATATATGAAGATTGATAAAAACTATAAGATTTATATCTAAGTGGCTTATTCATTGAGATCTCGGCTTTCCAGGCAAGATTTTGATCTGAGATGGTAAGATAAGATTTATATGATTTAGCTTTTTCGGTTCCTGGATATGTGGTTTTTTCAAATCTATCTAATGAAAGCTTAAAAGGTAAAATGCTTTGTTGTTTTTGGATCTCAATTTGATATTGCTTATTATTAATCATAAATGTCTGTTTGATTGGCATTAGTTCAAAAATGCTATAAAAGCCTTTGGAAATTCCATCTTCTATAATCTCAAAAGAAATGCTGGCGATATTTTCCTCGTAATTATTTTCTGATTTTTTCGAGGTTAGTTTAAAGATTTTAGCAAAGCCTTGTAAATCATCACCAGCTTCACTTCGTTTAATCAAATCAGTATTGATGAATTTCTCGCGGATTTTAATTTGAAAGGGCATATTATCATTTGCGATAATATCTGTGATCTTAAGCTTTTCAAAGCTGGTTTTATAAATAATGTTTTGTTCATCATCCTCTAGATTGTAAATTACAATCTCATTAGCAAAATAATCATTTACTACATTGCTATAGCCTTTTTCTTTGATGATCATATTTCCTTCGCTGCTTGATATTGACGAAATACCTGCGCCAATTAATAATGCTAGCACGCCAAGATGTGATATAGTCACGCCTATCTTAGATATTTTTAAAGGGTCGGTTATCAGCTTTAAAATTAGGCCAATAGTCATTAGGCTAAGCAGGGTATAACCACCAGGGAAGGGCACAAAACCAAAAAAAGTAACAATGAAAGATGCAAAATATTTTTGATGAGCAAGATATAAGCCAATATCTTTTTGAGCAATAGTGCCAATAATAAGCAAAATCATCAGGCAAATTATTTGATATGTAAAAAATTTAGTATCAGCAAGCAGCTCAGTAAGTTTTTTACCTTGTCTCAGAAGATTCTGCATTTAGTCTTATTCATTGTTAATTCAGCTATTATTATAGTGCTAAAAACTTTGTTTTAAAGTTAATACTAATAAGGCTTTTCTTAAGATAGTATTTAAAAGTCTTTTAGTTAATTAATCATATCCAAATTCCATTCAATTCCACCTTGGATTTTTTGTGTAATTTCGCCATTACGGATAATGAATGTCTCAGGTACTAAGAAAACACCAAATTTATCTTTTGCAATTTCTTGCCCGCTATCAATTACAAAATAGCTATTAGGATATTTAGCTTCTTTATAGTTAATTTCCTCAAGGAATTTTATGGCATCTGATGTTTCGGTATCAATTGAGATGGCAATGATAGCAATATCGCCATTTGCCTCACTTAATAATTTAAGCATGGAAGGAAATTCCTTAAGGCATGGTGCACACCAAGAGGCCCAAAAATTTAATAAAATAACTGGACTATCGATATCATTAAAATCAATTTCTGTACCTTCTAAGGTTTTAAGTCTTAAGGTTTTGAGTGCTTGATTGAGCTCAGTAAAATTGGTGCTTTCAGTAACATTTTGATGATTTTTATTATAATAAAATGCAGCAACAAAGCTTAAGATTAAGATTATAAAAATACCGATTTTATATTGCATTTTTATTGCTATTTGAAGGTTTTATAAAAGTAATACCCACGCCCAATAGCATAATTAATCTTCCAAACATCATTGAATTGGTAATTGGCTCATGAAGGCAAATAGCACCCCCAAAAATACCAAATATTGGTACCAGTAATACCATAGGTATAATTTTGTTCATTGCCTCAGTTTTCATTAGATGACCCCAAATATTATGGGCGATAATAAGACCAAAAATCACAGTGTATAAAAGCGAGGTAATCTGAGATAAAGACGCAGTTTTTAAACTAGCTAATTGATTAGTTTCAAAAAGCATTGATAAAATCAAATGCATAATAAAACTAAATAATGATAACCAGGCAATTAAACCAAGCGGTGAGGGCGATTGGAATTTCTTAAGTAAAATGCAGTAATAGGCCCAGAAAAAACTAGTTATAACCATTAGCCAAAATGCCAGTGGATTGGAGCTGATATTTGGCGTATCTGCTAAGATATAAGTGCCAAGCATCGCTAGTATAATACCTAAAATACCAAAGATTGTGGGTTTTTCACCAAAGATAAAAAATGCCAAAATTAATGATATAGGAATACCTAATTGATCCACTACAATGCCAACGGATGAATCAAGGCCAAGATGCAGTGACCAAAACATTGTCCCTAAATGACCAACACCAAAAACTACAGCAATAACAATGATATTCTTAATTGGAATTGGTGGCTTTGGAAAAAATGGTAATAACAAAATTGCTGCGACTAAAAACCTAACAGATAAAATTGCAAAAGGTGGCATATCTGTAACAGCTTCTTTAGCAGCGACAAAAATAAAACCCCATAAAGTTACGGTAATCAGGGCCAATAAATATGGATAAGCAATTTTTTTATTATGCATAAACTTCAATTAAGTTGAATCTGAACCATTAGCAAATCCATCATGATTAATATAACTAAATCATGTTATGTCATAGATTTCTTTTACTTCTGCCAAAGTTTGCAAGAAATCAATGTTAAGATCAATTAATCTTCCAGTTTTAATATCAAAAACCCAACCGTGAACTGTAGGATAATTATTCTCGGCATAAAGTTTTTGAATTGAAGATTTTTTGATTACATTCACACATTGCTCTTTTACATTTAGCTCAATAAGTCGTTCATAACGTTTTTCTTCGTCCTGGATATTATTTAATTCGTTTTTATGAAGTCTATAAACATCTCTGATATTTCGAAGCCAAGGATTTAAAATACCTAAATCCTGACTTTGCATTGCAGCCTTGACACCACCGCAGCCGTAATGACCACAGACAATAACTTTCTTAACTTTTAAATGTTTTACTGCAAATTCAATTACAGCCGATGAGCTGATATCGTTATTCGGCACTAAATTTGCTATATTTCTATGCACAAAAACTTCACCAGGCTTAGCACTCATCATTGATTCTGCTGTAACTCTACTATCACTGCAGCCAATAAATAAATATTCTGGGCTTTGACCTTGAGCTAAATGTTCAAAGAAATCCTTATCACTAGCTTTATTTTCTTCTATCCATTTTTGGTTATTCTTAAAAATCTGATTATATTCGAGCATTATTTTACCTAAAATTTTGCTTTATTATCCTGATAATTCTAGATCTGTAAATCGATTTTATTTAAGAATTTTTAACTTCAACAGGATCAAGGTGAGCAATTACTTCTGCATCATCATCTTGGCTGAGTTTTGCCTCGAGGGAATCTGCAATTAAATGCGCATCACGAAGGTTTAAATTAGCGTCAATATCGATATGTAGCTGAATGAATTTTTTATTACCAGATCTTCTAGTTTTTAGCTCATGAAAGCCAAGAACACCTTCATGATTATTAATGATTTCAACTAGTTTATTATGCTCAGCTTCTGGTAATTCATGATCCATAAGATTATCAAAAGCGCGCATACCGATTATAAAAGCGGTTCTTAAGATATAAACTGCAATGATAAGTGCAATCACAGGGTCAATAAAGCTAAAGCCTGGTTTGGCCGCTAAATAAAGTGAGATAATAACTGCGATATTAAGTAAGAAATCACTCATATAATGCAGAAGATCGGTCTCGACAATGATTGATTTAGTTTTTTTAGCGATATGATTTTGAAATAAGATAATTGCTAAGGTTCCAAAAATTGAAAAGATAATAATTTTAATACCAATAATGTTATTTGTGATCTCTTGAGGGCTGATGATTTTGTTTACTGCTTCATAAACTAAAAACAATGCTGATGAGGCGATAAAAGTTGCTTGCACAAGTCCAACTATATCCTCGATTGACCTATGACCAAATTTATGATCATCATCTGCTGGTTTGCTGGCATAGATAATCGCCATAATATTCAACACGGAAATGATAATATCTAAACCAGAATCCAATAATGATGATAATAGGCTGACAGAATCAGTAATAATCCAGCCATAGATTTTTACACTGAATAAAATTATTGAGATCGTAATGGAAAATAAAATCGCGTTAAGATTAAGGCGGTAATGAGATTTATTGGCTGTCATACTAAAACATAAAATCTCTTTTTATAAATTTACTTTAGAAATTCAAGTAAAGCTTTGTTAATTTGATTGGCATTGTCTGCAATTGCTGCATGCGAACCTTCAAGTTCTATGAGTTTGGCCTTATTTATGTGTTTTGCTAAAATTTCCGCACAGTTTTTTGGAATTATTTTATCGCCACTTGTTGTGATTACGAGTGTTTGCGCTGATATTTTTTTAAGGTCATCCGTTAAATTTAGCGCTATTAAGGCATCTAGGTATTTTCTATAGGCAATTTTATGAGCGAGTCGCATCTGTTGATAAAATTCTTTTTTGAACTTTTTATCATTTGGAAATAAAGCGCCACCAATAAACAAAGCTTGAATCTTCACAGGAAGTAATTTGGCGATTAAAAATCGAAATCTAAAATAGATTCTTTGTTTTAAAGAATCCTGAGGGATTTTAGCAAAGGAATTTATTACAATTAATTTTTGAACTACATCAGGATGCATATAAGCAAATTGCATAGCAATAACACCACCTAAAGATAAGCCAATAATTGATAATTTTTTGATATCTAAATTTTCAATAATTTGCCAAATATCCTGACATGAATGCAAAATAGATATTTCTTCATTATGATATTTGCTATGACCAAAACCAAGTAAATCGGGAATAATTAAGCGAAATCCTGAATTTTTAAGATCATTGATTTGATATTGCCAAGATGTGCCATTTACGCCTAATCCATGAATTAGTAAAATGACATTTTGCGCTTTAGGATTTATATCTTGGTAGAAGATATCATTCATAGTTAAAATAAAAATAGCTTATTTTAACTTATGTCTCTGACAATTAATTACAACTTATATCAAATTATAGTTATTGAAACTTAATTAAGATTTATTGCTCTTGTGATAATTTTACAGCTTTGATTTTACCAGTTCTTGAATCTTCAAATTCACTGTAGAAGATGTTATCGCCTGTATTTAGTGTTTCAAAATCAATTCCATCTGAATCATTGATATGAAAGAAAACATCATTTTTCTTGCCTTTTAGGAAGCCAAAGCCTTTATCAGCAAAAAAGTTTTTAAATTGTGCGGATTTTCTGTTAGACATGTTTGCATAATAAATAGTTAGTTAATAATAATGAGAATAATAACTGCTCAAAACTTTATTAATTAACTATTAGCAGCAAACCTTAAAAGATAGAGTTGATAAAATTATCACGTTGTTAACTTATAATAATAAATTCCTAGTTATCAACCACAGACTTAAATAAAAAAAGGCCCTAAGGAGTTTTGTAAGATTTATTGAGTAGGGGTGGGAGTGATTCGAAATTCAAAAGCAGGTAGGATTTTGGTTGGATATTTAGGGTACAAATAAATAAATCTCATGCCCAGATTGGGCTCGGTGTCGTAATTTGCGTTGCAAATGACTTAAGCCCTGGTGGGTTCTCATCAATACACCCCATACCTTAAATAAAAAAAGGCCCTAAAGGAGTTTTGAAATATTTATTGAGTAGGGGTGGGAGTGATTCGAAATGCAAAAGCAGGTAGGATTTTGGTTGGATATTTAGGGTACAAATAAATAAATCTCAT
>JAYOLW010000026.1:0-19086 GCA_038120515.1 Rickettsiales bacterium | reverse complement strand
CCTCAATATGATCCGCAAATATTTAAGCATCTGGAAGTAGATCGAATAAGAAAATTATTACATAATAATTATCATTTCTTTTAGTTGTATAACAATAAGTTTTGTATATTGAACCAACTCTCCAAACGTTAGCACCAAAAGTTTTTGGATATTTTATCTCATACCCTTGTAGTTCATCTCTATAAGTATATTCACTTTCATCTTTTACAATGGTGAAATAGACATTACTTTCGTTATTAGATTTTATAATCATATAGATTCTTTTCTAAATTCGTCAAAAGCGAAATTTTCCTCATTATTGAAAATGTTAACGATAATTAATATAATAATTTTAGAAAATCCATTACTCATATTTATAATATTATAACACATAATATATTTTCAAAATTTTTTTGTCTGCGACGGCAGTTAGTTTTGTTATGAATTTTTGATAGAAAAACTTCTATCAGAGTCAGATTATGGTGGGCGATCGGGGAATCGAACCCCGGACAAATTGATTAAGAGTCAACTGCTCTACCATCTGAGCTAATCGCCCATTGTTTTATAAACTAATTTTCGATATTATATTTGTAGTTTTAAAATTTGCAAAACTAAAATTGATACAGTTTTAACACAAATTGCTGTAATAATAAAAATATATTATTATAATAAATAAAAAATTTTTGAGATGAGAAGTGTTATTAGTATTTGGGTTACTAACACCCATAAGATGGTAGATGCTATTGTTAATGAAGATTTTGATGTTGCTATTTCTATCATAGAAACACAAGAAATTAGTTTGAGTCTTGTTGTTGATGATATTCAAGCTATTCAATATATTCTATGTTCAGAAAATATTGACCTCATTAATATTTTAATAATGAGTTACTCACGTATAGATTTATCTAATTTTGTTCTTTCAGAAGATATCGTAGATAAAATCTATAAATGTGTTAGTTTAAACCCATGTCATCATGTAGTTCTAGATTTTTCTATGTCATCATATAATAGTCCTGTTGTGAAAAAATTAAAGGAACTTGGTAATTTAACCATAGAAATTCCGGTTTCTCCTAAATGTGCTGAGATGATTTATGAAGTGGATGAAATTTCTCAAACTTTCAGTCCATCTAGTCCTTCTGATAATCAACAATGCTTATTAATGAATTTTAATGAAGTAGATATTTCTGAAGCTGGTGATTGCGGGGCTCTTAATATGAATGTTAAAAATGATGATAAAGTTTGTGGTGCTGAATCAGATAATGATTCTGATAAATCCGAACAAAATGAACTCGATGATGATATGCCATTTCCAATGGATGATGTTCCGGTTAAAGATATGGTTACCGGTAATTCTATTATCTAGACTTACCATGGTTATTATTAACCTCTAGATCAGGTTTTGATTTGATCAAATTAACATTGTTTATTGTATTTGTAACTTCATCAACTGATATTTTTGTTTTTGAAATTTCATTTATAAAATCATTTAATTTATCTTCTGTTTTCTGATTATTAGGCTCTGAATTTTTTTGATTTTTTGTGCCAAAGAAATTTATCTGTACGTAATTGTAAATCTGACTAATTTTATTATATAAATATTGAATTTCTTTAGATAAAATTTGTTTGTTATTACTGGTGTTGTCTTGTTTAGTATAATCATTTTGAATATTTTGTAATTTGTTGTTTACAAACTCATGAAAATTTGTGGCTAATTGTGGTAAATTCTCAGGTAATTTACTATAAGTTTTAAGCATTTGACCAAATTCAGGAAATATTTTAAACATTTCGGTAATTAATTTTGAAGTTATGAGTGATTCCTTTTCAGGGTGATTTCGGCTAGATAATATTAAACTTTCACGAAGATTCTTCATGTTTATATCTAGTTTTTTGTCTTTTGCTAAATTATCTAGATTCTTAAGAATAAAGTCTTGAAGTTCTAGAGTTTTTAAGTGTTTTAAGCCAATTATATGTGATAATAATTCTGAATTTGAGAGAAGATTATATAAAGCAGATTTATCTATGACTCTTATTTTATGTAAATATAAAATTATTTGAGAAAGATGGTTTATATTTATTTGTTTATTAGCAGATATTGCGAAATTATCTTTTTCATAATTTGATTTCTCATTTTTATTTAAGATTTCAACTTCGTCTAAAAAATCATTATAGAAAACAGATTTTTTTTTGAGTCTTATAGTTTTGCGGAACAAATATGTTAAAATAATGTTTATAATTGTTCCAACTAATATTAGTCTTAACAAAATAATAATAGCATCACTATTTGTTAGGCTATTATCACCGAAAACTAGATCTAAAGAATTATTTAAAAGATAGTTTATGTGATTAACATTTTCTTCAAGTTTTAAGATCGAGAACCCAGTTAATGCTATTTTTAGAGAAGAGAAATAGCTAATTATTATTACAGTGAATTTATCTAATGCTAGGAAAGATAGATTTTTTTTAACTAAGCAATACCAGAAATTTAATGTTGGTATTGATGAAAAGATCAGATCACGAAAGCTAATAAATGTACCTAAAATTAAATCATTATTATTTAGTTTTAAAAACTCATTTTTAATTAATAACAATTTTGAGGTAAACATTGAATTTTTAAATTATAAATTTAATACATAATTATCACATAAATCTGTAAATTGTATAAAAATATGAGTTCATTGATTATCATTCCTGCACGACTTGGCTCGACTAGATTACCAAATAAAATTTTGGCAGATATAAATGGAAAAACAATGATTAATAGAGTTTTTGATCAAGCTAATAAAGTTCCAAATAGTAAAGTTTATATTGCTTGTGGTGATGAAGCTATAGCAAGAGAGGTGAAAAGTTTTGGTGGTGATTTTGTTATGACAGATCCAGCACTGCCTTCAGGAACTGATAGGATTTATTCTGCTTTTGAGCAGTTAAATTTGAAAGATAATTATGAATATATTGTTAATTTGCAGGGAGATGTGCCAAATATTGATCCTGCTGTCATTGAGCAAGCTATTAATGTTTTAGAACAACATAATGAATGTGATATTGCTACTGCTGTAATAGAAATGACTGATCTTACAAAAGCTTCAGATCCAAATATTGTTAAAGCTATTGCTGAATTTAATACCAATAAAACTATTTCAGAATGTTCTGATTTTACACGATTAAAGCCTAAAAATGCCAACAATGTTTTTTATGAGCATATTGGAATTTATGTATATAGGAAATCTGCTTTGTTAAAATTTGTTAAATTAAAACAGTCAATACGTGAAATAGATAATAAGCTTGAGCAATTAAGAGGTCTTGATAATGGAATGCGAATTTTTGCATGTCTTATTAACCCTCAACAAAGGCCGATAAATGTTGATACACAGGATAGTTTAGATCAGGCAAGAAAGATAATAGCAGCTTAATTAAACAATTCTGTTTCTTCGCTCATTTTTTAAAAAAGCCTTAATGTTTAATGCTGTTTCATCAATAATTCTTTTTCTAGCTTCAATAGTTGCCCAGGCGATATGAGGGCTTATAAAGCAGTTTTTACAATTAATTAATGGGTTGTTTTTGCTTGGTGGTTCTTCAGTTAAAACATCCAAGCATGCATAAGCAATTTCATTATTTTGTAGAGCATTTGCTAAATCTGCTTCATTTATTAACGAGCCTCTTGAGCAATTAATTAAAATTGCAGAATTTTTGATTTGAGCGAGTGCTGTTGTATTTATCATATTATTATTTTCTTTGCTTGCAGGAAGATTTAAAGAAATGATATCAGATTGTTTATAAATCTCATTTAAGCTTACAAATGGATAATCATAATCAATATATTTTTGTGGGTTTGCGGTATTAACTATCACATTCATTCCAAGTGCTTTTACAACATCTGCAAGTTTTCTTCCAATATTGCCAAAGCCAATAATCCCAAATGTTTTTCCATAAAGTTCATGAATTTTACCTTGCCAACAACTAAATATTTCTGATTTGCACCATTCACCTTTAGCAACAAATTCGTTATGAATTGTAATTTTTTGGGTGATATTAAGCAAATGTGCTAAAATTGTTTGTACTACAGAATAGCTAGAATAATCTGCAACATTGGCAACAGCAATTTGTCTGTTTTTGCAAGCCTCTATATCAACCTTATCGTAGCCTGTTGCAAATAACGCAATCATTTTAAGATTTGGAAGTTTTTCTATTACATTTCGGTTAAATGGAACTTTATTTGTAATTAAAATTTCGGAATTAATAGTTCTTTCGATTATTTTATCCTCAGTTGTCATGTCATATAAAGTTGTTGGAGCTATATTAGATATTGGATCAAATGATAAATCTCCTTTGGTAACACTTGCATGGTCTAAAATTACTATTTTGGTCATAACTAAACTTTAAATGTTTAAAATATAACTCTTCTTTAGCATATGTTTTTTCGGACTTGCAAATCTTTTATTTTAAGATTAAATAATTGCATTTTTATAGGTAAATATGACTGATATTAATACTAAAATTCAAAATTTAATAGATTCTGCTGATGTTGTGCTTTTTATGAAAGGCTCAAAATCATTTCCAATGTGCGGATTTTCTGCAACTGTCGTTAAAATTTTACAAGATTTAAATGTTGAATTTACAGATATCGATATTTTAAAAGATGAAGAGTTAAGACAAGGTATTAAAGTTTTTTCTGATTGGCCAACAATTCCACAGCTCTATGTTAAAGGTGAGTTTATTGGTGGCTGTGATATAGTAAAAGATTGCTTTGCAACTGGTGAGCTTCAGGAAATTTTAGCTGCATAAATTTTTTATGGATAATTATTCAATTAAAATTGAGAATTTATCAAAACAATATTTAAAAAAACATACAGCTATTGATGCTTTAAAATCTGTTTCTTTAAATATTGAAAAGGGCAGTATTTTTGGATTGTTAGGTCCAAATGGAGCTGGTAAGTCGACATTAATTAATATCTTAGCAGGTTCGGTAATAAAATCTTCTGGGGCAATTACTATTTGTGGTGATGATTTTGATAAAAATCAAAGAGCTTGTAAATTTCATTTAGGAATTGTTCCACAGGAAATTATTATTGATCCTTTTTTTAACGTTAGAGAAGCATTAGAAATATATGCTGGTTATTATGGGGTAAGGCCGCAAGATAGAATAACTGAAGAATTACTAAAAAAACTAAAGCTTTCTGAAAAAGCATCAGCCAAGCCTAGAAGTTTATCTGGAGGTATGAAAAGAAGACTTTTAATAGCTAAAGCTTTGGTTCATAAGCCTAAAGTATTGATTCTGGATGAACCAACTGCGGGAGTTGATGTTGAGCTTCGTGATCAATTATGGGAGTATGTAAAAGAATTGAATGGGCAGGGTACTACCATCATTCTCACTACTCATTATCTTGAAGAAGCAGAACAACTTTGTGATAATATTGCCGTAATTAATCATGGTGAAATTATTGCTAGTGATAAGACAATAAATTTAAAAAAGATTTTTGGTGAGCGTCAGCTTGTTATTTCAGTAAATCATTTGGATGATTATTTAATTAAAGAAACTAAAGCAAAATTCAGTGATTGTATAATCGATAGTTCTAGTGATGTATCGACTATTGCTATTAAATATAAATATGATGATTTACCACTTGAGGGGCTAATTAAATTTTGCTCTGATAAAAATATTAATATTATTGATATTCAGACTAAGGAATCTGATCTTGAAGATATTTTTAAAAAATTAATTA
Organism: Rickettsiales bacterium; assembly: GCA_038120515.1. GTDB lineage: Bacteria > Pseudomonadota > Alphaproteobacteria > Rickettsiales > JABIRX01 > JADHOX01. The sequence goes on along the minus strand of JAYOLW010000026.1, from coordinate 13,390 downwards.
ATGAAAATTAGTGTATAGATATGACTTACATAGTTGATGATAAATGTATCAAATGTAAATATACAGATTGTGTTGCGGTATGTCCTGTAGATTGTTTTTATGAAGGAGAAAATATGCTGGTTATCAATCCTACAGAATGTATTGATTGTGGTGTTTGTGAGGCAGAATGTCCTGTAGGTGCGATAAAGCCTGAATCTGAGGAGTTGTTAGAGTGGATTGAATATAATAAAGCTGCATCTGAAAAATGGCCAAATATTAACGAAAAAAAGGCTCCATATCCAGATGCTGATAAATATGCTGATATCGAGGATAAAAAGAAATTTTTACAAGAAATTTAATTATTTTTGTTGTTTAATTTTAACCATGGTTGAATTGTTTAAATTAACTTGCCAAATATAGCTAAATATTAAGAAACTTCTTGCTTATATTGGCTTAAGCGGTTAAAAATTATAGTTTTATTATTTAAAACTATGCAAGAAAAAATGCCAGAAAATCTAATCGAAAACCCTGAAGCTTCTAATGAATCATATAGTGCTGATTCAATAACCGTATTAAGAGGTCTTGAAGCTGTTAGAAAAAGACCAGGAATGTATATTGGAGATACAGATGATGGTTCTGGTTTGCATCACATGGTTTATGAAGTTCTTGATAATTCAATAGACGAAGCTTTGGCTGGTCATTGTACAAGAATATTAGTTGAAATTGAAGAAAATGGCTCATGTAGTGTGACTGATAATGGTAGAGGTATACCAGTAGACATCCATGAAGAAGAAAAAGTTTCTGCTGCTGAAGTTATTATGACGCAACTTCATGCTGGTGGTAAATTTGATAAAAATTCATATAAAGTTTCTGGTGGTTTGCATGGAGTTGGTATTTCCGTAGTTAATGCATTGTCTGAATATTTAGATCTTACTATCTATCGTGATGGAAAAGAACATTATGCAAGATTTGAAGATGGAGCTACAGTAAAATCACTTGAAGTAGTTAATCAAAATGTTGATAAAAAAGGTACGAAAGTTACTTTTATGCCTTCAAGTGAAGTTTTTGCATTTATTGAATTTGATTATAATACTTTAGAACGAAGAATTAGAGAGTTAGCATTTTTAAATTCTGGTGTGCATATTCAATTAATTGATAAAAGAGGTGAAGGTAAAGACACTGTTTTTAATTATGATGGTGGTATTGTCTCTTATGTAGAATTTATTGATCGTACTAAGCATGTCATTTGTCCAGCTATAAAAATTCAAGGAGAATCAGATGATATAGTTACTGATATTGCGCTTCAGTGGAATGACACATATCATGAATCTATTCTATGTTTTACAAATAACATTAAACAAGGTGATGGTGGAGCTCATTTATCTGGTTTTAAATCTGCTCTTACAAGAGCTGTTAATGGCTATATTACTAAAAATTCTGTAAATAAAAAGAACGATAAACTGTCAATTACTGGTGATGATATAAGAGAAGGTCTTACAGCTGTAATTTCAGTCAAAGTTCCTGATCCTAAATTTTCTTCACAAACTAAAGATAAATTAGTAAGTTCTGAAGTTAGGCCGGCTGTAGAAACAATTGTTAATGATGAATTAAATAAGTGGTTTGAAGAAAATCCTAAACTTGCTAAACAAATTGTTGAAAAAATTTATGACGCTTCAAAAGCTAGAGAAGCAGCTAGAAAAGCTAGAGAATTAACTAGAAGAAAAGGTGCTTTAGACTTTTCATCATTGCCTGGAAAGCTTGCTGATTGTCAGGAAAAAGATCCTGCTCTTAGTGAATTATTCATCGTAGAGGGAGATTCAGCGGGTGGTTCAGCAAAGCAAGCAAGACATAGAAAAACTCAAGCTGTTTTACCACTTAGAGGTAAAATCCTAAATGTTGAAAAAGCAAGGTTTGATAAAATGTTATCTTCGCAAGAAATAGGGACTTTAATTACTGCTCTTGGAACTTCAATTGGTAAGGAAGAATTTAACCTAGAAAAATTAAGATATCATAAAATTGTTATCATGACGGACGCCGATGTCGATGGTTCTCATATTAGAACATTATTGCTTACTTTCTTCTATAGACAAATGCCTGAGTTGGTTTCAAATGGTTATTTATATATTGCTCAGCCGCCATTATACAAGGTTAAAAAAGGCAGTAGTGAGGTTTATTTAAAAGATCAAAGTGGACTAGATGATTATATCTTAAATAATTCTATTTCAGATTTTATTTTTCATGAAAATGAGCAAGTTAAGATTTCTGGTGATATTTTATCTAAATTAATTTCAAATATTTTTAAAATAAATGCACATATTGAGGCTATTAAAGTTGATATACCTGATTATGTAATCAAAGCTTTAATTGTTAGTGGATATTTTAATGATCCTGAAAATTGTACTGATGCAAAATTAACTAAAAATTTAAATATGCTTCATAAAGCACCATATAAAACTGAGTGGTCGTTTGAGAAGGAAGGTGATTTGTTTCTGATTCACAAACATTCTCGTGGAGTTACAGAAAGATACATTGTTGATCATAGAGTCCGTCATAACAAAGATATTCTTGCATTAGTTCCTCGTGTAGCTGAAATTACTATTGATATAAATGAGCATAGCTTCCTAGAAACAAAAGAAGGTATGAAAAAAATTAATAATATTTTCGATATATCTCAAATTGTTGGTGAGATGGGTAAGAAAGGTCTTACTATTCAAATATTTAAAGGTCTTGGAGAGATGAATCCTGATCAATTATGGGAAACAACTCTAGATCCTGATAGTAGAGTTTTACTTCAAGTTTCTATTGATGATGCTGAGCAAGCAGATGATGTTTTCTCGACATTAATGGGTGATGTTGTTGAGCCTAGAAGAGAATTTATTCAAAATAATGCTCTTAATGCAAATTTAGATGCCTAAAAATATTTTTTATAAAATGAATGGAAATGGTAATGATTTCATTATTATTTTCGCAAGTGATCTTGATGTGTCATTAACTCAAGATTTTATCAAAAAAATATCTAATAGAAGCAATGGAATTGGTTGTGATCAATTTATTTTACTTTCAGATTCAACGAAATCTGATATTAAAATGGATGTTTATAATAATGATGGGTCTAAAGGTTCGGCTTGTGGTAATGCTTCTAGATGTGTTGCATGGCTTGTTTCACAGCAAAAAGATAAGAATATAATTTCAATTGAAACTGTTAATCGTGAACTTTTATGTCAAGTTAATGGTAAGCATGTTTCTGTTAATATGGGTCATGCAAATTTTGCTCCAATATCAGATAATATACCAATTGATTATCAAGATGGTTCTATTGACTTTGCCGATGATAAGTTAGCGGAAGGATACTATGTTAATGTTGGCAATGATCATCTTGTTTTTTTTGTTTCTGATATTAATAATATAAATGCTAAAAGGGATTTATCCATATATGAATCTCATGCATTTTTCCCAAATCACGTTAATGTAAGTGCAATTGAAATAAACTCTACTCTAATAAAACAAATTACTTATGAAAGAGGAGCCGGGGAGACGTCATCATGTGGAACAGCAGCATGTGCTGCTTTTACTGTTGCTAGAAAATATAGAAATATAAATCCAGAAATTGAAATTCAACAACCAGGTGGTAGTTTGTTTTTATCAGAAAATTCTAATGGTGAAATTTTAATGTCAGGTGATATTACTTTTGAATATAAAGATATAATTGCTTAGCACTTCTTTAGATATTTCAATTTAATTTTTATTTCATCTTTAAGAAAATCAAAATCATAAATATGTTTTCCATATAATGACATCTCAAGTTTATTTATGACATTTAATAGGTCAGTAATGATTTCTTCTGTTAGATTTTGATTTTTAATAATTAACTTTATGTCATCAAAATTCTCAATTTCTTTTTTGTATTTTTTCTCAAAAAACTGAAATAAATATAATTTTATATCATTGTGAGTTTCAGCAGATTTCAATATATGCTTAACTGATTTGCTTTTATTAATTTTGTTAATTTTAAACTTAAATAATTTAATTGTCAGGAAAACAGAATATACTGATAATATTAAAATGATGATTAACAAATAAATGATAGTTTTATTATCTTTCTTATCAATATTTGGAATAGATTCTGTTTTAAGAATTTCTATAGGTTTATTTGTTTGCTCAGATTTAAAATCAATTTTTTGCAAATCATTTATTTCGAAATTTATTGAAGGTAAAACAAGGTTGGTGATTTGATTGTTATTTTTATTTAGCCATGGAATCAATACTTCATCAATAGTAAGTGCTCCTGCTTTCTTTGGGATTATAGTAAAATTCTGGATCTTTGTTGCTTTGATTTTATTTGCTAAAGGGTCGTATTCTTCATTTGTCAGAGTTTTTTCTTGGTAGAAATCTGCCATATCATTGTTTGTGAGTTCAATTTCTGGAATCATATCTGATGAGTTATTATATGTTTCAAATTTTATTGATAAATTTATTGGTGTATTTACATCTGTTTTGATATTTGAAACTTCCTGAGTACTTTTAAACTCTGTGGATGCAATATTAGCATCCTGAAGATCTAAAACTTTTATTGTTTTGATCTTATTACTAGCAATGTTAATCTGCTCAAAATTATCTAAATTATAGTTAAAAAAAACATTATTATTAAAAAAATTATTTTCTTGATTTGAGGTCTTTTTTATATCTCCTGTAAGGATAATCGGCTCGATTTTAATATCCTGTTGAAAAAGAGGCTTTATTTTATATATAATTTCGGTAATTTCTGTTTTTTTCCCATTTACTGTTTTGATTTGAGCAGGAATTGAAAATATCTTTTCAATAACAGCAGATTTAGATTCTGGAATTGTAATTTGTGCATTTAATAAATCTTCAAATAAAGTTACTTTTAATTTTAAAATTGCATATTCGCCAAAGTAAATACTATCATGATCGATTGTTGCCTCAACATTTGCAATTGTTTTATTATCTTCACTTGTGCCTATTTCATCTATTACATTAACCGTAAATGACTTACTCGATATTAATCCATTTGAAGTATTAACTGTAATGGCTGGTATTAATAATGTTCCAGATTTTTTTGGCTTTAATTGAAGCTGAAAAATCTCACTTCTAGATGCTTTGTTCTGAATAATTGTATGTGAAGATCTTCTTGTCTGTTTAGTAATTTGAAATTGCTCTTGAATACCGCTTAAATCAATGTTTGAAAGTAACTTTGTGTCTTTTACTATTATTTCTAGATTTATTAATTCGTTTTTATAAATCTCAACTCTATCTGATGATACTGAAATTTCTGCAGCTTGAACAAGGTTTGCAAAAAAAATAAGACAAAAAATTGAGTAATAAGATTTAAAACTATTTAACATTATCATAATTTTTAACTTTATTAAGAATATTCTACCAAGGGTAAACAACATATTGAGATTGTAAATTTTTAGATTTATCAATTTGATTTTTTAAATTTTGATTTTTAAATTTTTCAATTTCAGAAGAATAATTATTTTGTTGTTTTTTAACAGTTGGTTTTGTTGATGATTTGTTTTCATCATTATTTGAGTTTTCACCAGTATGTTCTTCTTTATTTTGTTGATTATTTTCTGATGTTTCTTGATTATTTTGATCTGATTTTGAATTGTTTTCGTTATTTTTCTGCTTTTCTTGTTCTTGATTTTTTTTATTTTCATCATCTTTTGATGAAGTTTTATTATTACGTTTAATATTTTTCGCGATGGCTAAATTTGTTTTGGTTTTTTCGTGATCTGGGTAATTTACTAAAATTTTTTCATATTCAGCTATTGCCTCATCAATTTGTTCATTCATTAACAGGCTATTACCGAGATTAAAATTTGATTCTAAAGTCTCATCTTTACCAAAATGTTTTATAGCGCTTTCATAATCGCCATCTCTATAAGCTGCTACTGCTTTATTATAATCATCGCTAAATAATTTATATGCATCTTTATATAATTCTTCATCATATTTTATTTTAGCGTTTTGATCAGTGTTAAGTAATGGGTTTGCATAAGCATGATTTATAGAGAAATTATTTGAAATGATAAAAATTAAAATAAGAAATGCAGACCTTTTATTTAATAATAAAAATATCAACATTAGTGGAAACAAGAATAGATAATATTCTTCTTCATAGACTCTATGATTTTTTATCATGGTTTCTTTATTTATCTGATCTTGTTTTTGTTTCAAAGTCTCTAATAAATTTATAATTTCTGAGCTTGGTTTAGATATAACTGTAGAGCCCTGATAATTTACAAAGCTTCCATTTACATCTTTTATAGGTGAGCCACCATCTGTAGCTATTTTAATTGGTATGAGGTTTATATTTAATTCTGATATTTCTTCTAATTTTCCTTTATTTATTTGTTCAGAGAAATCGAAATCGCTCACAATATAGACATTGTTAAGAGGTGTTACTTTGTTTATTTTTATAATAAGATCTAGGCTAAAATTAAAATTTGAACCTTCATTGCTAAAATCAGTAAGCTTTATATTTCTTAAATAATTTTTTATATATTCTTGATCAGATGTAAATGGAATTAGATTATAACTAGTTTTTGCAAAAGCAACCAATCCATAATTATCAGAGCTGTTAATAATTTGATCAATTCTTCGTTTTGCTTGTTCAAAACGATTAGGTAAAAAATCAATTGCATTCATTGATTTCGAAACATCAAGTAAAATTAAATTATTAGTTAAATCAGTTTTGGTAGTTACATCATGAAAAGACCATCTTGGCCCAGCAAGTGCTATAATTAAGAAGCAGAAAAATAAAGAGCGTAATATCGTAATGAAAATAATATTATTTTTAGGTGCGTATAAAATTGATAAAGCTGATTTGTGAAAATTTTCTTTAAGTGATTTTCTTGATATTGAATCTAAATTAATATGACATATGAAAATAATTAATGGTAATAAAAAAAAACCAAACAAAATCTCAGGATTTGCAAAATTTATTTCTTTGAAAAAATCTAGTTTCATATCAGGCTTTTCTAAATAATTTTAGTAAATGGGCTGTTATAAACATCAATAATGTAATTAATAAAATTTCAAAATGATAATAAGTTATAAGCAGATTATCATGATTTTTGATTTTTATTTTTGTAAGTTTTGAAATATCAGCATAAACTTGTTTTAGGTCTTTTGTATTTGATACCTTGTAATATTTACCATTAGAAATATTTGATATTGTTTTAAGAGTTTCTTCATCCAAAGGTAAATATTCATATCTAATTTGATTATTGCCAACAAGAAGGGGAACTTTATCCTGTTTTCCTATACCAATTGTATAAATTGGAATATTTTCTTGCTTGGCTATTTGTGCTATAATCTCTGGTGAATATGTTCCACTGCTATTTGCCCCATCTGTAAGCAGAATGATAATACGAGATTTTTTGTATGGTTTTAAACTATCGACAGCAAGCGCAAGAGCATCGCCCATTGCAGTTGAATTTCCATATTCTCCAACATAGCTTTGTTGTAAGAATTCAATAATAGTAGATTGATTAAATGTCATAGGTGATTGAAGTACTGGATAATCGCCAAAAGTAATTAATGCAAATAAGTCATTGTTTTTTTTATTAATAAAATCTGTCACTACTTCTTTGATGACATCTAATCTAGTTTTTAAGTTTTGTTTATTAATAGAAAAATCTAAAGCATTCATAGAAAGTGATGTATCTATTACTAAGCTAATTCTGTATCCGCTTTTTTCAGTATATTGCTTGTTTTCAATTTTAATCGGTCCAGCCATAGCTATTGCAAGTAAACTCCAGATTAAAAAAATATAAATTGTTCTAAATGAGATTGTTAATTTTGTAGATTTGGATTGTAGTTCCTCTAAATGTTTAAAAGGTATGAAAATATTAGCATTTTTTTGAATTTTAATAATTCTTTGTAAGAACAAAAACCAAAAAATTGGTATTAAAATTAGATATAAAAATTCAGGTCTATTAAATTCAATTTCATGAAGACTAAATCCTAGCAAAGGCTCAAAGATATAATCTAATGATTTGTTAAAGATTTTAGTTATATCCATTTTAGCAATACTCTTAAAATATTATTATATTCTAGTCCTGAGATAATGTGATTATCTTTTTTATAAAGATGGTCAGCCAGAGGTGCTAAAAATTTTTGAAAATTTTGATTAGATTCATTTATGGTTAGATAATTAATAATTTCCTCAAAATTAAGTTTGTTCAATAAATTATGATGATATTTTAAGGAAGCGATTTTCTTAATATAAATTGAAAGCTCATCAAGTGAAATTGAATTTTTAGATTTAAGTTCGTTTTTGATTATTTTTAATTCTAAAATCCATGGATTTTTGTTTAGGTAATTTTGTCTTATTAAATAACCAATAATCAATACTAAAAAAATAGAAAATAGTAGAATTAAGGTAACTTGAGAAAGAGGAAAAATACCTATTTCACTAATTTCATAGATATCTTCAATTGTATTTAGCAGGCTTTCATTATTCATGAATATCTATTTTAAAAACACAAATTTAATAAATTATTAAGAGTAAAAATTAATTATTTTCTACTGTTCAATAAAAGATAAATAGCTTAAACATATAAAAAATATAATTTAATAATTAATATTATGAGTGCAACTATAATTAATGGAAAAAAAATCGCTGATGATTTAATTGAATCTCTTAAGCTAAAAGTCGATCAAATAAAAAAACAATATGCTAAAGTTCCTTGTCTAAAGGTTGTTATTATTGGAGATGATCCTGCAAGCTCGGTTTATGTTTCGCATAAAGATAAAAAGGCTCAATATGTAGGTATTGATTCTGAGATTATTCGCCTGCCATTAGATATTACTGAAGAACAGCTAATTGATAAAATTAAAGAATTAAACAATAATGTTGATGTTAATGGTATATTAGTGCAGCTACCATTGCCTAAGCATATTAAAAATATAAATGTAATTAATGCAATTGATCCAGATAAGGATGTAGATGGATTTCATACTAATAGCACAGGAAGATTATATACATATCAAAGCTCGTTAATACCATGTACTCCTCAAGGTTGTATGATGCTTCTAAAAACTATATATAAAGATTTGACGGGGTTAAATGCTGTTATTGTTGGTAGATCAAATATAGTTGGCAAGCCAATGGCTGAATTATTGCTTCAGGCAAATTGTACCACTACTATTGTTCATTCAAAAACTAAAAATCTTGCTAATCATACTTTAAATGCTGATATTTTAGTTGCAGCAGTTGGAATTCCTGGCATTTTAAATAAAAAAAATGTTAAAAAGGGTGCGATTGTAATTGATGTTGGCATCAATAGAGTTACAGATGTTGATGGTAAATCAAGATTAGTTGGTGATGTTGATTTCGATGATTTAGTTGATCATGTTGCTCATATTACACCAGTTCCTGGCGGTGTTGGACCTATGACGGTTGCATGTCTTATGAATAATACAATTATCGCTTTTCTTAATCAGAATAATTAATGTCATGAGATTTCTCTTCGTTTTCATTACAATAATAAATATTTGCTTTATCTCCAATGCTAAAACTATTGAAGATGTTGAGAACTATTTGAATGATATTAAAACTTTCAGAGCTAATTTTTTACAACTTGATTCGCTTGGAAATATTACTGAAGGTAAGATTTTAATATCAAAGCCTGGAAAGTTTAAATGGGATTATTCATCGCAACCAATTCAAATAATCTCTGATGGCAAGACTATTGTTTTTTATGATAAAGAATTGGAGCAAAGTAGCTTCTTAGATATTGAAGATTCTATAGCTTCATTGCTAGCAGAAGCTGATATAAATTTAAAAAAAGATTTAAATATTCTAGAATTTATTACTAACGAATCTGGTACTTTTATTACAGTATCTAAGCCTAATAAGAAGGATGTGAAGCAGATGAAATTATATTTTCAACATGATTCATTTAAGATAACTAAAATAGATGTCTTAGATTATAATAATAATAAAATTGAGATTAATTTTTTCGATATTGAGATTAATAATAAAATCGCAAATTCTGAGTTTATAATTATTGATCAAAGATTAAAATAATTTTTATTTTTTAAAAATTCCTTGGCTGATCAGCAATTTACTTTTTCAAGTAAAAAAAATAAAAAAATATAATAGACAAATTTTATCTTAAGTTTAATTATGTGACTACATATAGTGTAGATAAAGTCTCGTTTCTACTATATGTTGTATTTTGGGTTAAGATTTTTAATTTTTATATGGGAACTAGCATGAAAGATGTAGAATATAATTTAGACCAGGAAGGTCACTTTGAATTACCAATTTCTAATCTACAAATTAACAAGGAGAGAGATAACAAAATTACTGATTTTGGAAAAGCTGTTCTTAAAGATAGATACTTAATGCCTGGTGAAGATTTTCAGGATTTATTTATGCGTGTTGCAAAATATTATGGTGATAATGAGGCACATTCAGAAAGATTATATAATTATATTTCTAATCATTGGTTTATGCCATCAACACCAATTTTAAGTAATGGTGGTACAGATAGAGGTCTCCCGATTTCTTGTTTTTTAAATGAGGTAAATGATTCATTAGAGGATATTGTTGGCTTATGGAATGAAAATGTTTGGCTTGCATCACGTGGTGGTGGTATCGGTTCATATTGGGGAAATGTAAGATCAATAGGTGAAACTGTAAGAGGTAATGGTAAAACTTCAGGGATTATTCCATTTATTAAAGTGATGGATTCACAAACATTAGCAATTTCGCAAGGAAGCTTAAGGAGAGGAAGTGCTGCAGTATATTTGCCGATCGAGCATCCAGAAATTGAAGAATTTATTGATCTTAGAAGACCAACTGGTGGAGATACCAATAGAAGAAGTTTAAATCTTCATCATGGCGTTGTGATTTCTGATGCTTTTATGGAAGCTGTTGAAAAGGGAGATAATTGGGAACTTAAATCGCCTAACAATGGTGAGGTTATGCAAGTAATTAAGGCCAGAGATTTATGGATTAAGCTTCTAACTGCAAGAGTTGAAACAGGAGAGCCTTATATGCTTTTTATTGATAAGGTTAATCAATTAGCGCCAGAGCATCATAAAAAATTAGATCTTAAAGTTAAAACTTCTAACTTATGCTCAGAAATTACTTTACCAACAGGTAATGATCATCTTGGTAACAATAGAACTGCGGTTTGTTGTTTGTCATCACTTAATTTAGAAAATTATGATGAATGGAAGGATAACAAATATTTCATTGAAGATGTAATGAGATTTTTAGATAATGTTCTTGAGGATTTTATTCAAAAAGCACCTGAGGCTATGAGTAAGGCTAAATATTCAGCTATGCGTGAACGAAGTGTTGGATTAGGTGTTATGGGACTACATTCGTTCCTTCAAAGTAAGTCAGTGCCATTTGAATCAGCTATGGCAAAAGTTTGGAATAAAAAGATTTTTGTTCATATTAATGAAAAAGCAAATGCAGCAAGCGTGAAGCTTGCAGAAGAAAAAGGATCATGCCTTGATGCTGAAGAATGTGGAATTAAGCAAAGATTTTCATACAAAACAGCTATCGCTCCAACAGCTAGTATATCAATTATTGCTGGTAATTCTTCACCTGGAATAGAGCCTTATGCTGCTAATTCTTACACGCAGAAAACTCTTACAGGTTCTTTTGCTGTAAGAAATAAACATCTTACAAAATTACTTGAAGAGAAAGGTAAAAATAATGAGGAAACTTGGTCATCAATTGCAACGCATGAAGGTTCAGTTCAGCATCTTGATTTTCTTGATGAGCATGAAAAACTTGTTTTTAAAACCGCCCCTGAAGTTGACCAGAAATGGTTAATTGAACTATGTGCTGATAGAACTCCTTATGTTGATCAAGCTCAGAGTATGAATTTATTCTTACCTGGTGACGTTCATAAAAAAGAGTTACATAAGCTTCATTTTGATGCTTGGAAAAAAGGTATGAAAAGTCTTTATTATTGTAGATCTACTTCAATTCAAAGAGCTGAGAAAGTTTCTCACAAGGTTGAACGTAGAGATATTAAATTTGTCGCTAAAGACCAAAAACTTGCGGCTAATGATGACACTGCAAATAATGAAGCGCCTGTTCAGGATCAATATGAAGAATGCTTAGCTTGTCAATAAATTAATTATCGAAAAGAGGAATGAAATGCCTAGTTTATTAGATTCACCACTTGTATATAAACCTTTTGCTTACCCATGGGCTTTTGAGGCTTGGGAGAAGCAACAAAAAGTTCACTGGCTTCCAGATGAAGTTCCGTTAGCTGATGATGTTAAAGATTGGAAAAAAGATCTTACAGAATCAGAACGTCACTTACTTACACAAATATTTAGATTTTTTACTCAAGCAGATATTGAAGTAAATAATTGTTATATGAAGCATTATTCTCAGGTATTTAAACCTACTGAGGTACAAATGATGTTATCTGCATTTTCCAATATGGAAACTGTTCACATTGCTGCATATTCGCATTTGTTAGATACAATCGGTATGCCAGAAACTGAATATTCTGCATTTCTAAAATATAAGGAAATGAAAGACAAATATGACTATATGAATCAGTTTGGTTGTGAAAGTAAAAAGGATATTGCAACAACTCTTGCTGTATTTGGTGGTTTTACTGAAGGTTTACAATTATTTGCATCATTCGTAATTTTATTAAATTTTCAAAGATTTGGTAAAATGAAAGGAATGGGACAAATTGTAACTTGGTCAGTAAGAGATGAAACATTACATACAGAATCAATCATTAAACTTTTTAGAACATTCATCAAAGAAAATCCTGAAATCTATGATGATGAACTTAAAGGTAGAATTTACAATGCTTGTACAACAATTGTTCATTTGGAAGATGCTTTTATTGATCTTGCTTTTGAGCTTGGTCCTGTTGAAGGTTTAACCGCAAGAGAAGTAAAGCAATATATACGCTATATTGCTGATAGAAGACTTATGCAGCTTGGATTTAAAGAAATATATATGACTGACAAAAATCCATTGCCTTGGTTAGATGAGATTTTAAATGGTGTTGAACATACAAATTTCTTTGAAAATCGTGTTACAGAATATTCAAGAGCAGCTACTAAAGGCAGCTGGGATGATGTTTTTGCTGAAGCGGCTTAAAAAATAAACTAAAGTTAAATATGGGCTGGTAATTATACCAGCCTTTTTAGATTCCTAGACCCCTATTAGTATTTAAGATACCTTGCTTTTCCACTTGCAGCTTGGTTTAATGCCTATATTATCAAGCTGTTTATAAGTGATCATGTCAAATCAAGTAGTAACCTTCGGTTGTAGATTAAATATTTCTGAATCTGAAATTATCAAAAAGCAATTATCGGAATCAGGTCTTAATGATTATATTGTTTTTAAATTGGATAGTGATAAAGCAATCAAAGCAACATT
>JAYOLW010000025.1:5776-19919 GCA_038120515.1 Rickettsiales bacterium | reverse complement strand
CAATCGTTCCAACATTTACATGAACCTTATTTCTTTCAAATACTTCTTTACTCATAATTAATACCTTAAAATTTATTTTGTTTTTGAAATTATTTCTTCTGATATTTGTCTTGGTACAGCTTCATAATGTGAAAATACCATTGAAAATTGCGCTCTTCCTTGAGACATTGATCTAAGCTCGTTTACATAACCAAACATACTAGCAAGTGGTACATTAGCGTTAATTACTTGAGCATTTGCTCTTGACTCCATTCCGCTAACCTGCCCACGTCTAGAATTTAAATCACCAATAATATCACCCATATAATCCTCAGGGGTTATTACTTCAACCTTCATTAATGGCTCTAGAATTACAGGTCCTGCATTTGGCATCGCTTCTTTGTATGCAGCTTTTGCTGCAATTTCAAATGCCAGTACGCTAGAATCCACATCATGAAAATCACCATCAAGTAATGTTGCTTTCATATCAACCATAGGGTAACCAGCAAGAATTCCATTATTCATACTTTGTTCCAAACCTTTTACAACGCCAGGAATGTACTCTTTTGGAACCGCTCCTCCAGTGATTTTACTTTCAAATGTAAAATTGCTACCAACTTCACCTTGTTCAAACAAAATTTTTACTCTTGCATATTGTCCAGCACCACCACTTTGTTTTTTATGAGTATAATCTACCTCATATTCCTTAGTAATTGCTTCTCTATATGCAACTTGCGGTTGTCCTATATTTGCATCAACTTTAAACTCTCTTTTTAATCTATCAACAATGATTTCCAAATGAAGCTCACCCATTCCTTTCAGGATTGTTTGCCCAGATTCCTCATCTGAGGAAATTTGCAATGATGGATCTTCAGAAGCTAGTCTAGACAATGCTAATCCCATTTTTTCTTGATCAGCAGTAGTATTTGGCTCAACAGCGACCTCAATTACTGGATCAGGAAACTCCATTCTTTCCAAAATAACTTGATTATTTGGATCGCATAATGTTTCTCCTGTTGTTGTCTTTTTAAGTCCAGCAATAGCAACAATATCTCCAGCTTTAGCTTCTTTAATATCCTCTCTTGAGTTAGCATGCATTAACAACATTCTTCCAACTCTTTCTTTGTGACCTTTTACAGAATTCACTACAGTGTCTCCGGATTTTAATGTACCAGAATATATTCTTGTAAAAGTTAAAGATCCAACAAATGGATCTGTCATGATTTTAAATGCAAGCATTGCTAAGTTATCTTTCTCAGATGCCTTACACTTTATTACTTTTTCCTCATCATTAACATCAGTACCCTCAACATCATCAACATCTAATGGACTAGGTAAATAATTTACAATTGAATCCAAAAGCAATTGAACACCTTTGTTTTTAAAAGCTGAACCACAAATAACAGGGACAAAAGCTTGATTAATAACACCTTTTCTTATACATGATATAATTTCTTCTTCATTTACGTCTTCACCTGAAAGATACTTTTCCATCAAATCATCATCCTGCTCAACAGCAGTTTCGACTAATTTTGAACGATACTCTTCTGCCTTAGCTAAATATTCTTCAGGTATATCATGATATTCATACTCCGCACCAAGGGTTTCATCTTTCCAAACACACTGCTTCATCTTTACGAGGTCAATGATTGCAGAAAAATCTTCACCAGAACCAATTGGTATTGATGCTACTAGCGGAGAAGCACCTAAACGGTCAACCATCATATCAACACAACGATAAAAATCTGCACCAGTTCTATCCATTTTATTTACGAAACAAATCCTAGGAACAAAATACTTATCAGCTTGCCTCCACACTGTTTCAGATTGCGGCTCCACTCCCGCAACACCATCAAAAACTGCTACAGCTCCATCCAAAACTCTCAACGATCTTTCCACTTCAATTGTAAAATCAACGTGTCCTGGAGTATCAATAATATTAATTCTTTTACCATTCCAAAAGCATGTAGTTGCCGCCGATGTTATAGTAATCCCTCTTTCTTGCTCTTGCTCCATCCAGTCCATTGTAGCAGCACCTTCATGTACCTCACCAATTTTATGAGACTTTCCAGTGTAATACAAGATTCTTTCGGTTGTAGTAGTTTTTCCAGCATCAATATGAGCCATGATGCCAATATTTCTATAATTATTTAAATCATATTTAAAGTTTGGTGCCATAATATTTTCCTACCATTTATAGTGTGCAAAGGCACGGTTTGCTTCAGCCATTTTATGAGTATTTTCACGCGTTTTTAGAGAATTACCTCTACCAGCTAGAATATCCATAACTTCTGAAAACAACCTTTCAGCAGCAGTTCTTTCTTTTCTTTTTGCAACAGACGACAATATCCATCTAATCGCTAAAACTTTTGCCCTATTTTCCTCAACGTCAACTGGAACCTGATATGTAGCGCCACCAACTCTTCTTGATTTTACCTCTATTTTTGGCTCAACAGCCTTAACAGCTTCAGTAAATGCATCAAGTGGACTCTCTTGTTTTCCTTTTGATTTAATAAGATCAAATGCATTATATACAATTGATTCAGCAACATTTTTTTTACCTTGCTCCATTACAAAATTAATAAATTTTGCAACTAACAAACTGTTATATTTACTATCAGGATTAATTTTTCTTTTTACTGACTTTCTTCTTCTAGACATAATTAAACAAAAAATTATTTAGGTTTTTTAGCTCCATATCTGGAACGACCACGTTTTCTATCTCTAACACCTTGAGTATCATGAGACCCACGAACGATTCTATATCTAACACCTGGAAGGTCCTTTACCCTTCCACCATGGATTAAAACAACAGAATGCTCTTGAAGATTATGCCCTTCACCTGGAATATATGCAATAACTTCTTTTTTATTGGTAAGCCTTACTCTTGCCACTTTTCTAAGTGCAGAGTTTGGTTTTTTTGGAGTTGTTGTGTATACTCTTACACAAACACCTCTTTTTTGAGAACAATTTGCAAGAGCAGGACTGTCAGTTCCTTTTTTAATAATTTTTCTTGGCTTTCTAACCAATTGACTAATAGTAGGCATATAACAAAATCTAATTCTTAGTGAACCGAGCAAAATATATTTAATATACTATTCGTCAAGTACTTTTTATCTAGAATAACTGGCAGATTACAGCTTAACCAATATCAAAATTAAGCAGCTTCTTGAGATTTCTCAAATTTTATTACAACATCACCAGACTGAACGTTACTTCCTATCTTTACATCTATAGACTCAATAACTGCTTCAACATCTGATAGTATAGTATTTTCCATCTTCATAGCCTCAATAACAAAAAGCTCCGAACCCTTATTTACTTTATCACCCGCAGCTACCCTTAAATCTATAATTTTACCCGAAATCGGAGCTTCAAGCAATGAATCATCAACATCATTTGTTGTTTCAGGCATATACTTCATAAGCTCAGCAACTCTTGGAGTAGTAACTGACAGTTCAATTTCACCACCTTGCGAAGAGAATACATAAAGGTTATTTCTAACTCGGTATCTTAAAGCAATATCATTGCCATCAAATCTGGCGAAAAAAACTGCAGAACCAAGACGCCAATGAGATTCAAAAACTATCTTTCGACCATTAATCAAAAACTCAAAATTGTCTTTGGAAGTCTCTATAATTTCAACTATATGAACCTCATTTTTTAGACAAACAGCCCATCTTGTATTAATCTCCTTCTCAGCGTTTTTAAGCTGATCAGTTATTCCTGATAACCGTTCAGATGTTCTCAGCCTAATAACTGTTGCAGCACAAAAAACTGGTAACAAACTTTCTGATCCTATATCACCAACCTCATAACCATCAGGGTACTCTTCAGCAATATAATTTGTTGAAAGATCACCACTGGCAAATCTTTCACTATGAATAACATCTTCTAAAAAATTAATATTATGCGAAACTCCCTCAATAGCATATTGAGATAATGCCTTCTGCATATGCCCAATTGCTTCTGTTCTACTTGCCCCATATGAACAAACTTTAGCAATCATAGGATCGTAAAACATAGATATTTCATCACCTTCGTAAACACCAGTATCAACCCTTATATTTGCAGACTCATTAGGTTGATGATACTTGGATATTCTACCACTTGATGGCAAAAATCCTCTTGAAGGATCTTCAGCATAAATTCTTGACTCAATAGCCCACCCATTCAACTTGATATCATCTTGAGTAACAGATAATTTTTCACCATTAGCAATATTAATCATCTGCTCAACCAAATCAAAACCGGTAATAAGCTCTGTTACAGGATGCTCAACTTGAAGCCTAGTATTCATCTCTAGAAAATAAAAACTTCCTGATTGATCAACTATATACTCAATTGTACCAACTGAATAATAACCTACTTTTTTAGCAAGGCTAGCACTTTGCCTATACATCTCACTTCTAATTTCGGGCGTCAAGAATGGACTTGGAGCTTCCTCTATTACCTTCTGATTGTATCTTTGAATAGAACACTCTCTCTCTCCAAGACAAACAACATTTCCATACTGATCCGCCATAACTTGAATTTCAATATGACGAGGCTTTTCAATAAATTTTTCAATAAAGATTCTACCATCACCAAAACTTTTCACAGCCTCGGCTTCAGCCGACTTAAAAGCCGAAATCACGTCTTTTTTATCATGAACAATCCGCATTCCTCGACCACCACCACCAGCAGCAGCCTTAATCATTACCGGAAAACCAATATTATTAGCGATTTCTTCCGCCTCGCTATCAGATTTAATAGTACCAACATAACCCGGCACAGTATTAACCTTTGCCTCAGTTGCAATTTTTTTAGAAGTAATCTTGTCACCCATCGCCAGAATCGACTCCTTAGATGGACCAATTAACTTAACCCCAATTTCTTCCAACCTCTTTGCAAACTCATAATTTTCAGACAAAAAACCATAACCAGGATGCACACTATCAGCACCTGATTGCTCTATTACTTTTATGATATTATCAATAACTAAATAACTTTGATTAGAAGGAGATGGGCCAATCAGATATGATTCATCAGCCATACTTACAGCTAAAGAGTTACTATCAGACTCTGAATACACAGCAACAGTTTTAATACCAAGCTTTTGAGCTGTTTTGATAACTCTAACAGCTATTTCTCCTCGATTGGCAATAAGAATTTTTTTTATAGTCATGTTTATAACGGTAAATTATCATGTTTTTTCCAAGGCAAATCAACATCCTTATTCTTAAGGATATTTAAGGACCGGCAGATACGCGACCTTGTATTTTGAGGCCTAATAACTTCATCTATATACCCTCTTGAAGCTGCAACGAATGGACTCGCAAACTCAGTACGATACTCTTCTTCATGCTGACGCATTTTTTCAGGATCACCAGCATCAGCTCTATGAATTATTTCAACTGCACCCTTAGGTCCCATCACCGCAATCTCTGTATTTGCCCATGCGTAATTAATATCACCTCGAAGATGCTTTGAATTCATCACAATATATGCACCACCATAGGCTTTTCTAGTAATAACAGTAATCTTTGGAACTGTAGCTTCTGCATAAGCATATAGTAGCTTTGCTCCATGCTTAATAATACCGTTATGCTCTTGGTTAACTCCAGGAAGAAACCCTGGAACGTCAACAAAAGTAACCAGAGGAATATTAAATGCATCACAAAACCTTATGAAACGTGCAGCCTTTAAAGAAGCATCAATATCTAAACAACCCGCCAAAAAAAGTGGATTATTAGCTACGAAACCAACTGTTTTCCCTTCCATTCGCCCAAAGCCAATAATTATATTTTTAGCAAAATCTGGCTTTATCTCAAAAAATTCATTATGATCAACCACTCTATGAATCAACTCTTTCATGTTGTAAGATTTGCTAGAATTATTAGGCACAAGTGTATTTAACGCAGGATCAATACGATCAGCTTTATCTGTGTTTTCAAGCTCTGGAATTTCGGAAATATTTGAAGAAGGCAAGAAATCACAAAAGCTTCTAACACTAAGTAACGTATCTATGTCATGATCAAAAGCAAAATCAGCAACACCGGATTTGGTAGTATGAACCTTTGCACCGCCAAGCTCATCTTGAGTAACAATCTCTTGACTTACAGTCTTAACAACATCAGGTCCTGTTACAAACATATATGATGATGGCTTACTCATAAAAATAAAATCCGTGAGCGCAGGAGAGTATACAGCACCACCAGCACATGGTCCCATAATCACAGAAATTTGAGGAATAACGCCAGACGCCAGAACATTTCTTTGAAAGATTTCTCCATAACCAGCTAGAGAGTCAACACCTTCCTGTATTCTAGCCCCTCCAGAATCATTGATACCTATTATTGGCGATTTAGACCTTAAAGCCATATCAATAACATTGCAAATCTTCTTTGCATTTGTTTCTGATAACGAGCCACCCATAACGGTAAAATCCTGACTATATACATATACTAATCTTCCATTAATTGTGCCATGACCAGTTACCACACCATCACCAGGAACCTTATTTTGATCTAAACCAAAATTTGTTGATCTATGAGTTACAAAAAGTCCATACTCTTCAAAAGACCCTGGATCCAGGAGTATTTCAAGCCTTTCCCTAGCAGTTAATTTACCTTTACCGTGCTGATTCTCAATACGCTTGTTTCCACCACCTAATTTCGCTTGGGTTCTAATTCTTGCTAATTTTTCAACAATGATATTTTGCACTATTTGTTACCCTAAAAATATTAAATACTTTAATTTTAAAAAAATTTTTAGAACGTTTTATAAAACTTAGATTAGTTGTAAAGATAAATTGCCTAATTACAATTCTCGATAATAATTATGAAATCACATTTGAAACAAACACAATTAAAAATGGAACCAAACCATAATATACATTTTGACTAAATTCTTCTGCACAATGATCAGGATCAGACAAACCCAAAAATTGTAGTCTAGCATAAATGTAAACACCTAAAACATTTATTAAAAAAAACTGATAAAACCCTAAGCCAAAGCTAGAGAACACATACATCAATGACATCAAAAAAAGCAGATATGAAATATACAGATACCTTTTACCATTGAGACCAAACAATAAAGCAGAAGATTTAACACCGGCAACTTTATCATCATTAATATCTTGGTAAGCATAGATTGTATCATACGCAAAAGTCCAAAAAGCCATACCCAAAAACAAAATCAACATGTCCATAGACAATTTACCCTCAACATGAAAACTAGCAATTACCACTCCATAACTCATGCAAACACCTAGAAATAGCTGAGGAAAAAAAGTAAACCGCTTAAACAAAGGATAAGTAAAAAACAACACAGGCGCAAAAGCTCCTGCAATAATTGCATTTTTAGAAAGCTGCAACAAACATAAAAGGGCTAAAGACAGTAGCAACAATAAGAATATCAAAAGTTTAATTTTCGAAACACGACCCGAAGCCAATGGACGACTCATAGTTCTTGAAACTCTTTTATCAAACTCAACATCATAGATATCATTAATAATACATGCAGCAGACCTAACAAAAAAAGCACCAGCTAAAAAAATCAGATAGATATAAATAGAAATATCATAAGAAAGATCAAACAAAGAAAGTGCAATTAAAGAAGGAATATAAAGAAGCAAAGTTCCTTGCGGCTTAAAAAATCGTATAGCTTCAAGATAAACAAACATATAAAATTATCTGGTTAAATGATCACTTGGAACTAAACCACCTAGCTGCTTTCCGCCAAGGATATGAACATGAAAATGCTCAACTGTTTGCGATCCATCAAAACCAATATTTGAAATTATACGAAAGCCATTGCCAAGAGCTAATCTTTCAGCAATGTCATTCACAACTTTAAAAAAATTACCAACATCATCAGCTCCTGCCTTACTCGCAAAATCTGAAAACGAAACATACGCAGTTTTTGGTATCACCAAAATATGCGTTGGCGCTGCTGGCGCGACATCTCTAAAAGCCAAAACATTATTATCTTCATAAATTACATCAGCCGGAATTTCTTTGCGTAAAATTTTAGCAAATACGTTATTATCATCATAAACTTTTTGAGACATATGCAAATCATAATTGTTGTTAGTTTATTAAATTAATAACAAATAAATTCAACAGATCTAATATAATTATTCAGAAAGTTTAAAAATTGCAGCACATAACTTGTTTTCATCATCATCCAGATAATTTGAACTTAATACACATCCAGAATTTCCATTCGTAAAATACGTGACGTAACCAGATTCAGGCACACCATCATCAACTTTGCTATCAATTAACATTAGCCTATATGGTTCAATGAATTTGTAATCATTGCTTAAACTTAATGAAGTAATTGCATTATTATCGATTTGGTAACCATCCGCTATAGAAACATACCTAATCGAGGCTAAACCTTTTGATTTTAATAGATATTGATAATCTACTCGATCATAAGAGTTATCCAAAACACCAGATAATGATAAATGTATAAAACTACTAATCATCTCATTAGACTCAGTCGAGGAATCTAAAGCAATATAACCATCAGCATTACCATCACATTCAAGACTACTTCCACAACTATCACCAAACAAATCATAAGCATCAGAAATATCACCAGGAAGCCCATTATATTTATTCCTGAACGTTAAAGTTGCTGATTGAATTTTATTAATTTCGTAAATCAAGCTATTTGAATAAGCCTGTTTTTTCAAATTAGATGCTGATAAAATGACTGAAATCAACAAACTAACAATTGCTAGAACAATAACTAACTCTAATGCTGAAAAGGCTTCCTTATATTTTTTTGTCATAACAAAAAATTTAAAATAAAAAAAATTAAAAAAAAATACAATTTTTGGTTGTATTTTAAATTAAATTAATTTTATATAAGTAACAGCACATCATATCTCTCTCCTCTGAATTAAGCAGGCCTGGCCTGCTTAATTCTTTGAAAGCACAATATTCTCCTCTAAATTAAGAATAATTTTTCATCGAGCAAAGTTTTTAACAACTAAAGTATTAAAAATCAAAAACATTTTTTGTTTTTTTAACTAATAACTAACCAAAGAAACAAATATGACTTTTACGAAACCTTCTTTTGCATGTAAAGATCAGAATCAGACTTATTAAACTCATCTTGCTTCTTTTTCATCTCAGCATCAAGATTAAACTCCGCCAATTTACCTTGCTCCTCTCTTAAAGTTTTAGAGAACTCTCTAATATCCTCACTTATTTTCATAGAACAAAATTTAGGCCCACACATAGAACAAAAATGAACAGTTTTAGCAGCCTCAGCAGGCAATGTTTCATCATGATAACTTCTTGCAGTATGAGGATCCAAAGACAAATCAAACTGATCATTCCATCTAAATTCAAAACGAGCCTTAGAAAGCTCATTATCTCTTTCATAAGCAATAACATTACCCTTAGCAAGATCTGCAGCATGAGCAGCAATTTTATAAGTAATGACTCCTTGCTTAACATCCTCTTTATTAGGAAGCCCAAGATGCTCTTTTGGCGTAACGTAACAAAGCATTGCTGTACCATACCATCCAATCATCGCTGCCCCAATTCCAGAAGTTATATGATCATAACCAGGTGCAATATCAGTTGTAAGAGGACCCAGTGTGTAAAAAGGTGCTTCATGACACAAATCCAACTGCTTTGTCATATTTTCTTTAATAAGATGCATAGGTACATGACCAGGACCTTCTACCATAACCTGACAATCATGCTCCCAAGCAATCTTAGTCAGCTTTCCAAGCACCATTAATTCTGAAAACTGAGCTTCATCATTTGCGTCGGCAATAGATCCAGGCCTTAAACCATCACCCAAAGAAAAACTAACATCATATGAAGCCATAATTTTACATATTTCAGCAAAATTTTCATATAAGAAATTTTCTTTATGATGACTTAAACACCATTTAGCCATAATTGCTCCACCTCGAGATACAATTCCAGTGACTCTTTTTTCTGTTAAATGAATAAAAGGCAATAAAACGCCTGCGTGGATTGTAAAATAATCGACCCCTTGTTCGGCCTGCTCAATTAATGTATCACGAAAAATCTCCCAAGTTAAATCTTCAGCAACGCCATTAACTTTTTCTAAAGCTTGATATATAGGAACAGTTCCAACAGGCACAGGCGAGTTTCTTAAAATCCACTCCCTAGTTGAATGAATATCTTTTCCGGTTGATAGGTCCATAATTGTATCGGCACCCCACCTTGTTGCCCAAAGCATTTTTTCAACTTCATCTTCAGCATTTGATAAAATAGCTGAGTTACCAATATTAGCATTTATTTTAACCAAAAAATTTCTTCCAATAACCATTGGTTCACTTTCTGGATGATTAACATTTGCCAAAATAATAGCCCTTCCTGCAGCAACCTCATCTCTAACAAATTCAGCATTTATAGTGACATCCTTACCTTTGTCAAAATATTCAGTGTAACCCAAATTTTCACGTAAAGCGATATATTCCATTTCTTTGGTCACAATACCTTTTTTTGCGTAGTATAGCTGAGTAACAGGCTTATCTTTAGCTCTTCTAACTTCAATATTAGAGCGGTCAAACTTTTCAATGGCTGATATATATGATATGCCCTGACCATCATCTTTTGGATTATATTTCCTACCTTCTATAACTTCAGTATCACCCCGCTCCAATATCCAGTCTGCTCTAGTTTTTGCATGACCTTTTTTAATATCAACTGAGTTGTTGGAACCAAACTCTCCAAAACAATCATATAAATTTATCGAGCCTTTACTAGATCCGCCAGACAATTCAAGTTTTCGCATTGACACTTTAACATCAGGAAATCTCTTACTCTCAACATAAATTTTTTGAGATTTTTCAGGATATTTATATTCAGATTTATTTACAAACTCAGTCATTTAAAATAATAATGGAAAATTTAACCTAAACCATATAATCTGGTCATATTCAAATGTATATGAAAAAATGAAAGTTTCTAAGTCCATACTCGATAACAAAATCACAATCTTTACCGATACTAACCCTTCTGTTGAATCAGTTACCATACATATTGGCTTTGGCGTTGGCAGTATTTATGAAACGAAATCCGAAAATGGTATATCACATTTTCTTGAACATATGATTTTTAAAGGGACTAAAAAAAGAAGCGCTGAACAAATAGCCCAAGATTTTGAAGATATTGGCGGATATTTTAATGCCTTTACCTCAAGAGACAAAACTATGTATTATTGCAAAAGTCTTAAAGAAGACTTCAAAACATCCATGGAAATTCTTAGTGATATAGTAGTAAACTCGACCTTTGATCAAATAGAAGCTGACAAAGAACGCCATGTAATCCTTCAAGAATTAGCTAACTCAATTGATACACCAGATGATATAATTCATGATTATTTTCAAGAGCTAGCTTTTCCAAACCAACCTTTTGGCAGATCTATTCTAGGCCTTAAAGAAAATATTAAAAAGTTCTCACAAAAAAATCTTAAAGAATATTTTCATAAATATTACAATGGCGAAAATATGGTAATTGCAGTATCAGGCAACATATTACACCAAGAAGTAGAAGATGAGTGTTTAAAATTTTTTGCACAACTACCAGCAAATAATAAAACAACACTTTTAAAACCAAGTTATGTTGGTGGAACTCAATCATATGAGAAAGATATCGAACAAATGCAAATCATTCTTGGTTATGAATCTGTTCCATTAACACATAAAGATTTTTACCCTCTACAAATTTTCAACTACATTTTGGGTGAAGGTATGTCATCTCGACTGTTTCAAACAATCAGAGAAAAAGAAGGATTAGCATATTCAATCTACAGCTTTAACTCAAGTCATGAAAAAGCTGGGATTTTTGGCATACACACCTCAATTTCTCCAGACAAAAAAGATAAAACCTTAACACTTATCAATCAAGTTATTGATAAAACAGCAATGACAATCTCACAAGAAGATATCAAGAAGGCAAATAAATCTTTTAGATCAAACCTACTTATGAATCTTGAAAGCACTGTATCAAGATCAAGAAGAGTTGCATCAAGCTTTTTAAATAGAGGTGATTTTATTACCAATGAAGAACTACTTGCAAATTACCAAAAAGTAACAAAACAAGACATTAAAACTGCTATTGAAAATCTTTTTAATTCTAAAGCAACATTAGTTACCCTTGGTAAACATTAATTTTGACATTAAGTTAGTATTGTAGTATAATATTTTCAAAAAATTTATAGATGTCAGAACAAAGAGTAGATCAATCCGCACTAAGACAATACACAGGCAACGTATTTTGGGATCCAAGCCCATATGAAGGATCTTTTGCTGGAGTGTTCCCTGGAGCTGGTATTGGACAAGGTGTTATTAATAACACAATTGGATTCCTATCAAAAGCATCTATGCAAAATCCTGATTTTGTTGCTTTTTGTATTTCAAGAGATGATCGAATAGCAAGCGGTACAAAAGCACTTTTTACTCACAACCCTCAGTTTATGGAATTCCTTAACGCTATAAAGAACAAAAAAACACATAAAAAAACTAACAACACACCCCCACCACCACATTCCCCCCACCACCCCCAGTTTATGCAATTCCTTAACGCTATAAAGAATGGAAGCACCACAAAATCACAACTAGAATCGCAAATGGCATTCATGATAAAAAGTGATAACCAAATAAAAGATCTAGCTCAAAACATTTCGGCTATGGCAGCTTCTCCTAAAATTCAGCAAGCATATGGACAAAGCACTGGTGATAAAAAAGGATTTTACAAAACCCAAGGCATTTTAACTGATGGAACTGAGCATCATCCTGGCAGAGGTATGTAAAATATAAAACTTCATAGACTAATTCCCTATGGCCATACCCTCTCTTCTTGGGTCAACACCAGAATATAACATACCATCCTTTATTACAATAGCGTGAATACCACTGGTCATATCACGAACTTCAATTTGATGCCCCTTTTGTTTTAAAAGTTTTTTATATTTTACAATATTTGTTCCTTTCTCAAGCTCTAATTTATCGTTCATTTTAGTAAAATTTGGCATTGCAACTGCATCATTTATAGGAACATCAAAATCTAATACTGCAATTAAAGTTCTTACAACATAACTAATTATCCTTGAGCCACCAGGTGAACCAACAACCATAAACAACTGATTATTCTCATCAAAAACTATAGTCGGAGACATAGAGCTTCTTGGTTTCTTTCCCGCTTCAGCACGATTTGCAACTTTTTTACCATTAACGGAAGGCATAAAAGCAAAATCAGTTAGCTGATTATTAAGTAAGAAGCCATTTGTAGACAAGCCAGAACCAAAAAAATACTGGATTGATGATGTAAAAGAAACAGCATTACCATCCTTGTCAACGATCGACATATGCGTTGTTGATGGATAATCAAGTGACTGCTGATAATTTGCCAGATTAGTAAATTTTCCAGGCTCTACCTCAATTAAGGCAGAATCAATATTAATTAAAAAACTCCTTTGTTTTAAATATTTTTTTGACATCATTTGTTTCACTGGAACATAGACAAATCTATCATCAGCGGTATATTTATTTCTATCGGCATATGCAAGCCTTAACGCCTCACTAATAATATGCACTGATTCTACACTATCTGGCTGCATTTGCGAAAGATCAAAATTTTCTAATATTCCAAGCGTTTGAAGTATAGTAACACCACCAGAACTAGGCATTGGTATAGAGCATACTTTATATTTCCGATATTTCATACATAGCAAATCTTTACTCACGACTTCATAACTTGCCAAGTCCTCAATTGTTAAATAACCTGGGTTTATTTCAGTATTATTAACAACATCAACAATATCAGCGGCTATTTTTCCTTCATAGAAATCGTCAATACCATTTTCAGCAATATTCCTTAATGTTTCTGCAAAAACAGGGTTATAAATACGACTTTTAACCTGATCTATATCACTAGTTTCGTAAAAATATGAATATGTATCATTAAAATTCTTAATATGCTTAGATTCATCTAACAACGATTTTAAACGAGGTGATACCTCAAAACCATTCTCAGCAATATCAATTGCTGGAACAAAAAGTTCAAACCATTTAAGCTTACCATGTTCATCATGAACTTTTTTTAAAAGCTTAAGTAATGAAGGAACTCCAACAGTCAACCCACCATCGAGCACTTCATAAAATTCTTTTGGATTACCG
>JAYOLW010000025.1:0-5766 GCA_038120515.1 Rickettsiales bacterium | reverse complement strand
GGATTACCGTTATCATCTAAGAAAACCTCAGAAGAAAAATGCTGAGGAGCTTTCTCTCTACCATCATAAAAGAAAGATTTCTTTAGCTTTGCATCATAATACACAAAAAAACCACCACCACCAATACCAGAAGAATGAGGCTCAACTAGATTCAAAACTAATTGACTTGCGATAGCTGCATCTACAGCATTTCCACCTTTTTGGAGAATATATTCACCTGCTTGACTCGATAACTCACTAGCAGTTACAACCATAAAGTTTTCAGTAACCACTGAATCTTTAGGAGTAGTTCCCGAATTAGGCTCAGGTGCAATAATATCCTTATTATCAAAAAAACCTGAACAAATAAGAAAACAAGTACTGATAAACAAAAATTTAGTAACAAAATTAAGCATTAGATCTCATTAGAAAATTACAAATTTTATTTTTTATCTTACCAATGCCTGCAAATGATTTAAGCTGAAACCTCAAAAAACAATCTATTTCATCGTCATTTTTAGCGGTTAGACTATATAACATAGTTAATGATATTACAAGTGACAATGAAATACGCTTTGAATAATAGCTAAAATCGATCTCATTACTTCCAAGCCATGACCAGATGGAATCACTAGTTTTATATAGAGAGTCTATAGCAACCGAATGCGAATCTATATTAATAGATAGATATTTTATAACTTGTTTAAGAAAAGATTTATCAATAATACTAAGCTTTATTTTAACCGCCTGAAAAACTAGATCGGAAATTTTGTCAGATTTTGTTACCTTAATTTCAGATAATTTGCTTTTAAACTTATTACTCTCCACAAGAAAATAGAAATCTAGCAAATCTTTAAGGTTAATAAATAATTTAGAATGATAATTAATATCCTTATATTTTTCTAAAGAAATTTTCTCTAAAATAGAATCTGATAAGCCGTATTTTATAAAATAAGGAATTGAATCTGATAAAAACTTTTGTTTATCAACATTTATGATCATGCATTTATTTTAAACTTTCCACGGCAGATATAATCTCAACTAATTCAGTAGTAATTTTTGCCTGTCTTGTTCTGTTATAAATTAATGTAAGCTTATTCGTTAACTCTTTACAATTTTTAACAGCATTATCCATAGCTGACATTCTAGCACCTTGCTCAGAAGCAAATGATTCATAAAATGATTGATTAAGACTTGATAACATATAATAATCAAAAAGTGCTAAAATTACTTCTTCTTTATTTGGCTCATATTCAAAATTTGTTTTAGAATCGATCTTCTCACCAGAATTATCAAACTCACTTAGTAAATTATTTTTTGAACCAATAAATAACTTATCTATAATTGTTTGAGAAATAGCGGACTCAAATCCAGTATATATTAATCTAACAGATCCAAAATTTTCTTGATTTACCAATGCTAAAATTTGATTTTTAAATTCAACTACTTTTTCAACATCAATTTTCCTAGACGAAAATCCTTCATTTTGCGAAAGAATTAATTCTGGAGCCCTTGTTTTAATTGGATCAGAAACTTTTTTACCAATTAAAAAAAGCTTACAATCACCACCATTTTCGTTAATAGATTTAGCTTTTGCAATAGAATATTTAACAAGATTATTATTTAAACCACCACATAGGCCTCTATCACTTGCAACAACAATTAAAAGCGTTTTAGAAGATTCTGTATTACTTAGAAAATCTAAATTAATATCATCAGATGCTTCAATTGATTTTATGCTATTAAAGAAAGATGATCTAGTTGCATCTGAAAACAAACGCGATTCTTCTGCCGCAATCCTTGCCTTTCTAAGTTTTGAAGCAGCTACTACTTTCATAGCCTGGGTAATTTTTTGAATATTTTTTACGCCCTTAATTCTATTTCTGAGCGTTTTTAGATCAGACATAAAATTTAAGAATTAAAAATTGATGTAAACTCAGTGATGGCTTTGACTATTTGAGCTTCAATATCATCAGTAACCTTTCCTGATTCTTTAATTGAAGGCAATAATGTTGAATATTTCTCTTTAACATAATTTAAAAGTGATATTTCAAACTCATTAATTTTATTTAATTCAATTTCTTTAAGATAGCCTTTTACACCCGCAAATATAACAAGAACCTGCTCCTCAGTTTGAAGTGGTGAATATTGATCTTGTTTTAACAATTCTGTTAATTTAGCACCTTTATCTAATAAGGCTTTCGTAGAGCTATCAAGATCTGAACCAAATTGAGCAAATGCTGCCATTTCTCTATATTGAGCAAGATCAAGCTTAATTGAACCAGCGACTTGCTTCATTGATTTAACTTGAGCAGCCGAACCAACACGAGATACTGATAATCCAACATTTACAGCTGGTCTTATACCTTTATAGAATAATTCTGATTCTAAAAATATTTGACCATCAGTAATTGATATTACATTTGTTGGTATATAAGCCGACACATCACCAGCCTGAGTTTCAATAACAGGAAGTGCAGTTAATGAACCAGCGCCTTTTTCATCAGACATTTTAGCAGCTCGCTCTAACAATCTTGAATGAAGATAGAATACATCTCCGGGATATGCTTCACGACCAGGAGGTCTTCTTAGCAATAGTGACATTTGTCTGTAAGCCACAGCATGTTTACTAAGATCGTCATAGGCAATTACTGCATGCATTCCATTGTCTCTAAAATACTCACCTATCGCACAACCGGAATAAGGTGCTAAGAACTGCATTGGTGCAGGATCTGATGCAGTTGCAGAAATCACAACAGAATATTCAAGAGCACCATTTTCTTCTAATTTTTTAACAAATCTTGCAACAGATGAACGTTTTTGTCCAATTGCCACATATATACAATATAATTTATCAGATTCATTTTGAGATTGATGAGATTCTTTTTGATTAATAAAAGTATCAAGAATAATTGCAGTCTTACCAGTTTGCCTGTCACCAATAATTAGCTCTCTTTGACCACGACCAATTGGAATAAGACTATCAATAGATTTAATTCCTGTTTGCATAGGTTCATGAACAGATTTTCTGTCAATAATACCTGGAGCTTTAACCTCAATTCTTTGTCTATTTTCAGTTTTAATTGGACCCTTTCCATCAATTGGATTTCCTAAAGCATCAACAACCCTTCCAAGCAATTCTTTACCAACCGGTATATCAATAATATTATTAGTTCTTTTTAGAGTCATACCTTCAGTAACATCTCTATCATCACCAAAAATAACAACACCTACATTTGACTCTTCAAGGTTAAGAACCATTCCTGTAACATTATTTTCAAATTCAACAGTTTCACCCACTTGAACTGAATCAAGGCCATAACAGACAGCTACACCATCGCTTACTGAAAGGACTTCTCCAACTTCTTTTAGTTCAACTTTATTATCATTACCAGCAATCTGCTCTTTGATAATTTTTGAAATTTCAGATACTTTTACGCTCATTTTAAACCTAGTTAAGAAAATTATTTATGTTATTTTGACTTATATCTTTTAAAGATTTTACATTATTTATAAGAGATGCATCAATAAGATTGGAGTTTATTTTTAATGCAAAACCACCAAGTATTTCTTTATTTTCTTTAATATTGACTTTGACTTCTTTTGAAAGTTTGTTTTCAATCAATTTTTTTAACTCTTCTACAATTGATGAAGATTTAATATCAGCTAAAACGAGATCAACCTCAACAATATTACTATGATCATTCATTCTTTTTTTATAAAACTTTTGAATGTCATTAATTAAATAGACTCTTTTTTTATCTATCAACAAATAAACAAATTTTTTAAATAATTCGCTCGTTTTAATTTTTTTTAGAATTGCTTCAGCTACATCAAGCTTTAGCGATAATGGCAAAAGGTCCGAATTTAATATATTAGAAAACTCTTTCGATTCGGCTAATAAGTTTGTAAAAAGCTCAAAATCTTGCTCTACTTCACCAAGAGATTTATTACAAAGAGCCAACTCAAATAATGATTTAGAATAATTTTTAGATAGTTTGAATGTGTTAGCAAATTTACTCATTTTTTATAAAAAATATCGTTTTTATTATTAGAAAAATTTGTTTATTAATATAAGCAACTATTATTAAAAACAATATTAAATATTATAAATCCAAACTTAAAACTAGCCCTGCCTAGCTTTCATTCTTGGGTTTTTCTTATTTATAACGTACAACCTACCTTTTCTTCTAATAACTCTACAATTCCTATCTCTTGTTTTTGCTGATTTTAAAGAATTTACTATTTTCATAATATCCTCAAACTTCCCTTTTGATTAATAATTTTTTCACCTCTGCTATTGCCTTAGCAGGATTTAGGCCTTTTGGACAAGTTTTTGTACAATTCATAATTGTATGGCAGCGAAACAACTTAAACGAATCATTTAAATAATCAAGTCTTTCTGATGTAGAATCATCTCTTGAGTCAACAATCCATCTATAAGCCTGCAAAATTATGGCAGGACCTAAATATTTATCACCATTCCACCAATAACTTGGACACGCTGTTGAACAACACGCACACAAGACACACTCATAATAACCATCGATTTTGGCTCTATCTTCTGGAGATTGTAACCTTTCTTGTGTTTTAGGCGCATCATTAGTCGCAATCAACCAAGGTTTTACTGATTCATATTGGTTATAAAAATTTGTCAAATCAGGAACTAAATCTTTTACTACCTCCATATGCGGAAGTGGGTATATCTTGACATCTCCTTTTATATCAGAAATCGCTTTTATACATGCCAATGTATTAGTTCCATCAATATTAAAAGCACAAGATCCACAAATACCCTCTCTACATGACCTTCTAAATGTTAATGTAGAATCAATTTCATTTTTAATTTTAATAATAGCATCCAAAACCATTGGACCACAATTATCAAGATCAATTTCATAGGTATCTATTCTTGGATTTTTATCATCTTCTGGATCGTAGCGATAAATCTGAAATTTTTTGACATTTTTTACAGACTTATCCTCTACAGGAAAATAATTACCTTTTTTATTTATTTTGGAATTTTTGGGTAATGCAAATTCAACCATTTTATTATTTTTTGTAAATTAATAAACTCTCTTTTTAGGAGGTATTACCTTCATTTCGGAATCAAGAGTATCTAAAACAACTTTTCTATAGTTAAATTCATAACTATAATCACTGTTTAATGTAATCATAGAATGCTTCATCCAATCTTCATCATTTCTGTCAGGAAAATCTTCTCTTGCATGAGCCCCTCTACTTTCTGTACGGTTATGAGCAGAAGCCACAGTTGCTAATGCTTGCGGCAGCATATTTTCAAGCTCTAGAGCTTCTACTAAATCACTGTTCCAAACAAGTCCTTTATCTTTTATTGCCACATCCTTAAAAGACGAACAAATGCTAACTACTTTACCTACACCTGAGGCCAAAGACTCTTCAGTTCTAAAAACAGCTGCATGCTTTTGCATCGTTTTCTGCATTTTGTCTCTTACTACCGCTGCTGACAAATTCCCTTTACGGAATCTAATGTCGTCAAGCCTTGCTATAGCTTTTTCTATAGCAGCATTAGAAGCTTGTACCGTTGACTGACTTTTATCGATAACTTTTGCAGCTTGATATGCTGCAGCTCTTCCAAAAACGATGAGATCTAATAGAGAATTAGAACCCAACCTATTAGCTCCATGAACTGAAATACAACCAGCCTCACCTATTGCCATCAATCCAGGCACCACATGTGACTTACCTTTTTTATCAACAGTTATAACTTCACCATGATAATTAGTAGGTATTCCACCCATATTATAA
>JAYOLW010000024.1:0-20880 GCA_038120515.1 Rickettsiales bacterium | reverse complement strand
TCTCAAGATATTGTATTAGAAGTTACTTATGGTGGAGTTTCTGATATTGACGCAGTAAATTCATAATTTAACAAATTATGAATTATAATCTTAAGGGCGACCCAAATTATTGGGTCGCCTTTTTAATTTATATTAAAAAAAACTTGATAAAAAAACAAAAAAGTAAATAAATGAAAAAAATATATATTTACAATCTTGGCCTTTCTTATAAAAATTATATTACTATCTCTTCTTTTTCTTCAAAATAGTTTTGCTACATATGAGCACGATATTGAAGTTAATGTTGATATATCAACATTAACTTCACCAAGGGTTGAATTTGAACATTCAACAGTTACATTTACTAGTGTTGCACCAGGTGCAAATCTTAATGGTTCAATAAATGTTACGCTATATGGATCATCGAATAGAGAGTTTTTATGTAATATCAATAATTCTGGCCTTGAAGATGTGATTGAAATGTTTGATGCCAAGGTTTCGTTGACATTAGAATTAAATGGTTGCTCACCATCATCATCTGGAACAGTTCAAACATTAACAATTACAAGTACAAATTTTCCATCAAATGTTAACCCAGCATCTACAGATTCAAAAACAATAACATTATCGATTGCTTACGAACCATCTGAAATTACAAATTATATATAGCATATGAGGTATTACTATAAAAATATTCTGCTGATATTGATACTATTATTTTCTAAAAACATATATGCGGATACAAGAATTATAACTAATTCTGTTGCAATAACAATTGATGATATAATTGGTGGTGATGGAATTAATGTTACAAAAGCTATAGAAATTGAGCAAGACCCCGCAAACTCAAATTTTGTTTGTGGTATTAAATCTGGTAACCCTGTCACGTTTAAAGATGCAACAAGTGGTGTGGTTGAAACATTTACTGGTGGTCTAAATTCGTTTGACCTATTGGTTACATTCCCTGCGAATTGTCTTAATGGTAGTAATGAGCTAAAGATCACAGGCGTAATTCCTGCTGATGTTGCCAATGACGAAACATTTAATGCAAATTTTAAACTTGCTATTAGATATAATTAACATAAAAAATTAAAATTTTTAATTATGAGAAATTTATATTGGTACTTTCTAGTTTTTTTTATATGTCTCGCTGAATTATCCTTTTCAGCTCCTAATACCCAATTTGCTGAACAAGAGTTAGTGTTTTCTGGTAGGATGCGTTCAGCTAAATTAACTTTGGTAAATAGAGGGGATGTAACATCAACTGTTGCTCTTAATTTCTTACAACCCATATATTCCGAGCAAAAAAATCCTGAAGATATAACCATTTTTAAAATGTTTGATGTTAATGAAATAGATCTTGATCAGTTTCCTTATAATTTTAAATTGAAAGATGCAATAAGAATTACGCCCAAGCGAGTTACATTAAAGCCTGGTGAAAAACAAGCAGTTAGACTTATCCTTAAAAAGCCAATTGATTTACAAGATGGTGTTTATAGGGCTAATGTTGCTGTTGAATATTTAGATGTAAGACATGAAGAACTTGAAAGTTTAAAACCTGAAACAGAGGAAAATATAGCTGTAGGTATGGGTTTTGTAACTTCAATTCATATACCATTAATTATTATTCATGGTGAGGTGAACACAATATTAGAAGAATTTAAAATATTAGATATAAAACAAAAGCCATTAGAGAAAGTATCAAGGTCGGCTAATTCTGATATAAAGTTATCATTTAAAACATCTGGAAATTCCATTGGTCAATATGTAGTTAAAATCTACACGGATTTAGATCCAGATGACCCAATCTTTAATCGAACAGAGGAAATTAGTAATTTTGTTAATTATCATGTAAAATCTTATTCAGTTTTTATTAATGAAGGAGCCACAAATATTAGAGTCGTAATTCAGCAGCTTGGAACATTAGAGACATTAGAAGATGTTACAAAAGATATTAGGACATTATATTAAAGGCTTAATATCACTATTGATATTATTTCAGCCAATTATAGCAAAAGCAAACACACAAATATTAGATGAGTTTAATGATTATACATATGCAATAATACAGATAGAAATTAATAATATCATCTTAGATGATTATATTAATTCATATGATACAATATATAATCATTATTATTCACTATCTGGTCTTACCAATAGTTTAGGTTTTGATATTACATATGATTTATTTGCACCATTAGCAAATGGTTGGATCTATGACAAAGATAATTTGTTTATATTTAATGGTGAAACAAGTAAGTTACAAATTGGCAAGCAAGAATTTAATTTTAATGATGATGAGGTTGTTTATTTCCAAAATGAAATTTACATAACTGTCGAAGCATTTGCCAGGGTTATGGATATGAAATATATTTATAAAGCAAATGAGTTGGTGCTAGAATTAATATCCACACAAATAACTCCTGCAGAACAAAAGGCATTATTACAGAGAAAATATCAAAATTTAAAACAAAAATCATCCAATCAATCCGAGTTAATACAATTACCAGCTGATATTACTAAAGAATATGAATTAATTTCTATGCCTATTATTGAATTTAATGCAAAATTTAGTTATGAAGATGGTTTAAGTGATTATAATGGATCTGATTCAAATGATAAATTTGGTAACAGCCTGACTGGCGATGTTGCGTTATATGCACGTAATCATCTTTTGTATATGGATTCAAATCTTTATCTTAATTATGATGTTGAAGATAATATAGATGCAAAATTAATCAATTTTTCCAAGTTAAGTAACAATAATAATTTATTAGGTAAGTTAAAAGCAAGTAGAATTGAATTTGGTGATGTAAATTCTTATGCTGGCGAGGGTATTGGAATTATTGCTACAAATAGTGGTTATAACAACTCATATAATTTTGATGATACAATAATAACGGGGCAGAGTTTTGAAGATTGGCGAGTTGAACTTTTTGTTAATGAAAAATTTATTGACTCACAAATTATTGGCACTGACGGTAGATATACATTCGAAAATGTTCAGTTAAACAGAAAAAATAATCTTGTCGAGATAATTAAATATGGTCCTTATGGACAAATTGAGCGTGAAGTTAAGAATTATAATCTGACAACAGATATATTAAAAGATAGTAAGCTTTTTTATGATCTGCAATTTATTAAAAGTAATGATTATTTACTAGGTGAGCAAACACAAATAATTTCTAATAATGATGGAGATGATTATTTTGTTAAATTTGGAAAAAAAATAAACTCAAATAATAGTATTTATTTGCAGCAACTAAAGCAAGAAGAAGCTGATGAATTAACGCTTACGATTGTTAATCAGCACAATGCATTTATTAATTATTATAGTATTGCTAATGATGCATATGATGACGAAAAATATATATCTATAAACTCTTATTATAATGATGAAAGTAAAGACTTTGATGCTAATATGCAATATCAACTCTCAGAAAGTGATGGTGATTTAATTAATACTATATCTGGAAAATTCTCTAAGGATTATGAAAGGTTTTCATATA
Organism: Rickettsiales bacterium; assembly: GCA_038120515.1. Taxonomy (GTDB): domain Bacteria; phylum Pseudomonadota; class Alphaproteobacteria; order Rickettsiales; family JABIRX01; genus JADHOX01. Next base: position 17,389 of record JAYOLW010000024.1, on the reverse strand, counting down.
ACAACTCATTGTCAATATCGGATTTATTTGGGAGTTTTAATCCTGATATAAATATAAGATCATCTTATAATTATAAAAATTGTTTAAGAACATATCATAATTTTAGTTATGATGATGATGATTCATCGGCTGAGATTGCTTTTAGATGTATTATGACAAAGCAATGGTTTGGCAGCTCAGTCACGACAGATTTAAAGCCAGATATCAATATAGACAAAATTGACTTCCAATATCATCTGAATATAAATAAGAAAACTACTTATGATTTTGATTTAACATATAATAGAGATTCTTCTAATGAAGGATATGAAATTAACAATGAGTTATTATATAAAATATATCAATCAATGAGAATTGGTTTTTACTTTGATCATTATCAGGAAAATGCAGAGTCAGTAATTGGTGCGACAGTAAATTTTAATGGCATAACAACATTTGTGTATAATCCATATTCAAAAATTCGTTATTCATTTATAGGTAGCGCGGATAGTGAAAGAGGAATCTTAGGAATAAGAAGTTACATTGATGAAAATTACAATGATGTATTTGATCAAGGCGATCAGATACTTAAAAATATTCAATATACAGGACTTGGTAATTTAGCAAAAGAAAATGCAGCTGGCGGAGTGACTTTTTATAAATCCTTAACTAATTATAGCATATATCCTGTAATGGTAAATTATAAATATCTAGATAATGTTGATATTACTCCAAAACAGGAAACTATTCGTGTTTCAATTGTAACAAGCAAAGTTAATTATATAGATTATAAATTTGTTTATTATGGCTTAATAGATGGAAATTTATTATTAAAAGATAAATCTATAAATGGTGCAAAATTAGAACTTTACAATTCATCTGGTGAGCAAATAGCGGATTATATAACTGAATCAGATGGTTATTTTTATTTCCAAGATGTGCCAATTGGTGAATATGTCATTAAAATGACTGATACATCATTGAGTAGATTTGAAATGACAGATGATATTGATTTTGCGGTAACAATTACAAAAGATAATCTCTATGTTGAATATTTAGAAATTAATATACTAGGCCTGACTTCTCAAGCAGTAGAAGATTTGATTTTAGGTAAAAATAAACCTATAGAACCTGAAGTTGAGATAGAATCTGAAGTAATTATTACTGAAGAAAAACCATTAGTTATCGAAAAACCTGTTAATGTTGCAATATTTAAGATTAATCCATTAGCGAGACCTATTGAATCAGAGATTATGTTTAATCCGACTAAAGAGTTAAAGGATAAAGCCGTCATTTTCCATCCATATGCAAATCTTAATACTGATGCCAAAAAAATTGATCCTTCATTAACTAAATCAATAAAGGCTGTTAGCCTTCCAGATTCTGTATTAGTTTACGGAAGTAATAATGATAATTTAGGTAAATATGAAGTTGAAATAGCTGAATCACAGCGAAAAGGTGATATAGTAAGCTTTATGATTGATTTTAATAGAACTTATCCTCAAATTTTCACAGTTTTAGATATGAAGGTCAGAATGCAAGATAAATCGAGAAAATTCATTTATAAATTAAAAACTGATTTTGATTCTGATGCGAGTGAAGCTATTGAATATTGTGATAAATTAAGTCTTAAGAAGCTAAAATGTCAGATAGAAAAAGAGACAAAGATTGTTGGTAATTTTGCAACAAAAGAAGATGCCTATAATTATAAAACTAAAATGGCTCTAGAAGGCGTTTTAGAAGGAAAAGAAGCCAATATTCGTAAAGTTAATGAACAAACTGAAGTTGAAATAAGAGATATTAATCAGAAAAGTTTAAATAAAGATCAGCTAATTCAGGAATATATAGCGTATTTAGGTGGTGTTAGTTATGAACTAGTTATATCCTCAGGCAATATGTTTGATAAGTCTGTCGAAAATTTTTGTTCTAAATATTCTGATGTTTTACAATGTAAAACAACTTATATCACAAATCATGGAGCTTCAGAGTATAAAATGGATCTTAGACGAGCAGGACTTACGAAAAAAACCACGATTGATATATATGATATAGAAATAGAAGATAACATTTGGTACTTTTTAACTGCGGGCGAATTTAAAGATATTGATGAATCAGTAAATTTCTGTAATTCGATAGGGATTGAAGACAATAAATGTTTGATATATCAACGTTAGTTTTAATATTCCTTAACTACATAAAGCTTTTATAAGTCATTGTTAATTCTGTAGTTTTGTTTTGTAGTATTTGATAGTTAGATTCCATAATGAAATATGTTCAAAGGGTGCTTTGATCATAATAGGACTAAATGATGATACTAATCTTTTAAATTTATGAACATATATTTCCTGATTTGTAATTATATATAAATCCAGTAACACATTTGCCATCACAGCATTTCCAGATTTAATATATGTATCATTTGTTATCTTGGTTCTCGGCATGGTTTTTTGCATCTGATTTGCAAAGAAGTTAAAGTTATCCTTATCATAAAAAATAAATTCGGCTTTACTGGTTAAAGCTTTAGCCAAATTAAGATATTTATAATCCTGAGTTTTTTTAAATAATGAAATTGCTGCGTTAGCTAAATAGCTGTAATCCTCAAACAACGCTAATTCCTTAATAACTGTTTTATTGGAAGTTTGATATAAAATATTATCTCGATAATTATTTTCTATCATAAGATCAAATGTTGTCTCCGCAATATCAAGATATTCTGGTTTTTCTAATATCTCACTAGCTTTTACTAAAAATGTAATCATGAGACTATTCCAGCTAGTTAGTATTTTCTTGTCACTTATTACTGAATTAAACTGCTCTTTGACTTTGAAAATTTTATGAAGAATCTCTGTCGCAGCCTCAACATTTAGTGCATCAAGGTTTTTATAAGAAACTATTTTAGTCTTTGTAAAATCTTTATGATCTGAGTAATCTGATAAAACAAAAAATTGATTAAATTGATTTAACTCAGAATCATTTAATTTTGATATTTCCGATTCGGATAAAAGATATGAATTGCCGTAATTAGCAATATCTTCATAAATTGCCGAGTAAAAGCCATGATTATCATCATACATTACATTTAGGATGAAATTTAATGTTTGAATCACAATTTCCTTATAAATCGGATTATTGGTAATAACGAATAATTTTAGATATAATTCGCCTAGCTGTATTTGATTATATAGTTTTTTAACTAAATTTGGTTCAGACCAATCATTTCCTCTGCTATTGTTAAAAAAACCACCATTTAGATGGTCTTGCATTGGTGAAATAGCAATTTGATCTAATATGTTTTTTGCTATCAAAAATGCCTGATTATTATCTGCAAATTGAGCGTAATCTAAAAAGAATGCCAAATTGTTCTCAAAGAAAAACCTAGGATCATTTATGAATTTTGAGTTTTCTGTTTCAAACTTTTGTTTTATTATCTCATATATATTATCAATTGTTGCTTTATCCGGGAAATTAATATCTTTAGGATACTTTATGTTTAATACTGATTTTGTTATGGAAAATAATTGATTTGCTTGTTGATAAATTTCATTTCTTTGATTTACCCATGCATTTTCAATATCATTAAATAAATTATTTAGATTTTCATTATCTGTAACTGAGATGATAAAAATAGGTTTGAAATCTGGCGTGAGAATTACATTTAATGGAAGACCTTGAGTCTTAGAGAAAATATATTCAGTAATAGAGAAAATATGAAACACATCTGGACGTAATTCATTATCGACCATAATATTAATAAAGAATTTATTCATTTTGTTAATAATATCAGGGTTTTGGAATGAATTATTCTGCATAAATTGGCATTCCAGACATGATGGATTTGTAATATGAAGAAATATTAATTTGTCTTCTTTGATAGCTGCTTGAAATGCTTCTTCATTATAATTATACCATTTTATATTTGTATCTTCTGCATTTTCTTTATTGATAATAGGTAATGATGAAATTTGAGTTTTAATAGGCGCAGTTATACTAATTATATAAAAAACTAACCATATTAAAATGGTAGATAAGAAAAGAATAATTAATGGCTTAATAAATTTATTCATAGGAATGGGCTTGAGTTTATGATATTTAAGACTAAATAAAAAAAATCACTAAACTAGCAAATTATTTTTATGACAAAATTCTATAGAATTATCTTGCTTTTGTTGCTCGGTTTAACCTCATGTATAAACTTAGATTTTGCAAGAGAAACACATTTCGATTTATATAGAAATGCTGATGGCAGTTATGGCTTTAATTATCTGCAATATCGAAGTCTTGGTCAGGGAATGGAAACAATGCAAAATTTGAAAAATTGGACCTCTGCATATCGTCAATGTCAAAATTATCGGATAATTAATAAAAGAACTAGTATGAATTATTATATTATTAATGGTTTATGTATTTAATATGCAGAAAATTATTAATCTCATAGCGATATTATGTTATTGTTTTTTGGCATATTTGGCAGGAATATTTAGCTATAACTCTGAATTTGTAAAAGAAGTTCTTGGTTCAATTAACAATTCCAGAGAGAAGGCTTTATATGGTGATTACCCTAAAAATTTTGCTGACAAAATAAATGTATGGGTTGATGATACGAGTAAATTACATAATGAATTATTACTAATATCAACTCATTATATTGATAATCCTAGCCTTTTTCTCATTGATAACAAAGGTGATATAAAGCACAGTTGGAATATAAATAGAGATATTATTAATCCTGAGATCTTAAGATTTTGGGAACTAGATGTAGAGATAGATAAATCAGTTTTTGGAGTAGTGGATGCTCATCTTTTTTCTAATGGTGATGTACTAGTTGCAAATGATCTTAGAGAATTTAATAATTATCGAGGTATCAGCTTAATGAGGCTTGATCTCAATTCAAATATATTATGGCAAATAGCCGGACAGTTTCATCATGATTTTGATGTTGCGGAAAATAATCTTGTATATGTATTAGATTTCCAACTTAACCATACTTTTCCTTTAATAGATTTAACAGATGATAAAGTAGAGTTGTTATTTTTAACTGATGTTATCAATATTATTGATACTGCAGATGGAAAAATAATTGATAAAATATCAGTACCATCAGCATTTAAAGATTCAAATTTTGCATATTTTTTAAATAGCTTTGTAATTGATGAGGATAGAGGCTTTCAAAGATTTTATTTCAAGGATAATCAAGAGGTATTTGACATTTTGCATACAAATTCAGTTCAATTCATTTCTAAGAAATTAGCAGAGGTCTCTCCATTTAAAGAGGGTGATCTTTTAATTTCAATGCGAGGTATAAATGGCATCGCAGTTATTAGACCAGATCAGAAAAAAGTTGTATGGGCTAAAACTGGGCCATGGCGTAATCAACATTATGCAAGGCTTCATGAAGATGGTTTGATATATATCTATGATAATGAAGGCGCTGTGAAAGTTACTAATTATGATACTCAAATTAATGTTGAATCATCTGTAAGAGTAATGACGTTTAATCCTAAAAATGAAGAAATAAATACTGTATTTTATATGCCGGAATATCTGGATCATCAAAGCTACTTTCGTGGTTTTTATACAAGGCTTGGAAACGGAACTAGTCTAATATCATCTGCTGAAAGCTCAAGAATTCTTCAGGTTGATCAGGAGGGTAAGATTGTTTGGGAAATGAGAGCTGTGCCAAACCGAAAAGCTCAAAATGTACCTTATCTTAGTAAAATATTAAGCGTTAGAAACTATCCAGCTGATTATTTTGAATTTTAATTTTACTTATTTGACAGTTGGGATAATAACAAATTAATTAAAATTTTGTCTTTATGGTTTTCTTGCGTTATTTTGTTTTTTGCTACTTTTTCTTTTATAACTTAGCTGCTTATGCATATTTAGCTCCTTTACTTGGTGGTGCTGGTGCTATTGCGGCTTTCTTAGCTTTTATTTTTGCAATAATCGCATCATTTGCTTTCTTACTCTGGTTTCACTTTCGTAATTTTTTTAATAAGATTCTAAATAAATTTTCGAAGAAAAACCTTAAAGAAAAATCTATAAAAAGCCCAATTAAACCTAAATGATTAAAAACTTTTCATATTTATCCTACTATTTGGGTAAGGTTATATTTGCTAATCCCAAATTATGGATAAAGTTTGGTGATTTTGAATCAAAATTTTTACAAGCTAAAATTAGCTTATATAAGCCCAATCAGCCAATTTATATCACAGGACTTGCTCGTTCGGGAACAACTTTTATGTTGGAAAATCTTGCAAAGCATCCTGATTGTGTCTCGCATCAATATCGAGATTATCCAATGATTTTTACACCTTATTTCTGGAATAAACTAGTTTCTTTGTTTGACTTTAATGTCTTTAGTAAAAGCTTTGAGCGTTCTCATCAAGATGGAGTTAAAGTTTCTGCAAAAAGTCCTGAGGCATTAGAGGAAGTGATTTGGCAATTTTTCTTTGATCATCTTCATGATGTTTCTGTAAATAATATTTTAGATGATAAGACGATAAATGAAAAATTTGATAAATTTTACCAAGAGCATATAATCAAATTACTATTAGCCAGAAATGGTAAAAGATATTTGGCCAAAGCCAATTATAATCTGACTCGAATAGAGTATTTACTTAGGTTAAACCCTCAGACAAAAATCTTAATTATGATTAGAAATCCCTTTGATCATATAGCCTCAATTATAAAACAAGATAAAATCTTTAGTCAGTCTCACAAAAAATTTCCTAAGACTTTAGATTTTATGCATATGTCTGGTCATTACGAATTTGGAATCGATAAAAAGTTGTTAAATATTGGGCATAATTACGATTTCCTAAATAAAAATTCTAATCAAATTAGTTTAGAAGATTGGTCATTATATTGGCATATGATTTATAATTATGTCAAAACTATGATCGCTAAATTTCCCTCAAATACCAAATTAGTTCGGTATGAAGATTTATGTAAACACCCATATGAAGTTTTAAGTGATATCCATGGTTTTTGTGACCTTAAAATTACTAATGAAGGGTTAGATCTTGCTGCATCGTCAATAAGAAAGCCAACATCTCAGCGTGATTTCTCTCCGTCCGATTTAGCACTTATATCATCTAATACGCAAGAGTTGGCTTCTTATTTTGGTTATTGATTCTTATAACCCCAGTCTAAATCCAATGCTACATAAATTATCTGTATTACTAAAAGTTCTATAATCATCTTTAATACAAATATCACTGCTGCTGGATTCATCATTTTCGTTATAATTGCTATCATTATAACCAATTATTTTACCGCTATAGCTAACTCCATCATCGAATTTGGCATCAATCTTTTGAGCTTCTTTAGTAGTTATAATTCCACCATCACTATACTTACCACTAGTAGAAATAACTGATCCTAGTTTTAAAATATTGTCATTAAGATCTTCGTCAAATTTGAAGCTTATATAGCCATTATTAATTTTGGCTGCTGGCACAGAGTAATCCATATTCCATTCGCCACTAAATTTTGTCTCCACTAAATTGGCTAAATATAGATGCTGCCAGGCTCTTAAAGCTTCACTATTTGATTTCTGGCTTAATTCGATTTTTTCATCACCATCGCCATTACAGTCTGATTCGTCTCCACAAATTGTATCATCACCGCCAGAGAAATAATCATATGCATTGTTAAAATCTCCAGGTAATGCCTGATATGAAATAACGAATTCATGAAATGCATATTTATAATCAAGAATGTCTTTCAATGTAGACTGTATCTGAGCTTTGCGAACTATTTTAAGTCCAGCAGTGCCGCCAGCAACTAACAAAGAAATAATAATAACAACTAACGAAAGTTCTAATAGTGAGAAGGCTTGCCTATTTTTAAAACTAGACATACGCTTTTATTACAGCCTATGATTAAAAATACAAACAAAATGTTTACATTAATACCGATTTATTTTGTTTGCTACTAAATCTACTACCATAAAAAAGCCTTCGTCAATATTATCAATATTGACTGGCGCAATAGAAGATATGTTTAAATCTCTTACATATTCAGGTAGAGTTTTTAACTTAATATCAGAGTTATTTAATTCATGATTTGGAAAGAAAATTTGGGTTTCGAAAGAACCTTCATTTAAAATTGAAACCTGAACATTTATAAAAGGTGCCTGATTGTCAATACTTCCTGGCATAATTGTAATAAATTCAAAAGATCCATCATTATTCGTTGTTGTAAAACCAGCTGTTTGAAAATTAGGGTCATATTTATTAGGAAATTTTATTTTGTCATTAAAGACACCATAAGCATTTGCCTGCCAGATTGTAATATCAGCACTAGCAATTGGATGGCAGTTGATATCTCTAAGATACCCTTTCACATAAAGAATATGCCCTTCAGCAACATCTGGACTACCAACCGCTCTTCTTAGATTATTTGAAGTAATTTCACCAAATTGTTTAGTAGATAATGTTTTGGATAATGTTGGCGTAGGTGCACATGGCATCATAGATAAAGCATCTTGATTTAAGAAGGTAAAATGATTATGAGTATATAGGTTAGAAACAGTTTGATTTGTATTGATTTCAAGCATTTCAATATCAGGTTTTGGAATCGGAATACCTACTATTTTTAAGATGTCATCGTTGGATAGCTTTGTACCATATGGATATAGGTCAAATAATTTATTGTGTGATTTTTTATCGGCATAGCCATTATTAATATTAAATATCAGTATGAATAAAATAACTAATCTATGCATTTCTTTTCAAGCAAATTTTTGGGTTATCTTGACCTAATTGCTGATAAAAACAAGTACAAATCAAATTTTATGATCTTAGTTTTTGGAAAAATTCTCTAAGTAGTTTTTGCGAGGGCTTATTAAGCATTTCAGGGTAAATTTCGATTTCAGGATATGCATTTTTTGCATTGATTATTTTGTTACTACTAATAATTCCACCAAATTTTTCATCATATAATCCAAAATAAATACGTTTAATTTTTGCCGTAAGAATAGCTCCGGCACACATGCAGCAAGGCTCTAGCGTTGTAAAAATTTGATAATTAGATAAATTAGTAATATTTAGTTGCGTGCAAGCTGCTCGAATAGCTAATATTTCTGCATGCGCAGTTGGATCATTTAAAGAAATCACTTGATTGTGAGCTTGGGCGATAATGTTACCTTTTAAGTCGCTTATCACGGCACCAACCGGCACCTCATTTTTGCTGAAAGCAATTTTTGCCTCATTGATGGCTGTTTGCATTAATGTAATAGGAATTAGCATCTTTTGTTTTAAATTTGATATTGCTTTAAATGTGATGTTATAATAATCATTTGTTTTGAAATTTTATTATAAAAAAATGTCTAAGAAGTTACTAGTTTTTTTAATTTTGTTTATTTTGCCATCATGTATTGAGACTGTTGCTGTTGTGACTTTTGGCTCTGGTTATTTACTTGCTCGAGATAAAACTATATCAGAAACTGTCATTGATTCGACGATTCTTACTAAAGCAACCAATAGTTTGGTTAAAAATAACAAAGATGGTAAATTTTCCAAAATCAATATTTCGGTCTATGATGGTAGAGTCTTGTTGGTTGGCTATAGTAGTGAAAAAACATATGTCCAAGAAGCAATAAAATTGATATGGCAGATTAATAATGTCAAGGAAGTTATCAATGAAGTATCATATGAAGATGGTGACAAAACTCAAAATCACATCAAAGATTTTGCGTTGCTTGCAAATATTAAATCGCAAATTATTTGGAATAGTGAACTAAAGGCTAAGGATGTAAATATTACTATTTACAATGGTAGAATTTATATTTTAGGCAATGCTGAAAATGAAGATAAGATAAAGGCTATTGCGGAAATATCATCTGGCGTTAAGGGTGTAAAAAAAGTGATTTCGCATATCAAATCATAATTTTAGCGAGGATTTTCTGTTGCTAGGCCATCCTCAGAGCCCCATTAGCTTTTGCTAGGTTTTAAGACAATTGCCTTTGAAACTAAGCAGCAGCTGCTACACGAACATCAAAGTTATCGTTTGATGCTAGTGCGTATGCATAATTATCATTTGCATTTATTAATGACATTTTGAAAAATCTAGGATGTCAGTCCTAAGCAAAAACAATCTCTTTACCACTTACGTCGATACTAATTTCGTCCCCATAATATATCTGGTGGAGACGCCGGGCACCGCCCCCGGGTCCGCAAAGCTTATTACAAACTGCGTTTATTGCTATAGTGCAAAGCACAAACTAATATTAATATCTCTTATTTAAAAAAGCTAGCCAATAATTAAAGCTTGATTCAACGATGTAAGCTCTTTAAATATTTGAAAATTAATTAAGTTAATTAAATAAATAATAATATGACTAACTTTATAAAGGTCATATCAACTCTATCTGTCTTAATGATTTGTTTGTCGGTAAATGTTGCAATAAAAGCAAAAGCAGGGATTTTTGATAATGTGAAAGATGCTGTGACAGGTCATGTTGATGATATTAAATCAAGATTTGATAAAGATAGGCCGATTTTAGAATATAGTGCAGAAGATGTTATTAAGATTGGTACAATTGATGAAGATGCTATTGGTCAAGACTTCTTCCATAATGCAAAAGGGACTGTGACTATTATTAATATTGATGGTATGAATTATTTGGTATTATCAGAAAATTTTGATAGTTCTCCTGGTCCTGATTATCATGTTTATATTTCAGAAGATATGAAAATTATAGATGAATCAGGCTTTGAACAAGATAGCCAAATTGAATTAGGTAAATTAAAATATGGTAATGGATTCCAATTTTATCAAATTCCAGTCACTATTGATGTATTAAAAATTAATTCATTTTTACTTTGGTGTAAGAAATTTGGTGCTTATATTGGATCTGCTGATCTAAAACATGATGTCTTTGAGTCGAGATCATAAAAATATTTATAAATCTTAATCCAGTACAGAAAATATATGGAACTTAGATATTTTTGTATTATTCTAGTTTGACTAGATAGAATTTGATTAAGTTTAATTATCATTATGGAAGAAAAAAAACACATCGTGCATTCATTTGAAACTGATCTTGGTGGTCTAACAAAGTCATTAAGTGCCCTTGGTGAAATGGTTGTTTCAATGATTGAGTTTTCACAAGAAGCACTTGAGAATCCAAGTATAAAATTAAAGGAGGAAGCAAAACTTCGAGATAAAAAAATCAATGATTTGTATAAATCTATTGATGAAGCTGCAATTATTATTTTAGCGTTAAGGAAGCCTGTTGCTATTGATCTACGTTTTGTGGTTGCTGTTCTAAAAATTGGTTCATTATATGAGAAAATGGCTGATAGGTCAAAAAGTATCATTTCAAACTGTTGCAAGCTTGAGGTGAAAATTCCTGAATCAATAAAAAAACAAATCATTAAAATGAATTCGGAGATTATATCAATGGTTTCAGAAATTAATGAGAATCTGCTTGATTACAACTTGCCAAAACTTAAGAAAGTTTTTGATAATGACGATAAAGTCGATGAATATTATGACAATTTGCTTAAACAAATTGTTCGAGAAGAGAAAGAACTTTGTAGTAATACAGCATCATTAATTCCTTTGGTTTATATAATTAAAAGTTATGAAAGAATAGGTGATTATGCTGTAAAAATTATTCGTCAGCTATATTATGTTCAAGCGGGAGAGCTAAAGAAAAATATTTAAACTTAAGCGATATGAGTAAAAAAACCCATTTATTGTGCATTCTTGATGGTTTTGGAATATCTGATCAGAAAGAACATAATGCCATTCATCATGCAAAGACACCAACATGGGATAGGCTAATCAAAACTTATCCTTGTTCTTTAATTGATGCCTCCGGTGGTTCAGTTGGTTTGCCAAATGGACAGATGGGTAATTCCGAAGTAGGACATTTAAATATTGGTGCTGGTAGAATCGTTACTCAATTATTACCAAAAATTAACTCTGAAATTGGTTCTGGTTCTATAAAAGATAATAAAGCTTTGCAAAAATTAATAGCAAATACCAAGGCTGCAAATAAGGTGTGTCATTTACTAGGTATTTTCTCTGATGGTGGTGTACATGGTTATATGACTCATGTTTTAGAACTAGCCAAAATTCTTTCTGAACAAAATATTACTGTTAAAATTCATGCAATTTTAGATGGAAGAGACACGCCTCCTAATTCGGCATCTGAATATATGAAACAGGCTTTAGCTTTTGTCAGAGATCTTAAAAATACAGAAATTGTCTCAGTCTGTGGTAGATATTTCATCATGGATCGTGATAATAACTGGGATCGAATTGAGCCAGCATATGATAATATGGTAAATGGCGACATAAATAAAATAAATAATATTGCTGAATATATTCAAGCTTCATATGCATCTAATATTTCCGATGAATTTATAAAACCTGCTGCGCTTTCTGGCTATAAAGGCATTAATGATAAGGATAGTATAATTTTTACAAATTTCAGGGCAGATAGAGCTAGGCAAATTTCCAATGCATTATTTACTGATAATTTTGATGCTTTTAATAGATCAAAACAAGTTAGATATGCTGACAAATTAACTATGGCTGAATATTCGGAAGATTTATCCAAGATTGTAAGATGCTTATTTCCAGTTGAAATGCCTGAGAACACCTTAAGTGATGTGATCGCAAATCACGGCATGAGGCAGCTTCATATTGCTGAAACAGAAAAATATGCTCATGTGACTTTTTTCTTTAATGGTGGTATTGAGGATTCTAAGGAGGGAGAAGATCGAATATTAATTCCGTCACCAAATGTTGCAACATTTGACTTACAGCCAGAAATGTCAGCTCCTGAAGTAACCGAGAAATTAGTGCAAGCAATAAAATCTCAGCAATATGATTTTATAGTTGTAAATTATGCCAATGCTGACATGGTCGGTCATACTGGTAATTTCACTGCAGCAATTAAGGCTGTAGAAGTATTGGATGATGCAATTGATCAAGTTTCAAAAGCTATTTTGGCTATTGGTGGTTCAATGATTATTACTGCAGATCATGGTAATATTGAAAATATGTATGATCAAGAAAATCATCAGAAGCACACATCACACACCTTAAATCTCGTGCCATGTATGTTGATCTCTGATCAGAATGTAAAGCTTAGTGACGGTAAATTATGTGATTTAGCGCCTACTATTTTAGAGCTTATGGATCTAGAGAAGCCAAATGAAATGACAGGAAAATCACTTATTTTAACATGACCAAAATACTTCACGAAATTAAATTATTATCGATCGCAGTTTTTTTAGCCTTGGTAATTAGAAGTTTGTTTTTTGAGCCTTTTCATATTCCATCTGGTTCTATGAAATCAGGCCTTCTTACTGGTGATTTTGTTTTTGTTTCAAAATCATCATATGGATATAGTAAATATTCATTTCCATTTGGATTGGCTCCAATTAAAGATCGTATTTTTTTTACAGAACCGAAAAGGGGGGATGTTGCTGTTTTTAGATTGCCTACAAATCCAAAAATTAATTACATTAAAAGGCTTATTGGTTTACCTGGCGATAAAATTCAAATTAAAGATAGCTTGTTATATTTAAACGGCAAACTTATTGATAGAAAAAAATTAGAGTCTTTCAAAACTACTAATCGTTATGATGTAGAAGTTACAATGGATCAGTATTTAGAAACTCTGCCCTCTGGTAAAAGTTATAAAATAATTGAGGCTGCATACGATTTGCCGCAAGATAATACAAAAATTTATGTTGTTCCAGAAGGTCATTATTTCTTTATGGGTGATAATCGTGATAATTCAAAAGACAGTAGATTTAGCTATGATGTTGGTTTTGTGCCAGCTCAGAATCTTATTGGCAAAGCTAAATTTATATTCATGTCATATGAACGATCTGAAAAGCCAAAAAGTTTCTTTGGGCGTATTTATGAGTTTTTTACAAAAATGCGTTTTAGTCGAATATTTAAGACAGTCGAGTAAGTTAAATGGTGGAGATATTTAATTATAAATTTAAAAATGCAGAGCTTTTTGAACGGGCAATTGCTCATTCTAGTCTAGGAAAAGATAATTATGAATTATTAGAATTTCTTGGAGACAAAGTCATAGCTCTTATTCTTACTGAATATTTATTTAATAAATTTCCAAAAAAGTTTGAAGGTGAAGTAGCTAAAAAACATGCATATCTTGCTAGTGGGGCAGTTTTATCTGAGATCGCAATAGCTCATAATCTCTCGGAAATTATCAATGTTAGCTATGGTGAGCGTAAAGAATCAGGTCATTTAAACCCGAAAAATTTGGAAGATTGTTTAGAGTCTTTAATTGGAGCAATCTATAAAGATTCTAATCTTGAAACCACAAGGTCAATTGTTTTAAATTTATGGGAGAAATACCTTCAGCAAATTGAGACTTATGTCCCGGTTGATCCAAAGTCAAAATTACAGGAGATGCTTCAAAAACGCAGAATCGAACTTCCGCAATACACTATAATTGATCAGACTGGTTTAGATCATAAACCAATATTTACAGTTGAGTTGAATGTAAGAGGTTTTGATCCTATTCAAACAGAAGCTTCAAATAAAAAAGAAGCTGAGAAAGATCTAGCTAAACAAATGATTGCAATTTTAGAACAAAATGACAAATAATAACAAAACCAAGAAATGCCAAATTATAACTGTTATTGGCGAACCTAATGCTGGTAAATCAACATTAGTTAATCGTTTAACAGGTTCTAAAGTTTCTATAGTTAGTCGTAAAGTTCAAACGACAAGAAATGCCATTAAAGGTATTACAATTGTTGATAATGCCCAATTAGTATTTATCGATACACCTGGTATTTTCAATGCTAAATACAATCTAGAAAAAGCAATTAATAATGAAGCGTTAAGTCAGTTAGAAAGCGGTGATACCGCACTTGTAATGATTGATGCTATGTTAAATAATTTTAATAAGACCGAAGAGGTCATGGAGATTTTAAAATCTTCTAAGCAAAGAATTGCTTTAGTGATCAATAAAATCGATCTGCTAAAAAATAAAAATAAGTTATTGCAGCTTGCTGAAAAATTCTATGCTAGCAAAGTTTTTGATGAAATTTTTATGATTTCTGCTGATTCTGGTGAAGGTGTTGACGAATTATTGCAGTATTTGGTAGATTCTGCACCTGAGTCTGAATATTTATATCCAGAAGATCAAATGTCTGATATGCCCCTTAGATTTATGGCTGCTGAACTTACACGTGAGAAATTATTTGAATCTTTACATGATGAGCTTCCATATAATTTATTTGTCGAAACGGAAAGTTGGGTTGAAGAGAAAAACAAAATTGTTATTAACCAGGTAATTAATGTTTTAAAAGAAGGTCAGAAGGCTATTATTATCGGAAAGGGGGCTCATATGATTAAAAAAATTGGCACCGAAGTAAGGCATGAGCTTCAAGATATGCTTGATAGTAAAGTTAACCTTTTTTTACATGTAAAAGTTAAAAAGGATTGGTTAGATAAACCATTTGTGTTCCAGTCATTAGGCCTAAAATTTCCAAATAATAAATAAGTGAAATAAAATATCTTGATATTAAAGGTCAAATAAGGGAGATTTTTTCTCAAGTTAGTAAAGATATGGATCAGTAAAGAAATGATGGACGTACTAGTTAATTAAGCTACTGATCTAGCAGCATGTGGTTCTATGTTGGTATCGTCTATTATAATACTAAACTTTTCTGCGCAGCGTTTTAGATCATATTCAGTTGGTCTTTCCATTTCACCATTGCTATTACTACATTGAAAAGTAAAGTTTGATTTTGCAAATAATTTGGCAACATGTCCTGAAATTGCAATAGTTTCGGAAATAATTGTTGCGATTTCTGAGATTGTTTCAATATTGTCTCTGCTATCCTCTTGAAAATTAATAGTTAAATTTTTCATTTGCTTAAAATCACAGGATTGGATAATAAAGCGTAATTCTAGCGCAGTAATATTTTGACAATTATTAATTGTAATTGAGTCGCATTCTAGTTGAGGTAAAGTAATGGGATGATTATTAACGCCAAAATCTGCATCTTCTATCGTAATAGCCTTTGCTAAACTGCCACCTTCCCATTGCTGATAAAAATTATCTAGATCAGCAAAGTGACTATTTAATTTTCTCTTTTTTTGCGGTTGTGTATCACACATTTTGCTCCTTTGTGAATTATTTTGAATACGGTGACGCGAGTCCTGAACTATCAGATCTTTGACCTGTGATCATATCTACAAAATAAAGATCTGGATCAAACTGATTCTTAGGATCAATATTTTGCTGTTGCATATCAGGGAATAAATCTTTTATAACCTTCAAAATTAATTCATCAATCGATCTTTTGTTATTGAGTTCATTTAAAAATTGGATCACACATTCATTCTCTTTTGCTTCCATACTACCACTAAGAAATTCATTTGAGTTTAATATGATTTTTTCAATCCAGTCTTTAGAATTAGGTGTTCTCTTTGGATCAGTCAGTCTTTGTCTTGAAGAGGAGCTGTCTCCAATGTTAATTGGTGATAATATAGAATCAAACAAATTGCGTGATTTTAGTTTTTTAGCTGTTGATCCTTCTTCCTGATGACTATGCGAAACACGTCCCATAGCACCAGCAAATTTTCTTGAGGAATTAAACGCTACACTACATCTAATGGAATCCGAAAAGAATGCATCAGAACTAGTAGAACTGTCTTCTAACAATCCTTTTCTTACTGATTGTATTTTTTCAACACATCTATTACATCCTGATAATCTCGAGTTAATACAGATAGAGATTCTTGTGATATCTTCGCCAAATTTATCTTTTATATTCTGGTAATCATCTATTAATGCTACCATTAATGCAGCCTCAGTATGAAAATCATGAAGTGGTGAATGATGATCAGTGGCATGAGCCTGACGAATTAATTCTTTAAAAGTTTCATTCTCACAGCTTAAGAAATTATAGTTGTTATAAGTATCAGTAAGCTTGTAAGGTATGGTTTTTTCCTCTCCATTTTTTGCTTTATAGGATATAAAAATTATTGATGATAAAATATTACCCTGTCCTGCAGCTTCATTATGATCGTTTAAATATTCTGATAGTTCTGCTTGAATTTGACTTCCATTATTTGCGCGTAAAGCTGTTAAAATAGCATCTAATCTTGCTTCACGACTAGATTGATGTACCTGTGATAGCTCGCGATGAATATAAAATTTCACTAATAATCTTATTTCAAGAATTTGTTCGACATCCTTAGCCTTAGTAGGTTCGATGCCAGCTAAGTTTAGTGCTGCGATAGAATGATCACTTGTTTCCAAAGAGTGGTCAAGAGCTTCTTTTTTTCTTTTACGCCTTGATCGAGCAGATCTACCATCATGAGATGTGCCTACAGATGATAAATCTGATGATGTAGATCCCATAGAATATTCGTCAGGAATCAAAGGCTGAGAATC
>JAYOLW010000023.1:723-24427 GCA_038120515.1 Rickettsiales bacterium | reverse complement strand
AATAGGGCGTGCATTGTCGTCAGTAGGTTTTATAAGCGGTGCGATGGCTTGTAAACATCCTATTATTTGTTAAATAATTCTGTTCTCAGGTTTTTGTTTGTTACTTTAATTGTTAATTTTCATAAAATAACTAATTCCCAGAAGCCTCACTCAGATTAACATCGATTGATTCTGGAAGTTTATACATAGCTCCAGTGACTGGATCAACAATGAATAATCCAATTAAACCACCAAATAAAACATTTCCAAAATACCAAGGGTCTATTTTCGCCTTTAATGTTTGGTTTGTATCTTCAAAACCATCTTTTGAATATGAAATACGATATTTAGCTTTTGTGAAATAACCATCACCTGATTCTAATAAAATATTTGCTGGAGTCATGCCACTCTGTACAATTCTACCTTTTTTGTTTTTGATAGTAAAATTTGCACCTTTGGGCTCGCTTTTAATTTTGACATTATAGTCACTGTCGCTAACAATTGATGCGCAAGAAGTGAATATTAGTAAAAACATAATAATAAGATTTTTCATAGTAATAATATTAAAATTTATAGCTAATTCCGAGTTTTATATCTTGGAATTTAACATCTAGGTTTTGTAAAGGGTCGGGTTGATAAGAAATTTTACTATATTGGTAACCAACATTGATATCAAGGTTATTGGTTAAATCATAACTAGCTCCTAATCCAAATGCTCCGCCTGAATTAGTTTGAGTATATGACCAATATTGAGATTGAGTTGATTCGGTTCTATTAAATGTTGCAGTTCTTATACCAAGAGATGTGTAATATGATAATTTGTTATGTTTATAACCAATATCAATCAAATAATCATGAATTGTACTATAGCTGCTTTTGAAATTAGATTCTTTATCTTTTATATCTGTATCAGCAAAATAAAACATAACTTTAGGTTTTAAAAAGATGTTTTTGCCTAAATTAATATTATAACCATATCCAATACCTGGAATTATATTTGATTCATTGCCTAGAAAATTTGTATTACCATATTCTTGATCAATTTGCATTTGCGAAAAGTCAAAAATTAAATTATGGTTGTTTTTATCATTTGCAAAAACTGTTTGGGAAGTAATAAATATTGTTAGGCTTGTGGAAAGTAAAAGTTTGTAGTTCATAAACACTCTAAAAAAAATTAATTTAGCGAGTGAGTATTTTGTAAAAAATGATGTTTATCATACCTCCTTTTCGGTAGTTATAAACCATGATGATATGTCAAAATTGACAAAATAAATTCGCATTCAGGAGCTCTTATAAATATGTAATCATTAATTACAAATAATTTTTTCAATTTTAGTAAGAAAATGTTGGAAAGTTATCACTATGATTAAGATATTAGTTGAAATAAGATTGTTTATTTACAAAAAGATTATCAATTGTGATTAAATATTTAAAATCTAGATTTTTTATAAATCAAAACAACCCTTGTTCTTGGTGTAGAGCCTTTTTGTGATGATTGATAATTAGTTGCTTAATATGTTTTCTAGGTTTAAAGATGCAATAATATTAATAATATAGCTTTGTTTGTAATGAATGCTTATGCTTGATTTAGTTAAAAAAATTAAATTTATAACAGCTTTTTTTGCAACATTTATTATTATTTGCTCTTTCTTATGTCTTGATGGATCAGAGTTTTATATAGAATCAAATAATGTTCCTTTAATTGAAAGTGAATTAGATTCCTTAGATGATGATATCGATGAAATTAATGATGATATCATATTAAATAATTCTAAGATTATAGAAATAGCTATTTTTAGGATTAATACAAAATACTTCTATTTTAGTAATAAAGAGAAGTTTCAACAAAGTGTATTTTCATCAAGAGCTCCACCAGAACAAGTCTAGTACCAATTTTTTAAATTTTTAATTTTATTAGACTTTTTTATATGAATAACAAAACAATTTTGCCTGAACATAGCTTAACAGCTGATATAAAATCAGGATTTTTAGTATTTTTAATTGCACTACCTTTGTGTCTTGGTATCGCAACTGCTAGTGGATTCCCGCCGATTTCAGGAATCTTTACAGCTATTATAGGTGGCTGTATCGTTTCGTGGCTCGGTGGTTCAAGATTAACAATTAAGGGACCAGCTGCTGGATTGATTGTAATAGCAATTGGTTCTGTCATGGAGCTGGGCCAGGGTGATATGGTTTTAGGTTATCATCGTGCTTTAGCTGTTGGAGTAGTTGCTGCAATTATTCAAATTATATTAGCTTATTTTAAAGCAGCTAATTTGGGTATTTCTGTTTCAAAATCTGTGGTTCATGGAATGCTTGCAGCAATTGGTATAATTATAATTGCTAAGCAGTCTCATGTCGCATTAGGAGTTGTACCAGAATCAAAGGAAATATTAGATTTAATTCTTGAAATTCCTCATAGTATTATGCATGCAACACCAATTATTGCTTTGATAGGGGTTTTGTCTTTGCTGTTTTTAATTATTTGGTCAAAACTAAAAACTAAAATAACAAAAATTGTGCCTCCGCAGATTATAATTTTGGCTGCAGTCATTCCTGCGTCATTATATTTTCATATTGATTCTAAATTTTTGATTCAATTGCCAAATTCAATGTTTAGTGCAATTGCATTTCCTGATTTTTCAGCAATTCTTTCATTCGCATCCATCAAATATATTATAATGTTTGCATTAGTTGGAATGATTGAGACAACATTAAGTGTTATTGCTGTTGATCAATTAGATCCTGATGAATCATCCAACCTAAATCGGGATTTGATGGGTGTTGGTATTGGTAATTTAATTTGCGCCCTTATCGGAGGATTACCTATGATATCAGAAATTGTCAGAAGTAAAGCAAATATTGATAATGGTGCAACATCTAGGAAAGCAAATTTCTTTCATGGTTTGTTCTTATTTATATTTGTATTATTAGTTCCATCCTTGCTTAATTTAATTCCACTTTCTGCTCTGGCTGCTATGCTTATTTTTGTAGGTCTTAGGTTAGCTTCAGTTTCAGAAATACTGCATGTGAAAAAAATTGGTTGGGATCAGCTAGCATTATTTTTTGTAACTTTATTTACAACGTTAGCAACAGATTTGCTTGTTGGGGTGGCTGTAGGTATTGTTGTTAAAATCATTATGCATATAGCCCGTGGTGTATCAATTAAAAGTTTGTTTTTTGGTTCAATTAGAACCATTCAAACTAAAGATGATGAGATCATATTTTGCCTTGAGGGTACTGCTGCATTTCCAAATTTATTTCATTTATGTAAGAAATTTGATGAACTAAATAGCAATATCTTAAAAGTTGTAATTGATTTACAAGATGTGGAGTTGATAGATAATACCTTCTTAAGTGGGGTTAAGTCAGCTTTGGCAGAAAGAAGTAAAGCTAAGTTGATAATTAAAGGTTTAGAAAATTTTAGAACAACTGCTAATCATCCACATTCATCTCGTTGGAAAATTAATAAATAATTGTTTAATAGAGCTATGAAATATTTAAAATTTCTTATGCTGTTTTTTGCAGTTATAAACTCATTTGCAGCAATTGCTGCAAATGAGAGTAAAACAGTTTCTGATGCATTTAAGAATGGCAAAACTTCATTAAATTTGCGTTATCGATATGAATTTGTTGATCAACAAAATCTAGATAATGCTAATGCGTCAACATTACGAACTGCTTTTGGATTTGAAACTGACGAGTATTTTGGTCTAAAAGCATTTGTTGAATTTGAAGATTCTAGCGCATTTGGTTCTGTAAGGTTTAATAATGGTGTAAATAACAAAACTAACTATGCCTTTGTTAAGGATCCTGATGTCACTGAAATTAATCAGGCCTATTTACTTTATAAGGATACTATTTCAAATAGTGAGATAAAATTAGGTAGGCAAGAATTGATGCTAAATAATAGAAGGTTTGTTGGTAACTCACCATGGCGAAATAATCATAGATCAATAGATGGTGTTTTATTTACAAATGATTTTATTAAAAATTTTGATTTTACCTATGCTTATATCAGAAATGTCCATGATATCTTAGGTAGAGATTCTGCAATTGGCACTTTAAACGATACAAATATTAATCTTTTTAATCTTATTTATTCAGGGTTAAACAATTATAAGATTATTACCTATGGCTATTTCATGGACATAAAAGATCCAACTGCTTCTAGCGGGACTTTATCGACTGTAAATTCAGCTTCGAACAAAACATTTGGAAGTAGAATTGAGTATAAAAAAAATATAAATGATAAGCTTACATTTGCTTATAATTTTGAATATGCTCATCAAACTGATTTTGCAAGTAACCCAAATGATTTTAGCATCGATTATTTTCTAGCTGAACCAATCTTGGCCTATAATCATACTAAAATTAGGGCCGGTTATGAAAAGTTAGGCAGTGATGGTAATTTACCCTTGATAATCACTTTAGGTAATAAGCATGGCTTTAACGGTTTTGCTGATAAATTTACTACAGTCCCTTCGGCTGGATTACAAGATTTTTATATGGTGTTAACACATGCTTTAGATTTGCCTGTTAAATTTCTAGAAAATATTAGCGGACATTTTGAATATCATGAATTTTATTCAGCAAAACAAGATCTGCATTATGGTTCTGAATTTGATTTTCTCTTTATCAGGAAGCTTAATGAGCAATTTAATCTTGGTCTAAAATTAGCCCAATATAACGCTATTAGTAATACAGTTGATACAAATAAAATTATGCTTTTTAGCGAATTAAAATTTTAACTTAGGAATTTGATATGAATAAAATAATAGAAGAAATCATCAAAGAATCAGCTAAGCATATTCCACATCAAGCACCTCTTCAATTCTTCGTGCATCATAATACCTTGCAAGATTTTGAACATTTGCATTTTAAAGAAGCTCTAAAGACAGCTGGTGAAAATTATAATGCCAAAAGCTTTATGAGTGATGAAGAGTTTACAAAAGCTATAGCAAATAAACGTATAGAGTCTCGGGATATTAAGGCGATTATTGAAACAGAGTGTCATGATGCTCAAGCAATAATCTTGAAAAATATTAGTCGTTTTGAGTTTCGTGAGAAAAGATTACATAATTTGTTTCAAATCCCTTCTTCAAAATCACTCAACTGGCACTTGCAGCAGAAATTAAGTGTTAAGAAGGATCAATTGTTATTTGCTACGCTAAAGGTGCCAAGCTCTATAAAGTTATCTAAGCCAAAGCAATCTGCTAGAATTAAAGATAAAATTTTATCACTATATGATGTTGATATTGATGATTTAGTAAATCCAGTGTTGATAAAATTATCGGCTGGATATTTGGATCAAGGGCTAGCATTGAGTCTGGTTCCAAATAGAAGGTTGGGTTTTTTAAAAACCTTTTATAATCTCTATTCAGGATTAAATTTTGCTGGTGAGGTATGGTCCAGAAGATTACGCAAATTGTGTAAAGAATATGGAAATAAATCAGCCTATCAAGTTGTTATTGAGATGCTTAACTTAATGAATATTAAGCAGGAAGATTGGTCTGATTTTATAACAGAGTCATTACTATCTATTAAAGGTTGGGCTGGTATGTTTTATCAATATCAGCATCATCCAGAGCTTATGCCGGTTCAAGAGATACCAGCGCGGCTAGAAGATTTTGTTGCAGTAAAACTAATGTTAGATATGGTTGCTGCAGAATATATATTAAAAACAAAAGCTTCAAATTTTACTAAGTTAAGCAGTGATTTAGCTTTTGCAGAAACTGATAATTCAATAGCAGAAAAATTACTTCAATATGAATCTTATATGACTGCAAAACTTTTTAATTTGCAGGCAAAGGATTTTAAAAATGCGCAAATTCTCAATAATTGGTATAATGAAGTTATTACTTTTGACGATTTTGAGCGAAAATATTATCTGCAATTAGCTTTTGAAAGAAGACATCGGCAGAATACTATAGATGCGCTAATTTTTAATCAAAAAAACAAAATTACAACTACAGACACCAAGCCAAAATATCAGGCAGTATTTTGTATGGATGAAAGAGAAGAGTCTTTCAGAAGGCATTTAGAAGAATTGTCTAATAACAAATTCCAAACATTTGGCTTTGCTGGTTTTTTTGGAGTTGCAATGCAATATAAAGGTCTTGATGATGTGAAGCCAAGGCCGCTTTGTCCAGTAAATATTAAATCTGAAACATTGATTGAAGAAATTGAATTATGTAAAGATGAATATGATTCATATTTAAATAAAAAATATAAAAGGGCAAAGCTAATAAATTATTTCAGAAAGTCTAAAGAATCGATGATAAATGGCTTGTTCTGGTCTTTTAGCTTTGGTCTTATCAAAACTATACCGCTTATAGGTCATAGTATTTTTCCAAGATATACCTCAAATGTTACAAGTAAAATTAAACATTATAAAATTACAAGACCTAAGACGCGATTAAATATTGAGTGTCTAGACTTAAGCAAAAAAAAATTTGGCTTTAAGGTTGGTTATACAATAGAAGAAATGGCTAATATAGTTTTTAATATTCTAAATTCTATGGGGCTAAAAGCTAATTTGTCCCAGTTATTCTTCGTTATAGGTCATGGTTCCTCAAGTTTAAATAATCCGCATGAATATTCTTATCATTGTGGTGCTACAGGTGGTGGAAGAGGTGGTGCTAATGCTAGAGCTTTTGCTGCAATGGCAAATCATGTTGAAGTCAAGAAGATATTGAAAGTTAAAGGCATCAATCTTGATAATACTTATTTTGTTGGTGCATATCACAATACATGTGATGACTCAATTGAATATTATGACACAGATTTAATTCCAGATTTCTTATTTAAGGAATTTGACAAGGCTCAAATATTGATACAACAAGCCTCATATCGGGATGCTCATGAGCGCTGTCGTCGTTTTGTTAATGCACCAAAAAATATGACTGAGATGGCTGCAAAATTATATGCTGAACAGCATGCAAATGATTTGGCTCAGCCACGTCCAGAATATGGTCATGCAACAAATGCTGTTTGTGTAATTGGTCGAAGAGACAAAACTAAAAATTTATTTTTAGATCGAAGAGCATTTTTAATTTCATATGATCCAGATAATGATCCTCAAGGCGAGATATTAGGTAATATTTTGCAAGCTGCTGCTCCTGTCGGCGCTGGCATAAGTCTTGAATATTATTTTAGTTATATCGATCAAGTAAATTATGGAGCAGGTACCAAACTACCGCACAATATTACTGGTTTGATTGGAGTTATGAATGGTTATTGTTCTGATCTTAGAACTGGTCTTGTTGAGCAAGTAATTGAGATTCATGAACCTTTGCGATTACTAATTATCGTTGAGGCAAGTGTTGAGATTTTGATGAAAATTGCTTCCTTAAAAAAACAGGTGGGGCAGTTAGTTGAAAATGAATGGATTCAATTGGTTGCTTGGGATCCAAAAGACGGCTCTTTTAAGAGATATCAAAATGGCAACTTTATACCTCATATTGTAGAAACTAAAGACTTCCCTTTGAAACCCTCATCTAAGGCACATTATAAATGTCAGAAAGATCATTTGAATTACGCAATTATTAAAAATTAAAATTATGTTCATGAATTATATATCAACAATATTCGTTTTATTGCTATTATCTCAGGCAATTAGTATTACTACATTAATTTTTTCGCGTTTCCTGGATTTGCGAAATGAAACAATAACGATACGTGTTGTATATACAACGATAGTTTTATCTATTGTTTTAACTTCTATACTGGCTTTTATAACTCCTAAAAATTATGTGGTGCATCTTGCTAAATGGTTTGGAGATGAATTTTATAAATACGATCTTGTCTTCTCTATAGATTTTGTAGCCATAATTTATAGCTTATTTTCCATGGTGCTAACTGGGGTAATTGCAGTTTTCTCAAAAAGATATCTTCATAAAGATATAGGATTTCATCGTTTTTATATAACGTTATTATTTTTTATGTTTGGCGTTACAATTGTTGCCTTTGCTGGGGCAATTGAGATTATCATTATTGGTTGGGAAATTATAGGTTTATCTTCAGTTTTACTAATATCATTTTTTAATTATCGTGACGCTCCAGTTAAAAATTCGTTCTGGGTATTTGTTAATTATCGTATTTGCGATATTGGCCTTTTTATAGCTATTTTGTTAATGCATCATTTCAGCCATGGTTCTAGTTTTGTAAATTTAGAATCAGCAATGTGGATGGGAGTTTCTTCAGAAAATTTACCACCAATTATAGGTTTCCTTATTTTGTTTGCGGTAATAGGAAAATCGGCTTTATTCCCACTATCTGGTTGGTTACCAAGGGCTATGGAGGGTCCTACGCCTTCAAGCGCCATATTTTATGGTGCTATATCTATTCATCTAGGAGCCTTGCTTTTACTTAGATGCTCAGATCTAATTGCTGCAAGTTCGAGTTTAGCTTTAACTATTGTCGTGATTGGTATTATTACAGCATTATTTGGTCGGTTGATAGGGAGAGCTGTTAACGACATTAAGGGTTCTTTAGCTTATGGATCAATAACCCAAATTGGTCTGATTATAGCAGAAATTGGAATGGGCTTTAATATTTTAGCATTATTGCATATTATCGGTCATAGTGGTTTTAGAACATTGCAAATTTTAAGAGCTCCTAATTTGTTGCATGATAGACATCAACTTGAACAAATGCTTGGATATCATATTTCTTTACCAGTCGAGCGAATGAATAAAACCTATAAAAAATTTGATTATTTTTATTATCGAATTCTGCTAGAAAGAGGTTTTGTAGACTATTTCCTTAAGGATATTGTTATAGCTAATATCTTAAATGTTTTTAGGTTTGTTGATAAATTGATAGATGTTAACATCAATAAGAAGAATTCTGTTTTATCAGAATCTATTTATTTATTTGTTTTAAACCTAATTGCAGTTTTTATTCCAGCCATTACAATTGCAACAATATTAGAGTTGCATATAAATTTTATTACAACTGTTTTCACTATAGCAATATTTCCTATTATTGGCTTATTTCCTTTTCAGAATTGGTATATAAAAATATTTGCACAACTTTCCTTAAAGAAAATATCAATATTGATTTTATGCCAAGCTTTTATTATTTGGCTATCACATCAATTTATTGAATTTGGAGAAATTAAATTATTGCATTGGGGGTTAACTATCTCTGCTGCCATTTCTTCATTTTTAGCAGTTTGTCAAACCAATGTTAGACGACTACTTCCATATTTGATTGCAAGTCAGATGGCATTTTTGGCTTTTTCTTCTTCTTCCCATTCGACAACTGTTGCTATGGGAAGTAATTATATGTTGTTAGCCTTAATTGCGAGCTGCTCATTTATAATGTTAATTGATGCGCTTGAGAAAAGGCAGGGCATGATGACTGTGGTTAGACCATGTGGTAATTATAAATCATTTCCTAAATTAGCCAGTTTCTTATTGTTCTTTGGTTTAAATGCTTCAGGATTTCCTCTTTCCGTAAGTTACATTGCTGAAGATTTAATTCTTGAAGGTAGTTTTTATTATGAGTCTATTATAGATATTATTTGGATAGTTTCAGTAGCTTTAAATAATATTGTAGTGATAAGATTATTTTTATATTTATGTAATGGGACTAATAATTATGAACAGGGTCTTGATTTGAAAAATACAGAGACTTTTGGTTATAGCGCTATCATGTTATTTTTATTTATTAGCTTATTTATTTTCTAAGAAATAATAAAAACAGTAATTAAGAATTTTATAATCGTTTTTTTTGTGTAATATTATAAAATATATTGTTACCAACAAATTTTTTGTGGTTTTGTTTATATAGTAAATTATTTAAATGGATATATTGGATTTGCTTAGCAGTTTAATATTGTTTTTTTTAAAAGGTTAGTGAGTTTATGGATATCAAAAAAACAATTAAGACATTGTTAAAACCAGAGACGCGTTTGGCAAGATGGTCGATAGCAATTAGTTTATCTATTGTGTTTGTATTGGGAGCTTTAGGGTTGCTAGATCCAGCAAAAGAATTTTTAGACTCGGAGTCTTTAACATTTAAAATTGGCGGTTTTAGTTTATCCTTATATAAATTAATTAAGATTATTATCGCTCTTATAGTTATTTTCTGGTTTGCAAGTACTGCATCAGATTTAGGTGCTAAGAAACTTAGATTGCTTAGACAAATCAAGGCTAGTAACAGAACTTTATTAATCAAGGCATTGCAAATTATCATTTATATAATTGCTTTTCTAGCAACGCTTGATGTTATTGGTATAGATTTAACTGCTCTTGCGGTATTTGGAGGAGCTGTCGGTATTGGAATAGGTTTTGGATTACAGAAAATAACATCTAATTTTATTAGTGGCTTGATTCTATTATTTGAAAAATCAATCGAAGAAGATGATATGGTGGAATTAAGTGATGGTACGGTTGGTTTTGTTCGTCATACAGGTGCCAGATATACTCTTGTAGAGACGTTTGAAAATCGTGAAATTATGATTCCAAATGAGGATTTTATTACAAATAGAGTAACTAACTGGACTTTTACTAACTCAAAAGGGCGTATTGATATAAATATTGGAGTATCATATGGAAGTGATCTTGATAAAGTATATAAACTTATTTTAGAAGCTGCAGAGGAAAATCCGAATTGTTCTAAAGATCCAAAGCCTGAATGTTATTTAAGAGAGTTTGGTGATAGTTCAGTTAATTTCCTGTTATATTTTTGGGTTGATGATATTATCAAAGGGAAAAATCGTCCAAGAAGTGAAATTTTGTTTACAATCTGGCGTAAATTTAAAGAGCATAATGTTGAAATTCCTTTTCCTCAACGTGATCTTCATATTAAAAATCCGGAGGCACTCAAATGAAAGAGCATATAATTTTTGCATATAAATTTGATAAAAAGGGCGGTGCTTATCCGTTAAAAGTTGATGATATAAGTCAAGAGATAAAATCTAAAAACTTAGCCTGGGTTCATTTTGAGCTTCATAATCCAAAGACTAGATCTTGGTTAGAAAATGAGGTTTCGTATCTTGATAAATTTATTGTTGAGGCATTGTTGGCTGATGAAACACGGCCAAGAATGACTAAAATTGGTGATGGTGTTTTGTTAATACTTCGAGGAGTAAATTTAAATGAAGATGCAAAACCTGAAGATATGGTTTCAATACGTTTATGGATTGATAAACATCGAATAATTAGTGTGCGCAAAAGAAAGCTTAAAGCTGTGCTTGATATCGAAACCAAGCTTCTTGAAGGTAATGGCCCTAAAGATGCTGGTGAATTCTTATGTGCTTTAACGGCAAGATTATTTGAGCGAATGGAGCCAGTGTTATCAGATCTAGAAGATACTACAGATGATATTGAAGAGAAAGTCATAGAATCAGCTGATAAAAACTTACGTGAAGATATTATCTCAATTCGCAAGCAGGCAATTAAGTTTAAGCGCTACATGGCTCCACAAAGAGATGCTGTTGGTCAATTATGTATAGCTGATATTAAATGGTTAGATATTAATCATGTTAGGCATTTAGAAGAGGCTCATAATCATATTACTAGATATGTCGAGGATTTGGATGCTATAAGAGATCGCGCTCAAATTGTTAAAGATGAACTTACTAATATTTTGGCTGATCGTCTTAATAAAAACATGTATGTTTTATCTGTAATCGCTGCGATATTCTTACCTTTAGGTTTTTTAACTGGATTATTAGGTGTTAATGTTGCTGGTATTCCTGGTGCAGAAAGCCCATATGCTTTTAATATTTTCTCGTTAATTTTATCGATTATTGTTTTTGCCCAGGTTGTAATATTTAAAATTTTTAAATGGTTTTAAGGTTACCATAATTTTCAAATATTTAATTCCTAAAGGCAGATTTTTTTCTTATCAAATTTGTTGAATATAATTTGTTTAGGATTAATGAGCAAATTTTATCAATATGAAAAAATCTGACGAATATTTTTTTACTTAAGCATCGTTTTATTAGAATGTTTTTATTTAATATTCGCTAATTTACTTGTT
The DNA here is from genome assembly GCA_038120515.1 of Rickettsiales bacterium. Lineage (GTDB taxonomy): Bacteria > Pseudomonadota > Alphaproteobacteria > Rickettsiales > JABIRX01 > JADHOX01. The sequence continues at coordinate 12,454 of JAYOLW010000023.1, read as the reverse complement.
AATTTGCAATAAACGCCTCCTGAAATTCTTAGTTAAAATTTTATGATAATTATTCGTAAGGCAACAGATCATGATCTGCTTGATCTATGTAACATAGAAAAAACATGTTTTGAGTTTGATTTGTTATCCAAGCAATCTCTACGTAATTTCATCAACCACAAATGTCATAGTTTTCTGATTGCAGAAAAAAATAATAAGATTGTTGGATATTTGCTAACATTGCTCATATCAAAACATAAATTTGCTAGGCAATATTCCTTAGCGATATTACCAGATTTTCAAAGGCAATCGATTGGAAGGCAGTTATTGTTAGCCTCTGAGTCGTGTGTTAATAAGAAATTAGGCATTAAGCTTGAAACTAGAACTGATAATATTGCTGCTATTAATCTTTATCAATCTCTGGGATATAAAACTGGTAAGGTTAAATATGGTTATTATATGGATGGTTGCGATGCATTAGAAATGATCAAACTTTTAATCAAATGAAACCTTTAACTCCGCATTATTTAATTATTTGTGATAATCCAGCAAAATATAATTGGGGTGATATAGCTAATCAAAAAGTAATTTCTGCTGAAAATTATATCGCTGGTAATCTGCCGGAATGTTTAATCAACAAACGTTCTTTAAGAGTTATTAATCTATGTAGTGATTATGCTTATTTGCATAATGGTTATTATTGTTCATTATTGGCAAAAGCTCGGAAACATAGATGTATACCAGCAGTGTCAGATATTGTTCATGCAAAATGGAAGTTCTTGCATCGTGATTCTATTGCAAATATTCAGTCAGATCCAAAATTACATAAGACTTTAGAGCTTGCGCGTGGGGAGTTAAACGGTAGTAATAATGCTGTATTTTGTTTTGGTAGAAGTCGAATTAAACAATTTGAAAAAATCGGACAAATCCTATTTGATTCATTTCGGTTACCAATATTGATTGTGACTTTTCATGATGTTAAAGGTCAGCTACAGATTAAAAAAGTTGAGCCAGGCAAATTGTCAGATTTGCATGAGAATAAAGAATTTTTTAATGAATCGTTGGAAAAATATATTGGCTCATATTGGTCTAGAAAAGGTCAATTGCCTGAGCGTTATTGGTTGGCAGTTTTGTATGATCCGCAAGATAAAATGCCAAGTTCTAACAAAAGGGCTTTAAAGAAGTTTATAGAAATAGGTCGAAAAAAAAGATTCTATGTAGAGTTAATTGATAATAGCAAATTTGATAGTTTGCTTGAATATGATGCATTGTTTATTAGAACAACTACCAATGTAAATCATTATACTTATCGTTTTGCACAAAAGGCTCATAAAGAGGATATTCCTTGTATTGATGACAAGGATTCAATTTTGCTTTGTTGTAATAAGATTTTTTTATCTGAAATGTTAAAAAATAACAATATTGCTGAACCGCCGACATTTTTTGTGACAAAAGATCAAAAGGCTAAAATTGTTATTAAAGAGGCTGATTTTCCATTAGTATTAAAAATCCCAGATGGATCATTCTCAACTGGCGTGTTCAAAGTAAGAAATATACATGAATATGAAGAGAAAATACAACAAATGTTTAAGCATAGTGAATTAATATTAGTGCAGAAATATCTGCCTTCAGAATTTGATTGGCGTATAGGTATTTTGGATAATAAGCCTTTATTTGCTTGCAAATATTTTATGGCAAAAAGACATTGGCAAATCTACAATCATAACTCGCGTTCTAATAAAGTAGGAAATGCTGAGGCGGTACCAATTGATAAGGTGCCACAGAAAGTTATGAAAATTGCTCTCAAAACAGCAGCATTGATTGGCGATGGTTTGTATGGGGTTGATATTAAAGAGATTGATGGAAAGCCATATATAATCGAAATTAATGACAATCCAAATATTGATGCAGGTACAGAAGATTTAATAGAAGGTAATAAGATTTATGAAAGTATTTTTGATTATTTTGAGAAGAAAATAAATGAATAAATTATTTTTTGTTAATTCAAATTTATATCATTAGCATATATGTCGCTAATAATTTGATATTAATATGAATGCTATATTTGGCAAAGTTAGATTGTTTTTTGCAAAATCTAAAAGTTATCATACCCTCCTTTATGGTCATGATAACACCATTATGATATGTCAAGATTGACAATTCAATTCGCATTCAAGGTTTTTATAAATACGTAATTATTAATTACAAATACTTTTTTCAATTTTACAAAGAAAAAGTTTTAATATAGATGCAATAATAAAACGATGCTTGAATTTCTGTATTAATTAATGCGATTTTATCTATTTCGGTATTTTTTCTGTAAAAGCTATAGCAGCTAGTATAGCTGAGTTGATATTAAAACATAATTAACAAAGCTACAATTTTTAGCTGACCAATTCAATAGCGTGGTTAATTTCATTTAAGAGCCTAGCTTTGTCTCGGCCTAGAATTCCCTTTAAGACAAGATGATTAGAGGCGTGATCACTGCGGAAAATTGTTTTATCTAAATTAAGATTTTCCATTAATAATTTCATTTCTTGAAATAATTCTAACATAGTTGGAAAACGCCAATCGCCATTGAAAGGTTTTTCGAAACGCTCAGATCCTAATGGAAATTCTAATACTAAAGTCGAGAGGAATTCAGGTTGCGCTTGATTCATTAATTCTGCAGATTTCAGTGCATGTTGCTTTGAATATTTAGTACTGCCAAGACCGTTTAAAATCATGACCGAACTTTTAATTCCGGAAGCTTTGATTTTTTGTAAAGCTGCTAAAGATGATTCAAATGTCTCGCCTTTTTCGATCAGCTTTAATAATTCAGTATCGCCAGTTTCGCAGCCAACATAAAGAATTTTCAGGCCCATATCTCTTAGTTCCTTGAGATCAGATTCAGACTTCTTCAATAAATTCCTAGGGAGGCAATAGGAAGATACTCTTTGAAGTTTTGGAAAATATTTATTAATTAATTGTAATATTTCAGTCAATCTTCGCATTGACAGGCTCATTGCATCACCATCGGCTAGGAATATCCGAGTAACTGGAAAGTTGTTTTGAGTTATAAATTTTAATTCATTTTCGATATCTTTTATATCTTTAGGTCTAAATTTTTTTTGTTCATCTTTATACATGTCGCAAAAGGTACATTTGTTCCAAGAGCAACCATTAGTGACTTGCAAAATTAATGATTTCCACTCACTTGGTGGACGAAAAACTGGCTCGATGTAATTTAAAGGATACATTATTGGATATGTTTCGTTTGTGCTCAATATAGCAAGTAATATTGATTTCACAATTATGATTTGTAAATTAATGTTATTACATTTTGATTACTAACATTTCGACACCTTTGTGTCTTTTGGTATGAATAATATTGTGTTATAACAAGTTTGGCCAAAGATTTGCGCCTGTATTAAAATCTTGACGAAGGATTCTTGTTTGTGATAAAAGCGCAAAAAAATTAAAGAGTAGCAACTATATGAAAAGTAAAATAAATAGCGCAATTATGTTAATGTTGTTGCTTGTGTTATTCAGCTCCGGGTCAATTGCTAACACTCCAAATCAGAATACTGTAATTGTTAGAAATCTTGAATCTTTAGTTAGTGCAATAAACCCAAATACTAAAATCATTATCGAGATGGATGAGCTGAAACTAGATGCAAATAGCGTAAATTATTTGCCGGGTCATAATTATCTTCACCTTGAGCCAATAGGAGATTGGACAAATGATAAAATAATTACTATTCAAAACGTCGATAACCTATCAATTGTTGGTAAACCAAAACATTTATCTAAAACTAAGATTATCTCACCATTATCATATGGTATGGTTTTAAAGTTTAAAAATGTTACAAACCTTAAAATAGCTAATTTAGATTTGGGTCATGATGCAGATGTTTGTTCAGCGGGTGTTCTGGGCTTTTATGATTCAAATAATATAATGGTTCATAATACCTATTTATTTGGTAGTGGGACATTTGGATTAGAATTAATGAATGTTTCTGATTTTACTTTTGAAAACTCGATGATTCATGATTGCAGTCAATACGCAATATCTATTAACAATTCAAAGAATCTAAGCTTTAAATCATCAAAAATTAAAGATATAATTAATTCAGGATTTGGAGAAGATAAAGGTTCAATAATTATTACAAATTCTAACAATATAACTTTTGATAATATGACATTTAGCAATCAATCTGGACAAGAGCATTTATTCTTCTTGGATGATAAATCTGATGCTACTGTCCAAAATTCAGAATTCTCTAACAATAAAATTAACTATTTTGCCACTAATAGAAACGCGATAACGCAAACAGGCAACAACTTTGATAATGATGACAGCTTTATCTTGCAGTTTGAATATGAGGCTACAGATGGTACCGCTGGATATTGGTATGAACCGAATTATAGTTCTGAATTTCAGGTTAATTCTTACAAATATGGTTCAAAAATACCAACTTCTAATAGTATATCTAACATTGATTTATCAAGTTCGCCATTGCCAAAACCAAATAAAAAGTATGATTTAGAGTCATATTTTACAATGTTGGGGAAACATAATATAAAAGCAGCATTTAAAACTGATAGGATCAAGCATCATGAGACGCAAATTCTTAAAATATATTCATGTGAAACTAGTAAAAGTATTTTTTCACTAATAAAAGATCTTTATAATTTACCTGCTTTATACTCATTTCCTGAATATAGAGGTGGTGAGTTTCATGTCCAAGAATATCCTTCTCAATATAAAACAGTTTCCAATCAACGTCTTACTACCCGTTTTAATCATGACAAAAAGATAGTAAATTTTACATATAATATTTCTTTTGAAGGTGGGTATAGAGATGTCAAAATTGACAAAATAGCAAAGTGTGAATGGTCAATAGAAGATTATTCTATCGCTGACTGATAGCATCATCTTAACCTGCATAAGCTAAAATAAATTTTAATGACAATGCAAGGACTAGCTGTTTGTTTTTAAATAGCAGAGCAGGGAATATGTTGCTTTGTATTAGAAAGAAATAATATCTAATGTTAGGCCTGGATGATTATATGAATTGGCGGAAATACCAGTTTTTAATGAGTTAAAAAGATATGAAATGGCTTACTGCTATTTTGAGCTTATTTTAACTTATTATTATCAGAAAAGTCGGGTTTTATATCAAGATTATACAATACTCTGAAAATTGCCTAGTTCGACCAAATATGTTGTAAAGATGTTAGTAAATATAAAATGCACTAGCTAAAATAAACACTTTGTAATAAAAAGTTATATGTTAAGAATAAAAAAGTATAAAACTTAAATAGAGCCCTATAATGCAAATAGTTAAATCTGACCTATTATCAGCTGTTGAAAAGAAAATACTTAGAGCTGATCAAGTTGATAAGCTTTGGAATCATTTTGAATCATTAAGACCTGATCAGGCTAAATTTCAGGGATTGCATGTGCTCTATTATTTTGGCGGTATTTTGATTTTAGCATCTATGTCATGGTTTATGACTCAAGTTTGGACGAGTGGAATGCATATAATGCTGTTATCATTATTTTTTGCCGCTTCCTATTATAGAGCTGGCAATATTTTATGGAAAAAGAAGGATTCAAAGATTCCTGCAGGTTTATTATTAACTGCAGCAGTTGGCTTGACCCCTTTATTCATATATGGTTTCCAAAAGTATATAGGCGTTTGGTCTTCGAATTTATCAACAAGTTATAGTGATTATCATTTCTTCATTAGAGAGCAATGGGTATATTTAGAAATCGGAACAATCATTGCAGCCTTGATTACCCTTAGATATTATAAATTTGCATTTATTGCATTCCCATTAGCACTTAGTGCATGGTATCTATCGATGGATTTGACGCCTTTGATATTTGGTAAAGATCAATACAATGCTTATGAAGCAAAAATAGTTTCATGTGTTTTTGGAATATTGACATTAATGATTTCTTTTTGGGCTAATAAAAAATACACAGAAGTAGATTTTGCTTTTTGGGGGTATTTGTTTGGAATGATAACATTTTGGGGAGGGCTTTCTCTTTTGGGTAGCAGCAATGAGTTAGGTAAGTTTTTTTATTGCGTTTTAAACATTGGACTTATTATTTGCTCTGTTTATTTAAGGCGAAAAGTATTTGCGATATTCGGAGTAATTGGAGTCATAGGATATCTAGGACATTTATCTTGGGAAATCTTTAAATATTCTTATACATTTCCAGTTATTCTTGCTTTGTTTGGAATATTTATAATAGGCTTGGGACTTAAATATCAGAAAAATAAACAACAAATAGAAACCTATATAGAAGGTTGTTTTCCGAAGTTTTTGCTGAAATGGAGACCTGAGGAAAGAGTTTAATAACAATTCATATTTACCAAAATTAGCAATCTGGTTTTAATTAATATGTTCTTTTGACCTTTCATTCTTCATATGATTTTTCCAAAGGTGCCTAAGATCAATATATTTCAATATTCAAGAATTTTGAATTTAAAAACCCTTTTTAAAATTCGGTTTATATTGATTTCCTGGGAAAGATTGACTGCAGCAACGCTAAAGTATTTCTTTGCATCTAACGGGGCGAATTTGGTCTAAATTACTCAGAAACAGCTTTGCTATTTCTACCATTATTTTTCAAACTTTCTGCGGAAATTCTAATCTATCAAAGGATAATATTAAAAAAGCCCATCATAAAGATGAGCTTTTTGAAAAATGGCTCAGCGGATGTGTCTTTCTCTAACTTTTCTCTACGCCTTCTCACCCTTTATAAAATAAGGTTTTACCAGTTGGCTTCCTATTTAGAGATTTGAAGGCCGAACGAGCGGTAATTACTTTTTACGAAAAATTTACTGGTGCTATTTTATGATAATTAACCGTGTATGGATCATTATTTAGGAGTGTTATTATCTAAAAAACAATCCCTCTAAAAACCACCATTTAAATATAAAAATACAACTAATCCAATCATAACCATAGGCGTTACTGCAATTAGCATGAAAGGTAGTAAATACAAAACTTGGAAGCTATTTATCTTATTATCGTTTGGGTCTGATTTTGAATAAAGAATTTCAATTCTATCATTCTTTTTATATTTCTTCATAGCACGACTCTTTGAAAGAAAGGTTTCGCCTTTGTTATTTTTAAATTCAAAAGCAACCTCATGACAGCTATTTTTTCCATCTCTTATAAAATCATAATCAGTTACCACAGCTCTTGCTTTCAGGGAGTTCCTAATGAATTTCTTCACTTTTTTTAATTGCCAGGCACCAAAAATAATGTCTACAAAAACTACGATTATTATTAGAACTATAAAAATAGAAAAATTCTTGAGAAATGTCAGTCATTTTAAATATAAATTAAATTATTGTTCCCACGGATTATCTTTTTCAACGCTATCTGCACTGCTACCTTTGTCTAATTTATCCGTAATTAGATCATTATCTTTATTGCTTACATTACTATTCAATAAACTTGGTAAAAGTTTTTGTAAATCATCCTTAGGATTATTTGAAAAAATAAGGGTATTTGAGTCTGATTTAGCTACATCCCTCAAAGCATCTCTGTAATCAATTCCCGCTATAAATTCAAGGACATAATGAGGATCAATATCTTTAGTTTTAAGTTGATCTAAAGCTTCAGAAAGACCCTTGCTAATCACTTTTCGTTGCACAGCATACGATTCTGCTTTTAGTTCAAGACTTCTAGCCTCTGCTTCTGCTTCACCAACAAGTAATATTTTTTTAGCTTCTGCCTGATTTCTTGAGGCATCAAGTTCTCTTTGGGAAGCAATTACATTATTATAAGCTTCTTTAACTTCTGGAGATGGCTCTGGTTCATCAACTAAAATATCAATTATTTCATAGCCATATTCTTCTATTTTGCTATGTAAAGATTCGGTGACATATTGAGCAATTTCATCCTTTTTAGTGTATATATCTTCTAAATCTAAGGTTGCTGCTTTTGATCTAATAATATTTAAAATAAAAGAATTTATCTGATTAATTGGATCGTCCAATTTATAAAAAGATTCCACAACCTTATCTTCAATTACTTTTAATTGAGTTATTACTGGTAACTTAATAAAAGCATTATCTTTAGTTTTTATTCCCAATTCATGATCTGATTGAGTGATCCTAAGACTTGCTTTTTGAGCTACTACACTAATTGGGTGTGGAAGTTTGATATTTAAACCCGGTTTTGCAAGGCCAATAAATTTACCAAATCTTTCTATTATAGATACGGTTTGTTGCTCTACAATAAATAAAACTCCTGATAAAAATAGAATGCCAATAATTCCAATTAGAATGACAATAGATAGTAATAATGTGTATATTTCCATAGGTAATAGTAAATTTAAGGTTACTTTAATATAGGCAATTTGATTTATAATTAAAATTTAAAATAAACAATGTATTTGTAGATCAATTTTGAAACGGCAAAACGCTAGGTGGCCGAAAAAGTTCGATAAAAAACTCACAAATCCAGTATTAAATAGAGTTGCCGAAGGTATTTTAAATTTATCTACTTTAATTTGCTAAAAAATCGTAAAAAATAGAAGTGGTTTAGATGTTTGAATATAGATAAATAAAGGCTTTATAAGTTCTCTCTCCAAATCTCCATTACCACTTGGCTTCGGCAAATTCAGTAAAATAAAGGCTTTGGAAAGGTTTTTCTAAGAAAATCAGGTAAAAAATTCTCTGTTTTGTAATTTTTTAGCATCAATTTAGCCAACTACCCACTTGGCTAAAATCTCCAAAACAAGTGGTATGTAATTTTAAGAAGCGTTGAAAACACTGGTTTCAGGGGGGACAGAAAATTGTAAGTGGAGAAAGTTTGCAAAAGGGCGCTACCGATGTGGCTCCCCATATTGGACAAATTTAGAACACATATTGACGAAATAAAGCTAACTTTACAGCAACCTAGGTATTGTTTTGGCTAGCCTTCTTTCTTGCCCTTTTTGCTCTAATCCCATTAACTATTAGCCATATATAGCAAGGAATAGAGATGATCCATAAGCCTGTTAGTATTTTCTCAAGAATAATATGATTTTCTAACCATTTAGAAAGAGCAAGCCAAGAGAATGGATGAAATAAAAGCCAAAATTGACCTTTGAGCTTTATTGTTCCAATAAGAAATAATAGTAACCAAGAGCTACCTATTAACATAGTTATGTACCACATAACTTTATTAAAGGTTTTCTAAAAAAGTTTTATTTCATAGAGCATAATATTTTTTGAAATTATTTCTTACGGGAAACAAAGTTAAAGTATTTGTACAAGAAATCAAAGAATCATTATCAAATCATGTGGTTTTGACATTTCTAAACAAAAGTGATGAAAAATATGGTTTAATGATTTAATATTATCTCAGGATTTTAAGATAAAAAAGTAATGAAGCTAAACATGACACACAATCTAAAATTTATTGATTTATTTGCTGGAATTGGAGGTTTTCATATAGCCTTTCACAATCTAGGGTGCGAGTGTGTTTTTGCTTCTGAGATAGATAAATTTGCTAGACTTACTTATCAAGAAAATATGTCAAACTTATCTCCTAAACTATTTGCCAATAATATGTTTGCTGGAGATATACAAGAGGTAGAACCAAATCAAATACCAGATTTTAATATTTTATGCGCAGGCTTTCCTTGTCAGCCATTCTCACAAATTGGTTATAAAAATGGTTTTGCAGATAAAAAGGACAACAGAGGGAATATGTTCTTTGAAATTGCAAAGATAATAGAAAAAAAGAAGCCAAAAGCATTCTTTCTTGAGAATGTAAGGAATTTAGAAAAACATGATGATGGAAAGACATTTTTTGTAATTAAAGAAACCCTAGAAAACTTAGGTTATTCTTTTCATCATAAAATAGTAAGAGCTTCTGATTACGGATTACCCCAACATAGACCAAGATTATTTATGGTGGGATTTAGAGATGAAAAAACCAGTATTAGTAATTTTACTTTCCCAGAAAAAAAGAAATTAAAATACTCAATGTCGGATATTTTTAATGGTGAATGTGATAAAGAAATAGGTTTTACCTTAAGAGTTGGAGGTAGAGGGAGCAAGATAGATGATAGGCGAAATTGGGAGTTTTACAGAGTAGATGGAGAAATAAAAAGAATTACATCGAAAGAGGGCAAATTAATGCAAGGATTCCCAAGTAGCTTTAATTTCCCTGTATCAGAAGTTCAAGCCATGAAACAACTAGGAAATTCAGTTGCAATATCAGCTATTCAATCAGTAGCTCAAAGCATGATAGATTACATTGAACTTTCTAACTTTCATCATCAAAAAATAACGAGGCAAAATGACGAAGCGTTTGCCATTAAACTACAAGCGGTTGGTTAAAAATGGGAACAAAATTTAACAAAGGAGAATGGAGTGAGTTTTATGCCTTCCTCAAAATATTAAGTGATAAAAAACTTTCTGCTGCTGATAAGAATTTAAATGTAATACCAGACAAATTTTTTGTGTTTCAGAAGGTTTTTAAAGATGAAAAAGGACAAGAGCCAAAAATATTTGATTTAACAAGTAAGGAAATATTAATTCTTGATAAGGAAGGTAGTATATTAAAGGAGGTTAAGACCAATAATATTTCTACTAAAACTATCAGAATCTTTGAAAGGATAAAGTCGGAAAAACAAACTACTTTTGAGATTGATGACGCTCAGAATATTCTAAAAGAGCTACTTTGCACAACTATTAAAGCTGATAACACCTCAAAAGCAGATATAGAAGCTGAAATTTATGATAGAATTTCTGACACAGTCACTCCGCTTGGATTTTCTGTAAAATCAGTTGTTGGCGGAGCTTCAACACTTCTTAACGCAGGTAAAACAACTAATTTTGTTTATAAAGTTAATGGTTTAAATCCCACCCTTATAAATCAAATAAACTCTATTGAAACAAGATCAAAGGTTCAGGATAGAATAAGATCAATAGTTGATAATGGCGGAAAAATTGAATTTAAAACTTTAGCTAAGAAAGAATTTGCATCAAACCTAAAGAAAATCGATACGGTTTTTCCTGAATTTGTTGCTCAAATGGTTTTGGACTTTTTTTCTTCCAAAGTAAATAAAGTAGATGATTTAGTAAAAAATCTAAGTTCAAATCAGCGTCTTAAAGAAAAGTATGGATTATCTTATTCGGACTATGAATTTAAAATAAAAAACTTTCTTCACTCTATAGCTTTAGGAATGGTTCCAAGTAAAATATGGGATGGCTTCACAAAGGCTCATGGAGGATATATAGTAGTAAGAAATGACGGAGTTGTAATATGCTACCATCTTTATAATAGAGATGAGTTTTTATCGTATTTATATGAAAATACAAAGTTAGAAAGTGCAAGCACCAGTAGGCATGGATATGGGTTTTTATATCAAGAAGGGGACGAAGTTTTATTCAATTTAAACCTACAAATAAGGTTTATCAAATGATATAGAGCTAAATAGTAAAGATGTAATGAATAACCAACCTCAATATTTTTCAGATCACTTCAATATAGACAAAGCTAAGCTCAAAGAATTAGGTGTTTTCGACCCCATACTAAATTTTGACACCAAAGTATTTGTTGATCATCTTTTACTCAAAAAAAGCTCAAATAAAGTAATCAGAAATGCATCTAAGACATTTGATGAGTTCTTTATTACCCTACTAAATCTAGTTAAAATATCACAACAAGAAAACGATAAGCCTTGGCGAGAAGCCAGAAGAAGAGTGAAATTCCCAGAATATAATGTTAGCTTTGTGGCAGTCACTCA
>JAYOLW010000023.1:0-713 GCA_038120515.1 Rickettsiales bacterium | reverse complement strand
GCATTAAAAAGATTATTCAATGATATTAAGGCAGGAAAGATTGACTGCATTGTTGTTTACAAAATCGACAGGTTAACCAGATCACTTGCTGATTTTTCTGAAATTATCAAAATTCTAGATGAGCATAATGTTAGCTTTGTGGCAGTCACTCAAAGTTTCAATACAGCCAATTCTATGGGGCGGTTAATGTTAAATTTCCTGCTTTCTTTCGCTCAATATGAGAGAGAATTAACAGGTGAGCGAATAAGGGATAAATTTGATGCCTCATGCAAAAAAGGTATGTGGATGGGTGGATATATTCCAATAGGCTATGATCTCAAAGATAGAAGGCTAATCATTAATGAAGATGAAGCTAAAATTATTAGAATTTTATTTAAAACCTTTATTGAGACAACCTCTGTCACCGATACTTTTAGAGAATTAAACAACCTTGGCTTTAAAACCAAAACTTGGATCGCAAGTAGTGGTAAAATCCATAAAGGCCAGAGATTCAATAAATCCAGTGTCAGAAGAATTTTAACCAACGAGCTTTATATCGGCAAAATTAACCACAAGGGTAATATTTATGATGGCCTTCACAAAGCAATAATTGATGATGAAACTTGGAAAAAAGCCCAGGATTTACTGACAAATAAAACCCCCAAAATACAAACTCCAAATAGCAGAATTAGCCAAGCTCCACTTTTAAAAGGAATGATGAATTGCGGTATTTG
>JAYOLW010000022.1:823-27764 GCA_038120515.1 Rickettsiales bacterium | reverse complement strand
ATAATAGAAATCTGGGTAAGAAGCCATCAGTCAAAATTGTAATTGATTATAATTTTAACTTACTTTCTATACTATGCAATTAACAATTATCTTCCCCCAAATCTACTCACATCTTCTGCTGCCGACTTACAATTCCTGGCTGTAATTACTCTCTCCACTTGGCCTGTTTGAAGGTAATCTGATGTTAGTTTCTCGTCACCTTGAGAAGATGAAGCGCTAGTTAAAAACACTGAAGATAAATTACGTCGAGAGCCATCAGATCCATCCGAAGATAATGAAGTTTGTGAATTTGTACGTGCTAAGGTTATTGAATAAGAGGCTGATTTGCCGGTGTATCTTTCTACTCTATCAACGGAATCTGATAAAGTCGCTAAACAACCGTTTTTAGGATTCAAGGCTGGTTGAGGAGGGTTGGAAATCTTATCTATGACTGATGTGATAAACTCGAAATATAAACTTGCATTTTCGTTAAATTCTTTGTTCAACTGGTCTTGAAAATTTAACAACTTTTTTGATGATAGTGTTATCTTGATATCCTCAAAAGTTATTCTCTCTTTAACATCTAATGCAAACTCCCAAAATGGTGTGCGTGATTTTTCTGATTTTAACTGCTCTGTCAGTTGGGCAGATACATGTTTCGCAAAAAAATCGTTGGTTTGAGATCGCAGTTTTGAGTCTGAAGAATGGTAAAAACTGTAAAATAGTGCTTTTGTAAGAAAAGTATAATAATGTTTTTTTTCAAATTGATCTAATGTTTTTATGATATTAAGAAGTGAGATGCTTTGCCTTCTCTGTATAGGTTTAATATGTGCAGGAATATGTGCAGCTTTTCTAAAATCATCATCATGGGTTTGGCAGGCAGTTGTGCTGACTGTTACTTGCCTTTGATAAAGCTCATCTCCTTCTAATAGATCTTGTTGTTGTGCAAAAAAGTCTTGAATACATTTTTTCGCATTGTCTTTTAAATGACTAGCTTGATTAAAAACGGTTGGAATGATTTGCTGAAAAATCCCCATTATCTCATCAATATTCTGCTGGGGTTGTTTTTGTAATTTAGTTGATAGCTCACCGATAAGACGATTCATAGTTTGTTCGTCAGTAATACGGCGTTGTATTTTCTCCAAAACTTGGGTAACAAGAGATCTTGCTGCTGCAGTGAAATCTCTTGAAGCCGTAGCTCGCTCTTTACTCGAGTTAAAAGGAGTATGCCTATTCAAAAGAGCTTTTTGAGGGCTTGGAAATCTAGGAGCACTTGTTGGTGTCTTTGTTGGAGTTCGGTGGGTATCTACTGTTTTTTGTATTGCCTCTAATTCGGCTATTCTTTGCATAAGTTCCGCTTCTCTTGCTGCAGATGCGGAAGTGATATCTACAATCTCCTGATGCAATAATTGATTTTGGCGTTGAAAACTAGCAATTTGTTCGTGTTGCTTTGCGTATTTTTGAATATCGCTTACTTTAGATAAAATAGCTTCGCCCAAATCGCCAAAACTATCATCAATATTTAGCAGTAATTGATTTAGCTTTACTAATTTATCATTAATACCTAATACATCTCTTTCTGCTTCAAGATCAGCTCTTTCTTGAGCTGTAATAACTTGTTGTTTTATTTGTTCTCCAAGTGTACCTTTGTGAGTATGATTCCTTGCCTCAATTTCTGTAATATATGTGTCAAGCTGTTGTTTTAATTCAGTAAAGTATGCAAGTCTGGTTTTAAACTCGGTGTTAGCAGCGTCATTTAAGGCTGGGTCAAAAAGATAATTTCGTATTTTGGACCAAAGCCCATTTATAGTTTTAGTTATAATCAACTCACGCTCTTCCTCTGATGCCTCATTATAAGTAATCTTAATTTGTTGACGACAGAGGTCGTCTATCAATATAAATAGTTCAGAAAGCTTAGGTCTAGCATCCTCCTCAATTCTAGATTCTATTGTTTTGAAGTTAGTTTCTGCTTTTTGAAGTTCTAAAAATGCTTTTTGTTGCTGATTTCTAAGCTCTTCATATTTTTGAATTTCTGGTGATTTAGAAGATTCTGTAAAAGGCATGGGTTTTAATAGCTCCTCCGATGTAGCAGCTGCTATATCTTTGAAAGCATGATTTGGATATTTGTGACATCGTTTTGTTCTTTCCTGAAGGTCAGATATAACTTCACATTCTCTAGCAATATTCGCTTGTATTAAGCTAATCTCCTCTTGCATCGAAGTAAGAAGTGCTTTTTTGTTATCAAGATGTTCGATTAGATATATAATCTTGCTGACTGTATCTGGTGGAATTGTGCTTAATGAATCTTTAAGAGATAATATGATTGTTTTAATTTTATCGGTTTGTGCTTGATCTGAAAGCTCTATTTGATTTCGTGTTCTGTCGATTGCAGCAATAAATTCAAATACTTTTTCTTGAGTTTCTGAATCCAACTTTAATTGTGCAATAAAAAAGTCTCTTAGAAAATTATTGAGATGTTTTATTTCTTGAATGAGCTGGACATCATCTGGATCAGAGCTTTGTGTAAAAATATTTGTCTTGTCTAAGCGCGTAAAATTATCACACAAAAATAACTCCTCTAAACTTTTAATTAAAATTGGTACTTCTATAGATTTTGAGTCTGCGTAATCTTTAAATTTGAGAATTTCAGCTATTGCTAAAGCTCTAACTTGAGATTTTTCGTCAGCTCTAACAGCTTTTTTATCGTCGAATTGATCAAATTTATATTGAACTTTTGATATACGTCCGTCGGGTTTTCTTTTAGGAGGAAAATCTAATAAAATAGGTAAGCCTTCAGGGAAATCTTCTGAAGAAGATATGCCCTGCATAATAGTATCTGGACCTGAGGTAAGAACATGAAAAAGATTATTGATATGCAATTGATCAAAGAAATGATCTTCTCGGTCTAATATTGAACTTGATTTGGCTGAAAGAAAACAAACTCTCTGAGCTTGAATTGATCTTAAAGTTGCTGTCAAAGCTGGTCTTTCATCTTTAAAATGTTTGTTGGCTTGATCTAAATAAAATATTATAAATTTATTAAATGTTTGAACCAACGCTTTTAAACGAATTTCAGCGGTATCTTCGGGGATGCTAGAAAGTAACTGTGAGTATACATGTTCGAAAATCTCTCTATTATCTTTATCGCTAAATTTAATTGCATTCGCATAGCGATTATAATCATTAAAAAATTTTGAATGTCTTTCGTCTCCAGATAATGACCAAAATTGCTGAAATTGTCCTATCAATGAATCAGCGGATAATTTATCTTTAGAATAAAGTGATGCAAGTTCATCATTACCTAATAAATCATTGAGAAATGCAAAACATAATACAATATCAGATTCAGTTATGTCATCAAGGCTACTAATTACCGGGACTTTAGGAGCTTCTAGTTCCTCATCTTTCTGCTCTGGAACCTTTGCAGCTGACTTTTTTCTTTGCTCAGAAGTGGCTCCAAGCTTTCCTCTGTTTTGAATTGAAGCTAAAAATCCAGGGAGTGGTCGACTATGTTGTTCTGCCTCACTCTTTTTTTGATCCTGAGGAAAGCTGGCTCTTTGTTCTTCTGTAACATCTTCCGCTTTCTTTTCACTTTGCTGAAAAGGTCTATCTTTATTCTTTAAACTGTTAATTTCAGCTAAAAACCCAAGGGGTGATCGCTTATGTTGCCCTTCCTGAGTCTTAAGAGAGCTAGCGCTTTGCTCTGCTGCAACATCCTCTTGTTCTGCTGCAACATCCTCCTCTTTTTTTTCACTTTGCTGAGAATGATCACCTAGCTTTCCTCTGCTTTGAATTGCAGCTAAAAGCCCGTTTGCGCTAAGTGCGTTTGGAGCACGATGTTGCTTTACTTCACTCTTTTCTTCACCTTGAAGAACATTGCCGTCGTGTTCTGCTGATTGACCACTTGTTTTTGACTCATCCAACACTGCTTTTACTTCCAGATCTTCAGAACCGCTTTTTTCTGTTGGCTCTCTTACCATTATAGTAGGTGCTGCAAAATCTTGTATAGCTTTTTCTAAAGCAGACTCTTTTAAAGCTTTTTCTTGTTTGTATTGATCTATTGTCTTGTTAGTTCTTTGTATAGCGGCTTTAAGTTTCTCTTGATTAGGCTCTAAACTGATTGTTGCTTCAAATGGAATGTCGCGAAGCTTACTAGTTGCTATTGTAAGAGCTAAACTGCCAGTAAAAGCTGGTTTAGTAACTAAATTTCGAAATATTGCTGCGGGTTGTGTTTCTTTTCCGCTAATAGATAAAACCTGTTTTGCTTCTATAATTCCGTAAAGTTTTTTTTCAGCTTTAGTAAAAATATCTGTTCTTTTAAGGTCTCCTAGCTTTATACCATTATCAAGTTTTGATTTCGTTTCGAGTCTAATAAATTCGTTGTACAATGAAAATAGGGCTTCAAAAACAACAGAGTTAACATCTGTTAATTCTGGAAAGATCGAAGTAAATTCTAAAGTTGAGACTGTTCCGCTAAGTGCTTTTCTAAAGTCTTTGGATCTTTGATCATCCTTTAAATCCTTTTTGCTTTTTAATGATGCAGCAAGATTAGGTTCTATCTGATCGTCTAGCCACATTAACGGCGTTGGATATGCGAATATCTCCTTCTGTAGTCTTGATAATGCACTAAATTTCAGGCCTTCTGTTTTTAACAATAGATCTATTTGACGATCTAAAAAACGTTGACTTGCTTCCTCGGATGATTGCCTTTCTGACCATGAATTGATTCTTTCCAGTAAAGATTTACTTAGTTGCTTATTTCCTAAAATAACTTTTGAAGTAATAACTTCTTGAATAGATTTTATTTTCGTTTTTTTAAGAGAAACTAGCGTCTGTTTGAGGTTGGCTATGATCTCTAAAGTACCATCAGGAATAATCTCTAAATCCTTTAAAATCTCTTCTATAGAACTATTATCTTTATTCCATTGTTCACATCTTGTAATATATGATTTAATTTTTTGATCTTGTACTTGTTGATTGAGGCTAGTTATTGTTTGTGTTAATAATTTTGCCAGATCTACTCTCTCAGAGGTTTCAATTTTAGTGAATACGTCTTTTAAAGCTTGGTAAATTTCTAGTTGAATCAACTCCTTGCTTTGTTCCAATTGAGTTAACACATTTGTTATTAACCGAGTCAGATCTTGCTGATCCTGCTCTAAATCTAAAACTATTGATTCTAATTCTTTAAAAGCTTGAAATTGATTTGTTTCCTGTTGACTCCATTCTTCAATTACTGCCCTTAAAGAATCCATAGTAGTATCTGATGCTTCAGATAACCTACTCAAAGCATTTTTAGCTAAAGAATTTATATCTTCTTGATATTGTCGAGTTGGTTTAAATCCGTTAATTGGCCCTTTCAGACTGTCTATAGTCATTTTTTGATTAGAAGCCTGCTTCAGCAATTCATGACTTACAGCTATTTGCAAAATTTGAGTTTGATGAGCTTCACTAAGTGAATGAAACCAAGCAATAGTAATATTAGTTCTGATTTTATCAAAGATGTTTTCTGTCAAATATTTTGCGATAATGACTTGCCCAATATCTTGGTGTTGTGTGCATTCACTATGGGCTTTATATAGTCGAGCCAGGTCCAAATCTTTTGGTGTTGTTATGCTGATAGATTCTAATGCTGGATTAGTCCAAATAATCTGTGACTCAATTTCCATCTCGGCATAAGCAAGATGTTCTGCAGATATTTGTTTCTTTGTTACTTGAAAACAGCTATTAAAATCTTCTGACACTTCAACAGGTTCTTCACTTTTTTGATAGTTTTTTGGGTCTATCTGTGATGATCTTACAAGGAATCGTTTTTCTTCTTCACTAAATCTACCTTGATCAGAAACTTTATCAAATTTTGTTTTCAAAGTTTTGAAAAAAAGTCTTTGAGCATTTAATTTTTGGATAGTACTATTTATTTCTTGAGGTAGCGTAAATTTACTTAAAAACTCAGTACAAAATTTTCTAAAAGGCGTTGTAATCCGTTGCTCTGTTGGATTTACTTCTTCTATTATTGGTCTTGGTCCTCTCATATCGCATCTCCTCTAAAATACTCTTTTTCTCTTATCTTAAAATAAAACTATCAGTCATGATAAAGTTTTAAAAACTTAGCTTCTGTCACGAATTCAATATCTCTAATTGTATCAAGTAATTCATTATTGATATCATTATCAACAGAAATAAGCGCAATTGCTTCACCGCTATTTTTATCTTTTCGGCCAAGGTGGAAGTTAGCTATATTGATTTCATGTTTGGCTAAGGTTGTGCCTAAATGACCAATAAAACCGGCTTTGTCTTTGTTTTTGACATATAAAGTATTACGTTGTAATTTTGCCTCTAACTGAATGTTGTTTATTGAAATTATCCTTGAATCTTGACCAAATAATGTACCAGCAATATTTACAGATTCTTTGTCAGTTAGTATATCAATAGCGATTTCAGTGGCATAATTTCCAGTCTTATTGCTACTAATAACATTTACATTAATACCTCTTTTCCTTGCGATTGCCAGACTATTGACCATATTAACATTCTCAGTTGAATGCTGTAATATGTTTTGAACAATCGAATGGGTTAAAGGTTGTAGATTTAATTTTGCTACTTTTCCTGTGTAGGTGATGGTCACTGATTCAATCGCGCCATGAGCCAAAGCCCCAATAAAGTTGCCAAGGTCAGCTCCTAAATTTAAAAAAGGCTTTATTTCTTTTGCGTCTTCTTTTGAGATCGCTGCAATATTGATTGAATTTTCAATAACATTAGAATTTAAATAATTAGATAATTGTTGGGCGACTTGTTCAGCAACATTTGTCTGAGCCTCAACAGTAGATGCACCAAGATGTGGGGTACAAATAACATTTGGATGACCAAATAATATGTTTTCTTTTGCCGGCTCTATTTCAAATACATCAAGAGCCGCACCTGCAACATGACCATCATCTAAAGCTTCTTTTAGATCAGCTTCATTTACTAGGCCACCTCTAGCACAATTTATAACAAAAACTCCCTTTTTACATTTAGCAAAGCTTTCTTTATTTAGGATATTTTTTGTTTTGTCGGTTAAAGGTACGTGAAGTGTAATAAAATCAGAAACATTTAGCAACTTATCAAGCTCAACTTTCTCAACACCAATTTCATTTGCTCTTTCTTCAGTAAGAAATGGATCAAAAGCGATAACATTCATACCAATTCCCTTGGCTTTCTTAGCAGCAATTGCACCGATATTACCACAACCAATAACACCAAACACTTTGCCGGTAAGCTCAGTACCCATAAATCCAGATTTCTCCCATTTGCCTTGATGGGTCGAGCTATTTGCTTGTGGAATTTGACGTGCTAAGCTAAACATCATGGCAATTGCATGTTCAGCTGTAGTAATAGAGTTGCCAAAAGGCGTATTCATTACAATGATTCCAGCTTCAGTTGCTGCTTCTATATCAACATTATCAACACCAATTCCAGCTCTTCCTATAACTTTTAAATTCTTAGCCGCACTGATAAGTTCTCTTGTAGCTCTTGTTGAAGATCTAATAGCTAAACCATCATAATCTGCAATTATTGTTTTTAGTTCTTCAATTGATAATCCTGGTTTAAAATCGACATCAATATTATTTTGCTTGAAAACATCGATTGCTAGATTACTCATCTTGTCAGAAATTAAAACTTTTGGCATTTTACGAAAAATTAATGTTAAAATGCCCGCAAAATAACAGGTTATTAATTAATATTCAAATTATTATGCATAGATTTATTGTTATTATAGTTATTTTCTCTGTTTTAACTGGGTGTTTGTCACAAAAATCTAGCACTGGTTTTTCAATATTTGAAAGAAATGATTTTGAAAAATCTTGTTTAGAATTAATGAAATCTCTTGAATCAGCAAATAAACAAAAAGAGAAATTGTTAAATCAACAGAAAATTGGTAACGCCAAAAATCTTGCTTTTTATTTAGCGGCAATACCTACTGCCTTTGCATCACTTTTGTTTTTAAAATCAGATGATGATATTGAGCATGATTTGTTTATTATTAATAGAAGGATTGTAAATCTTGAGGATTTGCTAGAGATTAATTCATGTGATAATATCTTTGCTCTAAATTGATCTAGCAGCATGTTGTGCTAAAGCATCAACTTTTTCATTATATTCATTGCCGTTATGGGCTTTGACCCAATGCCAATCGATTTCATGCTTTTTGGTCTCTGCATAAAGCTCTTGCCATAATTCTTTGTTTTTAATGGGTTTTCTATTTGCAGACTTCCAGTTATTTTTTTGCCAATTATATATCCAAGTCGTTATGCCTTGCTGAACATATTTTGAGTCAGTAAATAAGTTTATTTTACATTTCTCTTTTACAGATTTTAGCCCTTCTATAACAGCCTTGAGCTCCATTTGATTGTTGGTAGTGTTAGATTGAGCACCAGAAATCTCCTTTTCTTTTTTTTTATAAATAAGAATTGCGCCCCAGCCACCATTGCCTGGATTGTTTAAACATGATCCATCTGTATAAATTGTAATTTCTTTTAGTTTAGATGTCATTATTAAGCTTTTATACCACGCCATTGTTTAAAAAACTCAACACGTGTTAAAAACTCATTAGGATTTTTCAGGTTGATATGTGAATCTGAAGTTTTGCCTAAAAATTCATCATATAAACGCGTAAGATAGAATCTTGTAGCCGCAAGAAGGCAAAAATGTTTAAAATATTCTCTATCATTATTTTTAAGAGGTCTAATAGAGTTGTAACTGTTTATTATAACTAAAGAACGTTCTTTATTAAAACGAATATCGTTATCAAAGCCCCAGGCATTTATTGCAATAGCGAGATCATAAATTAGGAAATCATATGAAGCAAAATAAAAATCAATTAATCCTGATACTTTACCTTCTTTAAAAAACACATTATCCGGAAACATATCGCCGTGAACAATCCCTTTGTCAAGTTCATCACCTAATCCGGCAATAGGGTGCAAATCAGTACTTAATATTTCTTCAATAAAGTGATATTGTTTTTGATCAATAGCTCTTCTGGTAACAAGCTCCTGAAATAGCTTTTTGCAACCATGTAAGTTATAATCATTTTTTCTTGTCCCCGAGAAATCAGAACAGCTATTATGAACATTGCCCATTAATTTACCAAATTCACCAGCATGTTCGTTTGATATATTGTCCATTATTGATTTGCCTTCAAGAAAGCTCAAAATGACTCCTGTTTTGGCATTATAAGAGAATGTTTTGCCATCATTTATGTTTGTTATTACATTTGGTACAGGAAAACCCTTATTGGCAAGATGATCCATTAAGCCTAAAAAGAATGGTATGTCTTGTTTTGATACTCGTTTCTCAAAGATAGTTAAAATATATTTGGATTCTGTAGTTTTAAGAATATAGTTAGTGTTCTCAACACCTGCTAAAATTGGAATTGCTTCTTCAAAGTCTTTTATATGATATTGACTTAATATCGACTCAAAATCCTCATGAGATAATTTGGTAATTACGGCCATAATATTTTCTTAAATAGAAACGCAGTTTAATATTAATTATCTCGAATTTTCAATCAAATTTTATTTCTCATATAAACTGCAACTATTGCAAATAATCATTACAAGGACTATAACAAATCAGAGTATTTAAATTGATATTATGCCTATAGAAAAGTTACATAAAGATAAAAAAGCTAAAAACTATGCGTTGCTTGCAGCAATTGTCGTTTTTATATTTTTTATGTTTGGTTTAACAATTGTAAGATTATCTGCTTATTAGTCCTAAACTCAGATTTGAGGATTTGGCAATTGAAATAAAGACAATTATTTTAATTGTTGCCAATTATCGGCTGTAGCTAAATTTACTGTTAGTGGCACTGACAGCTGCATGGCTTTTTCCATGCCATTTTTGACAATATCAGCACATATTGTTTTCTCGGCTTCAGGAGCTTCATAAATTAATTCATCATGAACCTGAAGAATTAATTTTGTTCTGAGTCTCTGCTGTTTTAGCTCTTTATCGATATTTATCATAGCTATTTTGATAATATCAGATGCACTGCCTTGAAGTGGTGCATTAATTGCAGCCCTTTCTTGAAAGGAGCGAATCATACCATTTTTAGTATTAATTTCTGGAAAAAATAATTTTCTGCCAATTACAGTTTCAACAAATAGATCGCGACGACAATCTTCAAGCACTTGATCAAGATAACTTTTTATCTCTGGGTATTTAATAAAGTATTTCTCTATAAAATCCTTAGCTTTTTTTCTTTCAATATTTAATCTTTCAGCAAGGCCAAATGCGCTAATACCATAAATGATCCCAAAATTAATTTGTTTTGAGTGACTACGCATTTCATCTGAAACTTGATCTTCAGCTATTTCAAACATTTCAGAAGCTGTGGACCTGTGAATATCTTTGCCTTCTGCAAATGCTTGCTTCAATGATTTGGCGTTAGCCAAATGTGCCAGTAGGCGGAGTTCAATTTGCGAGTAATCTGCACCAATTAGAGAGTGATCCTTTTTGGCTATAAAGCATGATCTTATAAGATCTCCTTCATTAGATCTTATCGGAATATTCTGCAAATTAGGGTTTGAAGAGCTTAACCTTCCAGTTGATGTTAAGCAATTATTAAAAACTGTATGGATTCTGCTGGTGTTTTGATTTATGTTTTTGGGGAGGGCGTCAGTATAGGTAGATTTCAGTTTTGAAAAATGTCGCCAATTAAGAACAAGTTCAGCTATTTTGTGTCCTTGTGCTTTTAGATCCTCAAGGATGTCGGAAGATGTCGAGCGAGACTTGGCTTTTGAGGTTTTTTTTGTAGTTTCTAAAGCAAGTTTATCAAATAGAATCTCGCCGAGTTGTTTAGGTGAGCCAATATTAAATTCTTGTCCCGAAATTTCGTATATTTCTGTGGTTAAATCATTTATCTGAGTAGCAAATTCATTTGAAAGTGATCTGAGCTTATCTAGTGAGATAGCAACTCCTATTTGCTCCATTTCAAACAGAATGTTATTGATTCTACGATCAACTTCTTGGTATATCGATAACAACCCGTGTTTATGTAAATCTTTTAAATTATGATCTAGATTGTTAAAATGTTCAAAAACAGCAAATATGACTTTGTCCTTTTCAATATCAGTGGTTTTTTCAAACTCCTGGAATTTAGTAATTAACTTTCCTTTATCTTCTAATGGTAACAAATACTCTATAAGGTTTAAATCAATAAAAGTTGCGTTAATATCAAGTTTAGTCCCGTTTTGTTGCTTGTAGATGAAATGTAAGAAATGCTTAAAATCTGCTGTTATGATTCGTGTAGAATGATCAGAGATAAGCTGAATTATAGCTTTTTGTGTTGCTAAAAAAACATCGGATGGCTGATTAAATAAGGATCCAGAATCCTCTGTTTGTTTTATTTCGTAATAATAACAATTTTGTTTGTGACAAAACATAATTAATTGACTTTTTTTGAGGGGGGTTAAGAAAATGCCCACACGCTCTTGATGGTAAAGTTGCTGTATTTTGTTTAAATTCTCAATATTAATTTCTTCTATTATGATATTTGGAGAATCTTCTTTATTATTTGCTGGAATATTTTGATTATCGATATTTACATTAAAAAGGGCATTAACTTTTGCTTTTAAGGCATGAAAGCCTTGTTCGTTAAGAAAGCTACTTATTGCGTTATTATCAAGCTTATGGGCTTTAACTTCATCAAGATTTACCGTTGTTTCTTGTGGGTTTTTTAGGTTGATTAATTGGTAAGAAAGATAAGCGTTTTCTTTGTCATCAATTAACAAATTACGTATTCTGTCTTTTTCAACCTGGTCAATCGAATTATAAATGTCATCAAGATTACTAAACTGGTTTAACAAATTCGCTGCTGTTTTAGCACCAATCCCCTTAACTCCAGGTATATTATCTGAGCTATCTCCTAAAAGCGACAAATAGTCACACATTTGTTCAGGTCTGACGCCAAATTTCTCAATTACTTGTTCTGCTTTTATCACTTTGTTTTTCATCGGATCAAACATATCAATTTGACCACGAATTAATTGCATTAGATCTTTATCAGAAGAATATATGGTAACAGGTAGATTATTTTGTTCTGCTTTTAGGGCTAAAGAAGCAATTAAATCATCAGCTTCTAAACCTTCTGCCTCAACAGTTTTTAAATTAAAAGCTTCTGCCGCTGATCGAACTAATGGAAATTGTGGTATTAAATCTTCGGGAGCTGGTGGTCTATTTGCTTTATATGCCTCATAAATATCATGTCGAAAAGTTTTGCTGCCAGAATCTAATACAACTATTATTTTGTCATTTGGGTGGTTTCTTATGACTTTAAATAGCATGTTGGCAAAGCCAAAAACTGCACCTACATATGTTCCTGATGGGTTTTTAAGCGGAGGTAATGAATGATATGCTCTAAAAACAAAGCCATAACCATCGATTAAAATAACTCTCTGCATTTATATTATGCTGTTTCAACTATTCTTCGGAGGCTTTCTTCAAGTGACTCGTTTGCTCTATCATCTTTTTCACTACCATTAGCTACTAATTGTTGCCATGGATAGAAAATTACCATTTTTGACATTTTTCTAAGGTCATTACCAAAATCTAGATAACCACCATCATATGATGCTAAATATTTCATATATTGAAGTTTTGATCTTAATAAATGAACATCGTTTTGATAGTCGCGATGATTCTCAAGAACTGAAGCTATTGATTCGCCTTCAAGTTCCTTACAACAAATTTCTATTTTAAATTTTTCAGAATCTCCATCTAAAACATCTTTTTTAGCAGTTCTTTTGACATTTAAATCTGATCTATTTAAAAAGGTTTGGTATTTGCTAAACACAAAAAAAGCATTTGATATCAATTCTTTGATTAGTGCGCCATCTATATTCAGTTTTGGTAATGACTCATCTATTAGGGATTCGCATTCAATATCAAAATTTTTTAAATATTCAGGCTTATTATTCTTAATATCCGAAATTGATTCTGTTAAATATTCCGCGATATTAAGAGTTTCACATATTCCTTTTTGAGATTTTAAATGTGATTTAAAAAAGTTCATTGTGTCATTAATTATGCCATAAAAGTAAAAAACTGTTAAATATACATCATTGTAATAAGCAATATATTCTGGATCGATATCTCCTATGGCTCTGCTTGAGATAATATCACCAAATGCAATTGTAGCTTCCAAAGGATGTTTTAATTCGTTAGACAAGTAGCCAATTGTTGATTCAGAATTCTTAATAACACTTTCCATGGCTTTATCTCGTTGGATATTTTGCTCTTCAAGATTGTTAATTTTGGAAATAATTCCCCTTAGCAACACTTCTAGTTTAACTAATTCATTTTTACTCGACGAAAAGAATGGGCTTGATTCACTTAACTGGGCATTCTCAGTGCTTTTGTCTATAAGATGCTGGATTGGCTGTGAAATTGTTTTTTGAAATAAGTTAGCGAGAAAGAAAGCAAAAAAGACCACAATCGTGAAAATTACAACGCCAATTAATAACAAATTTTGTACATAATCATTGGCACGATCCAATGTTGTCTCAATAAAAAGGTGACCAATGATAGTATTGTCAACTTGACTTGTAACAACTCTATATAGGCTATAGATATTATCTTGTTTGTATAGGTTTGGAGATTTAAGTGATGGTGGGCAATTATTACCTTTATATGTCCCAGAAAAGTAACTAGCGAATTCGATGCCATCATTATTATAGATACATGCTCTAGAGATTGATTTGTTAACCTGCAATGCATTTAAACTTTCAATCGCTGAAGAGTTATTATTAAATTCTAAAGCAGCATTAACTCTATCTGCTATAAGTTTTCCGCTAATTAATAATTCTGTTTCAATTTGTTTTTTGATATTTTTTAAACCTACAACTGAAATAGCAAGCATTGAAACAGATGCACAGGCTAAACTAACAGTTAGTATGATTGCTAACAGTTTGTTTTTAACGCTTAAATTATCTAAGAAATTAATTTTTGCTGTTTTCATTATTTGCTTATCTCAAGAAGTTTTGCATTAAAGAAGATGTCTTTTTTAATTGCTAATTCATTATTTATTAAAAATTTATATTTCCCTTTATATTTGTAAAATTCTACAAGGCCGCCATAATCAGTAAAATATTTTATTTCAGCAAAGCTTAGTATAGGGTAATCTTTCGTGTAATCCAGTATATTTTTATAATTGTCATAATCATTGTGAAAAAACACAATATTACATTTTGTTATTTTTTGTAAACTAGGTGAGTTTGTTAGTTCGATGTTGTAGCTTTTTGAATATTTAAGGTCCTCAGATATAATATTAACTTCATCCTTCGAAAAACCATAAATACATAAATCTAGATTTTTAGTATCGGTCGGCATTTTGTCTATAAAATCAATGACTTTTAAAATAAATGCTAATTTAATTTGGTTCTCGTTATACTCAGAAGCATAAACTTTATTTGATTGCGATGTCAAAAAACTAAAGCAAGTAATTAAAGCGATCAAGGTTATGTTGTGAAGAATCTTTCTAATCATTCATTATACCTATAATGGCTCTTGGTTGGTTAGAAAGGCTTATATATGTTTTCGAGACATTTGAGATATTATACATTTTTGAAATCAAGTCACTAAAATGACATGAGGATAAAAGTTTTTGTAATTCAAAGGTCTTAAAATTTGCACAGGTTAATTTCATATCTAGCCCTTCATATATAGGGCATGATGGTATTGGTTCATCAAGAATAGTATAATCAAGACCAATTCTTGTTGACAAGATACGGAAGTTACGTGCATATGATTCAAGGGTTGTTGAAAATAAATACTCGCAGCCTTCTTTAACTGCCTTGGCAATTGTTAATCCTAGAATTTCGTTTGTAATTCGACGATCTCTATATTCTCTCCTGACAATAATTCTTGAAATTTCGCAAAGAGAATCATTGCACACTAAGCCGTTTTTTTTGATAACTTTAGATAGATTTATTGAGGTGTCATGTTCAAGTGGCAGCAAAATTTGCTCATCAACTCTTTTTTTGTACAATATCGTGCCAGCAATAACCTTGTTTTTGTCCAATATTATTACTGGATTAGCAAGGTTATTAAAAATAATATCATGTATATTTTGTTTAAAATGTTTTAACCCAAGGTCCTCCTTATAGTATTTCTCAACCATTTCGCAATATTCTTTTAGGATATGATAAGATTTGTCAAATCTTACATTTAGGCTTTTGAGTGAATAATTGTGCATTGTTAAAATTTTATGGAGGCTCCTAGGTAGAAATATCTACCCATTTCGGCATTTTGAGAATAAAGTTCTTTTGAAAATTCTTGGTGATGAGAGTCAAGTAAGTTTTGCCCAACAATCTTTAAAGAAAGCTTTTCAGATTGTTTGTAGATTAGCGTAGTGTCAAATTTAGTATATGCGTCAACATCTCTGGTGTTGGCTGTCAAGTTATCAGAAAAATATAGCATGTTTGATAATTGTAATTTGCTAGAAAAGTTATAATATGATTTTAGAGCAATTTGATTATAAGGTGACCTACCTTCATTTGATAGGTTGTCGCTAAAAAATGTAAGATTTGAATCATTTTTTGTGTCAACTTTTAAAAATGAATACGCAAGTGACATTCTCCAATTTTTCATTAAATCAATAGATGAGGCCATTTCAAAACCGTAAACTTTACCTTCGCCATTATTTGAGGCAATGAAATTAGATCCATCAAAATAAAAGGTTCTTAAATCGTCATAATCATTTACAAACGTTGTGATATCAATAGCTAGATTGTCTTTTTTATATCGATATCCAGCTTCGTAAGTGGTAAGGATTTCGTTGTCATATGTCTTACTACCTTTTTGGTAAAGTGATCCTCCTGCAAAAAGTTCCAGCCCATTTTCGCCTCGCGTAGGGGTTCTAACGGCTCTAGATATTGCTGACCATATAACATGATTTTCTTTTGGAGAATAGGATGCTCGTGCGGTTGGCTGGACGTTAAAGTCAGTAAATTCATTGTAACCAAACTTTGACCCTAGAGTTATAAAAAGTTTATCATCAATAACTTCATATTTATCTTGAATGAAGAAGCTGTATATTTGGTAATCCAGTTTTTCTGGTGTGTAGGTTAAGTAAATATAGTTATTACCGTTAACATTTACAGTTTGCTTTTGCAAGAAGTCGTTAATTGTCCTTATTTCAAAGCCTAGGATACGCTTTTGTTTAGCACTCTTCTGATGCGAATATTGAGCATCGAAATCAAGGGTGGTCCTTTTTTGATCGAGAATTAATGAGTCCCTATTTTCATGGTCAATATAGAAAAGTAAATCAAGCCTTTTATCTTGCTCAATTTTTTTATCTAGTTTAACAACTAAATTACCCCCTCTATATTCTTCATCAGCGTCTGTGGCATATGTATTCGTTGTAGATGTAGTTGGTAGATATAGCGTTTGATTAATATTGCCATTGTAAACATCTCCTTGAATTGAATAATTTGTATCTACATCTATAGATTTTTCATATTTAAATCCTGACCTGCTGACATACCACTCATCATCCATTGAATCTCCATTTGAAAGCTTGGTTGTGTCATCTCGAGAAAAGAATTTTCCATAAGCCCTATAGTAGGCGCCATCTTTAGTTTGTCCGCCATATCTATATTCGGAAATAAATTTATCATAATTGCCGGCAATGACTGATGCATAGTTGCCTTGGGTATCTTTGGCTTTTTTAGTAATGATGTTGATGACTCCATTTACAGCATTCTCACCCCAAAGTGTGCCGCCTGGACCTCTTACTACTTCAATCCTGTCAATATCATCTAAAACATAATCCTGGCTATCCCAATATACACCAGAAAAAGTTGGGGTATATACTGAGCGTCCGTCAAATAAAACAAGTAATTTGTTAGAAAATTGTCTGTTGAAACCTCTTGCTGTTATAGCCCATTTGTTGGAGTCAATTTGGGCTACTTGAATACCAGGAGCCATTCTCAGTGCGTCAGGGATTGTAGTGACACCAGATCTTATAATGTCTTCATTGGTGATAACAAAAATTGCTGATGCTGATTCAAAAGCTTTTTCTTCAACCTTGGACGCTGTGGTTACTTCAATAGTAAGTAGTTCTTCTAAAGATAAAGAAAAAATATTGTAATCAGCTTTGTTGATTGTATTTGCAAATGCTTTTGAAATCAA
This sequence comes from Rickettsiales bacterium, assembly GCA_038120515.1. Classification (GTDB taxonomy): domain Bacteria; phylum Pseudomonadota; class Alphaproteobacteria; order Rickettsiales; family JABIRX01; genus JADHOX01. The sequence goes on along the minus strand of JAYOLW010000022.1, from coordinate 10,613 downwards.
AAAGGTTGTAAATATTACAACAAGGCAGGTTTTGCGTATCATCATAAGTGTATTAATAATGCTTAATATTATCATATTTATTAGCAATTTAATTTCAAAAAACAACAAGTTAATTCACGTATGTCTAGTAATATCCTAAGGTTACTAAAATATAATTAAGAATTATTGCAAAATGCGAAATTATGGTTAAAATACATGTCAGGTAAGAAGCAGGTAGATTTTTTGTTTAATCCAGTCAGGTTCGAAAGAAAGCAGCTGCATAATAATTAATTTAGGTTGTTTCTTGCCACTTCAGTTTAATTCCTTGGCATAATGGTTTCTAATAATAACGAATACAAAGTTTTAGCACGAAAATATAGGCCTCAAGACTTTTCGTCATTAATCGGTCAAGATCATGTTGTTAGAACAATAAGTAATGAGTTTGCAAATGGTAAGATACCTCATGCCTTTATCTTTACTGGAATTCGAGGTACGGGCAAAACCTCGACAGCAAGAATTTTGGCAAAGTCGTTAAATTGTATAGGTCAAGACGAACAAAATACGGTGCCAACAACTACGCCATGCCTAAAATGCTCAATGTGCAATGATATCGCAAAAGGTGTTCATCCTGATGTTATTGAAATGGATGCAGCAAGTAAAACCGGTGTTGATGATGTCAGGGATATTATTGAAAATTGTACTTATACGCCATCATCTGCTCGATATAAAGTTTATATAATTGACGAAGTACACATGTTGTCTAATAGTGCATTTAATGCTCTACTTAAAACTTTAGAGGAGCCACCAAGTCATACAAAATTTATTTTTGCTACCACAGAAATTGAGAAAATCCCTTTAACTATCTTATCTAGATGTCAAAGGTTCGATCTGAATAATATCGATACTGATACTTTGGCAAATTTTCTTAAATCAATTACTGAAAAAGAAAATATCAATTCAGATGCTGAGTCGTTAGGTCTGATTGCTGAAATTGCGTCAGGTTCGGTAAGAGATGCGTTATCAATGCTTGATCAAGTCCAGTTTTTATGTGAACAAAATCTTCAAATTGATCAAGTTAGGTCAATGCTTGGAATCTCGAGTCAGAAAAATAGTTTTCAATTACTTGAAAAAATCATCGATGGTGATTCATCTGAGGCTTTGAAACATTTAAGGGAGTTGTTTGGTAAGAATATCAGCTCAGCTAAAATATTATCTAATCTTTTAAATAGCTGTCATTCATTAACTACGGCTTTAGTTGCTAATGATGAGCTTCGAAATGTTGATTCTGCAACGGCTGAAATATTTAATACTTTAAAAGCGAGAGTTGATGTGAGTATTTTGTCTAGATGTTGGCAAATGTTGTTAAAGGGTGTTTCTGAACTTAAAATTGCACCTGATCAAAATAAAGCGCTCGAGATGATTGTCACAAGAATATGTTTCCTTGAGAAGAATTTTGATTTTAAAAATATACTATCAAATTCAAATCAATCAAATGATTCTGATTCTTTAAAAAAAAAACACATAGCTTAAGCGATCAAAATATTTCGCCAACTGTAAACATTATTAAGAATGAAAGAGATTTGATTAAATTTCTTGAAGCAAATAACGAGTATTTGATCGCAAAATATGTTGAGCATAACATATATGTTAAATTGGTAGAGAATCAGTTAGAACTTACGATCAATAAATCTTATGATGATCAAATCATCAAAAAATTAGTACAAAAATATTTTGAATTAACTGGCCAAAAAATAGTGGTTAAGAATGTTGGTTTTGATGATGCTAACAAAACCATTAAAGAGCAGGATGCAATAGAGCGTCAAAAAATCATTGATGAATTTAAAGGGTCTGATGAATTTGCGCAGATAAAAAAATTATTTCCAGATATTAAAATAAATAATTAGAGCCTAGCTAAAGTGCTTTAGCTAATTGTTTCCATTTGATATTACATCCTTGAGAAGGGAGTTGTTTTTTCTCGATATCATAACCATCAATTAAGTTGGTAATAGCATTTTCAAGATCAGCTCCTGTTATTGGTTTTTGGTTAGAAGGCGTCGAGTCGTCCAAACGTCCACGATAAACTAAATGATTATCTTTGTTAAATAGATAAAATTCAGGCGTGCAAGCTGCTTTAAACGCTTTCGCTAGAGCTTGAGTTGAGTCAAACAAATATGGAAAGTTAAGATTAAGTTTTTGCCAAAGTTTTTTCATCTTATCAGGTGCATCTTCTGGGTATGTCGTGATGTCATTTGAGCTTATGGCAATAAAATTTATTTGCTCTTGATATCGTTTACTAAGCTCGATTATTTTGTCATGATAATGAATGACAAATGGACAATGGTTACAGATAAACATTATTAAGCTTCCATCCTTCTTATTTAGCTGTGAAGATAAAAAAAGTGATTGATCGATTATATTAGTAAGCTGAAATTCTGGCATCTTAGTGCCAAGTTCAAGCATGTTTGAAAATGTTAGTGCCATATTTATAGGTGTTGTAAAATTACAATAAACTTTTTGGTAGCTTTCCTAAATTATATAATTGTAAGATAAATCAAAATTATTTTTGAATTAAAATAAAGATAAATAATATTTTATTAACAAATAGAATGTTTTGTTATAATTAAGTAACTTAATATATTTGATATGATTGCTGAAACTATTGCCGTTGCGGCCTTATCTGGCGCAGTTTATGCTGCAGCTGGATTAATAACAAAAGAAACCTTTTCTCAAATCAAAGCTTTTGTTTTAAATAAAAATAAAATCGATGGACCTGAAAAACAATGCAATTTAGAACAAGAGAATGTTGTTAAAAGAGATACAGGTGATAAAGAGCTATCTGCTAATTCTGAGAAAACGTTTGTATCAATGATACAGATGCAAAAGGAAGTTTCCCAGAAATCTAGAGGTGGTTAACAAATGTTAAGTTCTTAGAACTATTATGCGTCGGTTTTTATCAGATAGTGTTTTTGGTTTATTGCCGTACAAAATAAACAGTGGAATTAGTTATAAAACATTTTTTGGTTTTGTATCCTCAGGTGATATAGGAGTTGATGATTTAAAATTTCAGCTTGCATTGCAACATCATGATCTTCCTGTCTTAAACATGCATGAACCAGGAAAGGCCTTAAATATTTGTGAAATTCAAGAATCGCTTTCACAATTAAAAACCGGAACTCCTATTACATTATATTTTCATGAAAAATTCCCAAGGTTAAAAGAGTCTTATTATGCATATGATCTTGAAACTTCAATAGTGGATCAAAAGGGTAAAAGAGTTATAATTTCAAAGCTCTTCAAAGGAATTTCTGATGCTATGCAAGGTAATCCATTAGATGTTATCTTTGCAGCAGACAAGTCTTATTTATCGACGGTTTTTGTGCCTTATCTACCAAATGGTTCCATAGTTGTAAATCTTGCTGATGCTGGAGAAACTGATTATCTTGTTAATGCTCTATATAAAAATAAATTAGACGACCCTTCAGCAATGGGATTTTTAAATTTTTATTTAGCAAATGCTATGATGAACCGATATATACCTCCACGAATTGCAATTGCTGGTAAAGGGGTAATTGATCTCGGTCAAATTTTTAAGGATTCAATTGGCGCTGATTTTACAGATGAAGAAAAAGCGAAGGTTCATTCAAGTTTGGATGATTTAATTGATGCTAAAGAGATTGATGATATTATGTTAAAAATTACGAATGTAGCAAATATTACTTTATCCCAATATGGCAAAGCTGTATTAATTTGTTTAGCTAAAGGTCCTGCAATTTATAAAGAATTTGATGGTTATATTAATGAGTTTAGAACCGGTGAACAAAGGATTGACCAATTCTCTGTAAAAGATTATGGTTTGGGAGAGAAAATTAATTATTCTTCTGTATCTGAGCTATATATTGATCCTTATAATCCTATCGAGATGAATTTAAAATCACGACAAAACAGATCAAATGATAGCGGTCGAATTATCAAATAAACTTATGATATTTGGTAAAGTTGAGGAATTAAATCACTATCAGATGCAGAAAGAATAATAGTTAATCAGGCTGTAAAAAAATAAATCTATTTATCCTTAAAGCTATTACTAATGTATAAAAAATATTATAGAATCGATATGACAAAACACTTTATTATTCTAATATGCCTTGCCTTTCTAAGCTCTTGTATAATGACAAAATATGTCCAAAGAGATAGGGGTTACAAGGAAACTTTTTATGGATATTACCTAAGTAAGTATAACAATGACATAGTATTTTTAGGTACAAAATACCATTATGTATTTAATGATAAATCAAATCAGGTTGCTGAGTTCATAAAACCAAAATGGAAATCAAGAATTTCGATATCGAAAATTAGTTTATCTACCGATAGAAATAATAATGTTAATGGTTATGTTATTCTAAGGTTAGCAGAACAGCAAAAATTAGTGAGTAAAGATACTTATTATTTAGAAAAGAAAATATTACTAAATGGCGTTAGATATAAACCCAGGGAAACCTTTAATGCGAACAAGCTAAGTAATTTTTCACAGAAATACAAAACAAAAATAAGGTATGAATTCCAGCCTTGGGAAAAAAGCGCTATAGCAGCACTGAGCCCTATAGCCACTGCTGCTGATGGTGCAATAATACTAACTGGCGGTATATGGGTACCGCTTATTATCATGGCATGGTCTATTGATTTTTAATCATAAAGACTACCATATAGGTTGTTAGTCTCCATACACTACAGTGCATGTTTTAGAAAAAGGGAATGTCCAGAATCCAGTTTCACCAATTAATTTAATGTTATTTACCTCTCCGTTCTGAGCTGCAGTAATTATAGAGCTATTGCCAAATACTGGAAGAACATATAAAAAATTGTAGCCACATGCTTCTCCATGTTTCATTGTTTGCAATTCTTTAAACTTAATATTCTCAACACCTACAGGTCTGTTATCTGCATAACGCAAAGTTTTGGCCATATCTTTATGAGAACAAGAAACTACTCCAAGTGATAAAAGTATAATGATAAAATATTTCATTGTTAAAATTTATAAAGTTAATAGAAAATTAATGGCAATGATAAACAAGATATAAGTATATTTAAACAATTAAATTTTGTTACTACACAAAATAACGTAATGTAATTAAAAAAGAAAATCAAGGTAAACCCTTGCAAGAATTGGTTGCGGGGGCTGGATTTGAGCTGACGTCCTGTCCATTCCTAAGTGTTATTAGACAAATTATAAATTTGTATAATAACATCTAAGTCAAAGGCCGTTCATTTGTAAAAACAAAAATATATTGTTTTATTTAGTTTTATTTGTCGTTATGGCTATTGACACGGTAAGGCTTATTTATTCGTTTGGTAATATTTAATTAGAATTTATGACATTTTATTAATGTTGCGAAACTAAAACGGAACTAGTTAATCAGGAGTTCAAAAATGAAAATCATATCAAAAAAAGAATTGCGTTCGGGAAAAAGTAAGAAATTTATCACGGAAGATTTTAAGGAATACAGCCTGCTTGAAATTGTTTCTTTGTGTGAAAAAGGCAAGATAGACAACTCTATCGTAGTTAAAACCAAAAAAGGAAAATATATTAGAACAAAACCTAATAAAAAATCTTCAGATAATATTGAGGCAATATCTATAACTTGCAACGAAAGGGACTTTTTGTTTTTTGATAGAAAATATCTATATCTCAAAACTATAAATGGGCGAATAAAGAAAAAATGGAAGGCAACCTCTGGAAGGACAGGAACTACTATAAAAGATCAGAATAAAAAGAATGAGGGTCCTTTACCAGAAGGCGATTATGTAGCTTTATTTCAAGAGACTAAACATCAAGACGATAGTAAAAATATATGGGATAAATTATGGTGGATAGCTGAGGATTTTCGCTGGGGAGATGTTTACACACCCTTAAAAGCAAGTCCAAATACTAATACTTACGGAAGAGATTCATTTTATATACATGGTGGCTGGTTTGCTGGCTCTGCTGGTTGTATAGATTTAACAGGCAAGAATGAACAGTTTCATTCAATTATAAGGCTCTACGAACGAAATTTCAGATTAGTGGTGAAATATGGCAAGTAAGCTATTCCTAACCTTTCTTTTAGCTTTTTCTTTTTCTAGTTTTGCTGAGGTTGATCTAGTTCGAGTTAAAAAATCTGAAAGAAAATTATTCTTATTAGAAGGTGAAGACATATTGAGGGAATACAATATTTCTTTAGGAGGCAAACCAATAGGTCACAAGGAGTTTGAAGGCGATGAGAAAACACCCGAAGGTAAATATATTTTGGATTACAAAAAAGAAGATTCCTCTTTCTACAGAGCAATGCATATCAGCTATCCAAATAAAGATGATATAAATAAAGCAAAATCTTTAGGAAAAGACCCTGGTGGATTTATCATGATTCATGGGCAAAAAAACGGTTTTGGATGGCTTTGGATGATAACTCAAAAATTTGACTGGACTAACGGATGCATAGCGCTTTCTAATTCTGATATGGATGAGTTTATGGAATTAGTTAAAATCAACACAGCAATACATATATTAAATTAGCATTATGAATAAAGTATTAAGCACGCCTAAAAATCTTTTTAATGAAATCAAATCTCTCATAATTGAGAGTAGAAACTATATTGTAAGGTAAGTTAACTCATCAATGGTGCTTTCCTATGACAAAATAGGAGAAATGATTGTTGAGGATGAGCAGGGAGGGAAAGAAAAGGCAAAATATTGTGAGGAAGTTTTAAAAGAATTGAGCGCAAAATTAACAGGAGAATTTGGCAAAGGTTTTTCGGTGCAAAATTTGGAACGCATGAAAAATTTTTATTTATGTTATTCAATATCGCAGACAGTGTCTGTCAAATCTGATAATTATAAGAAATCCTCAACACTGTCTGTAAAATTCAATTTATCTTGGTCTCATTATATTTTCTTAATTAGATTAGAAGAGCAGGAAAGAAGCTTTTGCGAAATCAAAGCAACACAAAATAACTGGTCTGTTAGAGAGTTAGAAAGGCCGTTCATTTGTAAAAACAAAAATATATTGTTTTTACTTCATTCACCCTTCAGGTTACCTGAATGTCGTATTTATCAGCGAAAAAATTAAAGCTTTGTGGTAAAAAGAGAATTGGTTGCGGGGGCCGGATTAAAAATAAGTGCCTTTAGCCCTTTATTTACAAGGGTTTAATGCAGTTAAGTTTTAATTTATACATCAATATATACATTAAAAAATAATTGCTACTCACTAATAACCAAAAATAAAATTAACCTAAATAAACGTAAGATTGCGGAGGCAAAACATTAAAATTTTGTTTTAAGCAAAGTGGCTCTTGATATTTTTTGACCTTTTTTATTTTTATCGCATGGGCAAGGGTTCTATCTAAAAAGTATTCAAAAAAGAAATCCTTTGAAATTCCAGAGTATTTTTTTGTTTTCTTCCATAGACTTTCTGGGTCTAGGCTAACTATTTTTTCTATTTCAAACTCTCCAATTACTTTTTGCACTGGAGAAGAGGCATAGACAACAACAATTTTTATATCTGGGTTTTTGAATATCGCCTTTCTAAATTCAAACTTTTTTGTTCCATCAAAAATTTTGAAGGCATATTCTGGTTTTATTGATAATAATACTTTATTATTTATACGCATAATTCGCTATCTTATAAAAATTCTCTTTTGAAATCTTTTCAAAACCTCTTGGAGCTTTTGATATTATATTATTATCCATGAGCCATTTAAGATTGGGTCTTTTAGGGTATGAATAAGCATACAAAAAATTCACTATAAATGGCCTATTATTTTTATTAAAATCCCAGTGTTTTTCAAGTTCATTTTCATCAAAAACACTTCTTTTTTTGCAATTGTCTATAAATGTTTCTTTATCTTTTATGTTGTCTACTATTGATTCTACTATCCCAATGGTTGTGGCAACCCCTTTATAGACCCCGCCCGTTCTGTAAAAAACTATAATATCCCCACTTTTAAGATTTCTTTGAAATGAGCGCGAAATATAAACTTTACTAAGAGAGTTCCTATGGGGTATGTTGTCAATAAAATCAAGAGGTGACTCCGTTTTTAATATTGAGTCAGGAAATAGACTAGTGTGGTATTTCTCATAAATCGGTACAATAAACACATTGGCGCTTTTTAAAAAAAATGGGAAGACTTCTTTGGGTTTGTTTTTATCCGCTACAATTGTTTCTTTATCGAAATTCTTTACATAGACATTCTCTTTTTTATCATTCTCACCTTTATATCCCCAGAATTTGAAACCCCAATCTTCGAATAAGCTTATCAGCCTTTTATGTTCCATATTTTTGTTAAAAATAGTAACGTAAATTTCTGATACCTTTTGTTTTATAGCATTATCAAAAATAATCTTTAAGAATCTTTCTCCTATCCTGTATCCGTTACTAGTCACTTTAAGAGTTCCTATCTTTAACCTTCTTTTTTTATTGAATATTGGTGAAATATCAGAGTAGTTTTCCTCATCTGTTTCGGTTTTTATATATAAAAATGCTGATAGAGTCTTGTTATCATAAAATACATAGGAGATCTCATCTGATTTTTTCTTAAACCAAGCATCAAAACCGTTGTAATCTTCTCTAAAACTATCAAAAAATTCGTCATTCAGATTTATATTTCCAAAATATTCTTTTTTTATTGATAAAACATTATAATCAACCAAGTCTGGGTTCTCAGATATTACCTTTTCTAGAAATGAATCAATCTTAAAAACTTTGTCGGATATGTTCAGTTTTTCAGCTTTGGTAAATATTTTTTTATCCTCTGATATTAAAACATCGACTCTTCCAGCTAAAACCTCATTTAGTATTTTTGAATCATTTATATCGTTCTGCGTTTTATCTAAACTATCTATTATTTCTTGCATCTTTGGCTCTATGGCGGCCTGACTTCTCAGAGGATTATAGTTTTCTACCTTTATATTTATTGTATCTACGACATCTTTATTTTTATTTTTTTGTAGCTCTTCAATCGTTATTGGGTGAATACATTTTGTGTATTTCAGTTTATCTAACCACCTAAAAAGATGGCCAATATCTTTGTTTACTACTTTATTGGCTTCTCTATGTATAACTATATTGGTATCTAATAATATTCTCATTCTCAAACTTTTAAGTAATCTTTAATAGTGGTTATTATATTATCATAGTTACTACAATTATTTTCATATACATTTAAACCTAAAGATTTCCCCAATTCAATGGCATATTCAATCTCATATTGTTGCATTTTATCAATAAAAGGGATGTCGTAGTCAGTATGACCTCTTGATTGAAATCTTTCATTTATTGTTTTCGGGTTCTCTGTAATAACCAATAAAGCAACGGGATTAATTTCTTCAAAAGTATTTTTGGGGATTTTCTGATATTCCTTATCGCTTCCTATCAAACAATAGTGACCATCAAAAATATAATATTTGTCACCTTTATCGCTAAGAATTTTATTCAAATTATATAATAACTTATTTTGATTTGATTCTACATCATCTACTTTTTTATCATCGACACTATTATTGTTCCATCCAAGTAATTTGCTTGCTGATAAATGCCCAATTTCTAACTCATCACATATTTTCTTGCAAAGAGTACTTTTACCTACGCCATGTATTCCTCCAATAAAAATTATGTTATTTGTCACAACAATCCGTCATATATTAATTAGTAAACGAGTCCTCAATTAATTTAATTCTTATAAAGATAATTTTCTAACTTTTAGTTAATAAAAATGTTCCACTTATGCGGAGGGGGGGGGGTGTGGCCCCGGGCTCGGGTGGTGCGGGTGGGTGTTGTGG
>JAYOLW010000022.1:0-813 GCA_038120515.1 Rickettsiales bacterium | reverse complement strand
CCCCCACCCCCGAAATTGAATTTTGCACCCCCCAGTCACCTGTTTTGCCTCTATAAATTTTTGTTCACACACGGGAATTTTAAAGTTATTTGATTTTTTAAGAAAAAGTTGTTTAATTGTTGTGTTCGCTTTTTAGCGGATATGGGCTTGATAACCCATCATTGAGCGGTCTGTGTTTTGATGAGTCAGACCGAAAACAAAAACACTCGTCTCTCAGTCTATTATGGCTGGGAGGCGGTGCTATGTCCAGGGCTTGCCTAAAAGCACTGCGCCGTCTCAATGCGGTTATCAACTCCCAGTCGCCAATATTTTTATATTGGTGGCTAACTTGATTGATAACAAAAACATTGAGACATGAAAAATTGCAAATTCCTTCCTAAAAATTATTTCAAAATCATTGCCTCGTTTTGGCTAGTATGTGCCATGCTATTTTCTAGCTCGTGTGCTATGTTTTTTAATAAGAAAGATGTTGAAGTTAGTTTTAAATCTTATCCAGAGGGAGCTAAGGTTTTTGTGGATGGTGATGTTGTTGGCCAAACTCCAATTACAACAAGAATAAAACCAACTAGAGATTATGATATTCTCTATGTTAAGGATGGCTACGCAAACAGGGAGTTTAAAATAAAAAGGGTCATTGGTGATTCTACATTGCGACCGGCTTTTGAAAATACGATGTGCGTTTTAGATGTTTTTCCGGGTATGTTTTTAATAGTTCCTATCGTTTCAGCTTTCTCTAATTCATGCGCTCATTTTGACAGCTCCTCTTATCATAAGGCTTTAGATAAGGGAAATAGAGTAAATGTTATCAATCAA
>JAYOLW010000021.1:0-27857 GCA_038120515.1 Rickettsiales bacterium | reverse complement strand
CTTACCCGACAAGGAATTTCGCTACCTTAGGACCGTCATAGTTACGGCCGCCGTTCACTGGGGCTTCAATTCTCTGCTTGCACAGATCCTTTTAACCTTCCAGCACTGGGCAGGCGTCAGACCATATACTTCGTCTTGATCGACTTCGCATAGTCCTGTGTTTTTAGTAAACAGTCGCTACCCCCATTTCTGTGCCACCAAAATCTAGTTGCCTAAATTTTGGTCACCCTTATTCCGAAGTTACGGGTGTATTTTGCCTAGTTCCTTCAGTATCGTTCTCTCAATCGCCTTAGTATACTCAACTTTCCTACCTGTGTCGGTTTTCGGTACGGTCTATATGAAAGGGCTATTTCCTGGAAAAATCCAATTGCAACAAAAATCCAATAATTTGTTACAAAATTTCATTTTCGTCACCACTTTCAGGTCAAGGAATATTAACCTTGTTCCCATCGACTACGCCTTTTGGCCTCGTCTTAGGGGCCGACTAACCCTGCGCAGATTAACTTTACACAGGAAACCTTAGGATTTCGGCGAGAATGTTTCTCACATTCTTTGTCGCTACTCATGTCAGCATTTTCACTTCTGATATCTCCAGGAAACCTTACGATTTCCCTTCACAGACTTACAGAACGCTCCGCTACCACTCTTAAAAAAGAGTCCATATCTTCGGTGCATGGCTTTAGCCCCGTTAAATTTTAGGCGCAAAAAGGCTTATCTAGACTAGTGAGCTATTACGCTTTCTTTAAAGGATGGCTGCTTCTAAGCCAACCTCCTAGCTGTCTTGGCCCTTTCACATCCTTTCCCACTTAGCCATGACTTAGGGACCTTAGATGATGGTCTGGGTTGTTTCCCTCTCGACAAAGGACGTTAGCATCCTCTGTCTGACTGCCATACTGAGCTCACCGGTATTCGGAGTTTGGTTAAGTTTGGTAGGGTTTTGGGCCCCCCTAGCCTATCCAGTGCTCTACCCCCGGTGGCAATAATATGACGCTATACCTAAATATATTTCGCGGAGAACCAGCTATATCCGAGTTTGATTGGCCTTTCACCCCTAGGCACAAGTCATCCCCTAATTTTTCAACATTAGTGGGTTCGGTCCTCCAACGGATGTTACTCCATCTTCAACCTGCTCATGCCTAGATCACTCGGTTTCGGGTCTAATCCATATAACTAAACGCCCTATTAAGACTCGCTTTCGCTACGCCTACACCTACCGGCTTAAGCTTGCTATATAAATTAAGTCGCTGACCCATTATACAAAAGGTACGCCGTCAGGAGTCAAGCTCCCTCCGGCTGCTTGTAGGCATTTGGTTTCAGATTCTATTTCACTCCCCTCATCGGGGTTCTTTTCACCTTTCCCTCACGGTACTTGTTCACTATCGGTCATCAGAGAGTACTTAGGCTTGGAGGGAGGTCCCCCCATTTTCAAACAGGATTTCACGTGTCCCGTCTTACTCAAGAACAATATTGCTTTCTACCTATACAGGACTATCACCTTCTTTGGTAAACCTTTCCAGGTTTTTCTAGTTCTTACAATATTGCTACTGGCCTGGTCCACTTTCGCTCGTCACTACTAGCGGAGTCTCGGTTGATTTCCTTTCCTCTAGCTACTTAGATATTTCAGTTCACTAGGTTTGCCTCTTTAACCTATTTATTCAGTTAAAGATAACTGCAAGCAGTTGGGTTTTCCCATTCGGAAATCTTCGGATCAAAGCTTGTTCGCAGCTCCCCGAAGCTTATCGCAGCGTACTACGTCCTTCATCGCCTTCTGATGCCAAGGCATCCACCAAATGCCCTTTTTATACTTATAATTAATACTGAAGTGCTATACACAGAATTATTTTTACTATCTCAATATATACTCAACATGCGAAAATTCGCATGTATTTCAAAATTAATTTGTATCGTTATTTACATTTCAAAGAACAAGGAGAAGGGAATATAATTTATAAGTTTCTATTGTCAACTGATAAAGTTTTATTTTTTTTAAACTTTGAAATCTCACACCCCACCTATATTCTTTCTTATTATTTGTTTTTATTTATTTAAATTATTTGATTTTTTTAAACCTAACCAAACCTTCCAGTAATATAATCTTCAGTTTTTTTTGAATCAGGATTAGTAAATATTTTTTCAGTATTTCCATGCTCTATAAGATTACCCATATGAAAAAAAGCAGTATATTGCGAAATCCTTGCAGCTTGCTGCATGGAATGAGTAACAATTACAATTGTGTATTTTAACTTTAGCTCATCAATAAGCTCCTCAATTTTACTTGTAGCAACAGGATCCAATGCCGAACATGGCTCATCCATTAGTATCACCTCTGGACCAACAGCTATAGTTCTTGCAATACAAAGCCTTTGCTGCTGCCCACCAGACAAGCTACTACCAGGGCTATCCAACCTATCTTTAACCTCTTCCCATAATGAGGATCTTTTTAATGATTTTTCAACAATATAATCTAACTCATCTTTATTTTCAGCCATTCCATGAATTCTAGGACCATATGCAACATTATCATAAATTGACTTAGGAAACGGATTAGGCTTTTGAAAAACCATACCAACCCGACCTCTTAAAATAACCACATCTATATTATCCTTATATATATCAACACCATCAAGTATAATGTCACCATTAACCCTACACCCTTCAACAGTATCATTCATTCTATTTAGACATCTAAGAAATGTTGATTTTCCACAACCTGATGGACCAATCAACGAAGTAACCTGCTTCTCCTTGATAATTAAATCAATATTATTAATAGCTTGTTTTTCATCATAAAAAACATCTAAATTTTTTACTAACAACTTTTCCATACAAACATTTACTTATTGATTTGACTAATTATTATTCATAATTTTCAAAAACACAAACCTTTAATAATACAGAAATTTTTCTAGACTTTAGATAAATTTAAAACTAAGGGTTGATTTTTTTAATAATTTTTTAAATAGCGAAATGAACAAAAAGGCTTTTACACTTGTTGAACTTTCAGTAAGCATCATGATTATTGGACTTCTTATCGCCTTAATCACAGGAAGCTCATCCTTACTTGCAAACGCTAAAACAAACAAACTTATAAGAGAAGTACTGACCATAAAACAATCATTTAGTCTTTTTGAAACTACATATGATGCACTACCAGGTGATTTCAATAACGCATACAGCTATTGGGGCACAGATTGCGATGCAAGCGTGGATGAATGCAATGGCAATGGCAACGGCGAAATTACAACAACGGCTGCAACCGGTGAAACCAACAATGAATCTCAATATGTTTTTCATCACTTAAACCTTTCAGGCATATTAAAGCGAGGTAGTTATACCCCTGGAACTGACGAATCTTATGAATACGACTTTACCTTTTACTCATACGACACTCAAGGAGTTGTATATTATCCAGATACAACAACTAACTTTCCCGAAGGTGCCAAAAACTACCTCCAAATTGGTACTGGAGCATCTGAAGATGGAGCATATATTGTGCCAAAATGGGCTCACAAGCTAGACAAAAAGGTTGATGATGGCCTACCACGAACTGGGGTTATAACTATTTTTGCTGACACTACAGATGTTACAGCTGATGGAATTAATATGACTTGCACAGGTGACGGAACTACCTCTAGTAATGTTTACCAACTTTCTAATGAAGAAATTGCTTGCAATACCCTTTACGACTTAGATAGCTAACATTTCTTTAAAAAATTTTCTAATGGGTGCTTTGAGACCAAAAGATTATGTAGATCTTTATTTAATATGTGAGTATAAATTTCAGTAGTTGAAATTGTCGTATGACCTAATATCTCCTGAACTATTCTAAGGTCAGCCCCTGCACTTAATATATGAGTTGCTAAAGAATGCCTTAATATGTGAGGAGAGACTCTTGCAGAATCTATTCCTTGCACCTCTGCTACCTCCTTAAGCTGCTGACCAAATCTTTGTCTTGAGATGTAACCATCCTTTGAATCAGAGGGAAAAAGATACTTAGAAGACTTAAAAATCGTTGATTGAAATATAGTTAAATAACTTTTTATATAATTTAAACATAACTGATTAAGTGGAACTAGACGTTCTTTTCCACCTTTGCCATATATAATTATATACTCATTTAACTGATTCTTATTTTTATAACTTACAGCAGATTTTTTAAGTGAAACCAACTCACTAACCCTAAGTCCAGAACCATAAGCAATATTCAACATTAAATTGAATCTCTGACCTTGAAAACTTTGATCGGATTTTGCACAATCAAAAAGCTTTGATATTTCATCTACCGTTAGAAACTTTGGTATTTTTTTTTGCTTTTTTGGCAGTTCAATTTCAACACTGTAATCTTTTATAAGCAGATTCTCCGAATAAAGAAACTTCAGAAACTGTCTTAGACAGGATAATTTTCGTGCAATGGAAGATGATGAAAGCTTAAGATCAAGACTCAAATATAAAGCATAACTCTTTAAATATTCTGAATTAAAAGATTTTGAAATATTTTTCTTAGAATTTACAAAAACAAAAAAATTCGAAAGATCACTTATATAACTAGATACTGTATTTTTTGTTGAATTTTTCTCAGAAATTAGAAAATCAATAAATTTTCCAACGCAAGAATGCATCTCTTCCCAACTTGTAGACATTTAAATTTTATAATTATTTGTAATTGGAAAACGCCAATCCTTATCAAAAGAACAAGATGATACCTTAATACCAATTGCAGATTGACGCCTTTTATACTCACTGTTTTTAATTTTATTAACCAGATCGTATTTTACCGCCTCATCTATGCCATCAACATGAATAAATGGAGCTGGAATCTTTTTCTCAATATATTCATATAAAAACCTATCAAGATTTTCATAACTTGGAAGACTATCAGAATCCCTCTGATCAAACCTGAGCTCAGCACTAGGCTCCTTAGTAAGGACAGAATCAGAAAACATAGCTAAAACTTCAGATTTCGAAGATTTAGGAATATTGCTATTTCTCCATTTTGCTAACTTAAAAACATCTGTTTTTAACACATCCTTGATTGGAGCAATGGCTCCACACATATCACCATATATGGTTGCATAACCACAAGAATATTCAGATTTATTACCAGTTGTTACTACAAGTGAATTATATTTGTTAGCAAGACTCATAATGATAAGACCTCTTATTCTTGACTGCATATTCTCTTCAGTAACATCCTCGGCATAACCTTCAAAAGCATATTCAAGCGAAGACTGAAGCGAACCAAAAACTGAACCAATTGGGATATTCAAGTACTCTAAATTATAAGCATTTATCAAATGACCTGCATCAGTATATGATAAATTACTTGTGAATTTTGATGGCATAGTAACAACCTTAACTTTATCAACACCTAATGCATCAATTACTATAGCAGTACATAGTGCCGAATCAATTCCACCAGATAAAGCAACAAGAGCAGTATGCTGATTATTCTTAAAAAAATAATCTCTAACCCCCAAACATAGGACCTCATAAATCTCAGATTCTTTAATTGGATAATTTTCAAGATGAAAATTTTTTAAATTAACTATCTCTTCCTGACAATGCCCTAATTTTAAAACCTCTGAGTGTGAATACATCACAAAAGAATTTCCATCAAAAACCAAACTATCTTGCCCACCAACAAGATTAACATAAACGATAGGAGCTCTTGTTAAAGATAAAAGCTTCTGAGCTCGTTCAACTCTTTTTTCAAACTTGCCGCTTTCATATGGAGAAGCATTTATAACAACAACTAATTCAATTTTTGAAATATCTTTTAACAAGCTTTCATCAATCTGCCAAAAATCCTCACATATTAAACATATAGTATTTTTTCCATCTAAATAAAAATTTTTTAAAACTTTGTGATTCTTAAAATACCTCACTTCATCAAATACCCCACTATTTGGCAAATAAATTTTTTTATGAACAATATCATAAGAACCTTTAGAGAAAAATAATGCAGCATTAAATATATTCTGATTCTCAATAATTGGCGCTCCAAGTAATACAGAACTTCCTGCTTTATGGGCAATATCAGCAATACAAGGGATATAAGAGCTAGATTTATTGAGAAAATTTAAATCAAGATACAAATCTTCAGAAGCATAACCTGTAAGTGACAATTCAGGAAAAATAATTGTTGAACCAGGATTATCTATAATTACTCGCTTTATATTCTCAAAATTTTCATCAATAGCTCCAGCAACAAAATTTACCTGAGCGACAATAATATTATCCATAATTACGACTGTGTTTTAACAAGGAACCAGATAGGATTATTAGATTTTAAATTTTTTTCAAAAACCCAACGATCTTCAATTCGCTCAATTTTCGACCTATCGCCTTTTATCACATTATCATCTTTATCTAATATGAAAAATATTTGCTCAGTTACAAAATCAACTGATATTTGACAAATATTTCCTTTTAAGGAAATGCTAGAAACCTTTTTCTCAAGAAAAGAGATAATATCAATATTTAATTTATTCTTAAGTTTATTTTGATCATCAAGAGATTTTATGAAATTTATTTGCGCTTCATCACTAGTAAACTGTTTTAAAAATTTAGGATTGTTAGACGAAAATGCATCAATTATCAATTCAAATGCTTTCTCAGAATTATCTAGAAATTTTGTCAGGAGAAAACTATTGTCTTTTGACTTTACTTTATTCAATGACTCAATAAGTTCCGGAGTTAATAACTTCATCAGAGTCTCGTCTTCAACAGAACCTTTGGAAGATTCTTTTTCAACATAATCTTCACCTTTAGTAAGATTTAAAATTGTTGAATCTTGATTCTTGTGACTCATATTTTCAGAATCGAAATCCTCAGAACCAATGATATTATACAATTTAATAATAATATAAATTGCAATTACAGCAAAAATGATGATATCAACAGTCATAGTTTTTCAATAACATAAATTTAATCTAACTAACATTAAATCAAAATGACTGATAATAAAAGCAAAAATGTTCAACTTAACATTATTTCTCAATATATTAAAGATTTATCCTTTGAAAACCCTAAATCACCAATAAGTTTAACTAAGATAAAATCTAGCCCAAATATAAACTTTAATCTTGATATTAAAATTAACAACATTCAGGAGAATTCTCATGAGGTTGAGCTAACAATCAACTCAAAAGCTTCTTCGAAGGATGATGAAAATGAAGTTTTGTTTTTACTTGAATTAAAATATGCAGGCTTATTTGAAGTTATTACTGACGATGAAAATTTAAAACAACAAGTATTGTATATTAAATGTCCTGAACTTATCTACCCTTTTGCTAGAAACATCATCTCAAGCACTACATCTGACAGTGGATTTCCACCTTTAATGATGGGACCAATAAATTTTGAATCAATTTTTCAAAGCAAACAAAACTCAAGCCAAAACTAATCGATTTTTTTCCACATAGGATCATTCAAATTGGATATTAATGATTCATGCATTTTGCAATCCTCATCCGATAAATCGAAAATTCTATGTGGAAATTTTAACTTATTAACAAAAAACTTTTCTTCAGAAGAATTTTCATCAAGCTCGACAAAACTTAGAGCACTTTGATCTCCACTTACCATTTTTATATAAACATGAGCCAAAATCTCTGCATCAAGAAGAGCACCATGCTTATCTCTTGCAGAATTTGATACATTTAATTTTTTACATAACGCGTCAAGATTTACTTTACTACCCGGATATTTTGACCGTGCTAGTTTAAGTGTATCGGTAATCTGATTTAATAATGGTTTTTTATTCTGCAATTTAAATTCATGATTCAAGAAACCCATATCAAAATTAGCATTATGAATTACTAAATCATCATTGCCAATAAACTCAACAAAATCATCAATCACATCTTTAAAAATTGGCTTATCCTCAAGAAATTCATTTGATAGTCCGTGTACATTAAATGCCGCCTCAGAAACAAGGGTTTGTGGGTTAATGTAAGCATGATAATTGTTACCAGTTACAACCTTATCAACCAATTCAACACAGCCTATTTCAATAATTCTATGACCATCTTTTGGACTTAAACCCGTAGTCTCAGTATCTAATATAATTTCACGCATAATTTTAAATCGTTAATTTAGTTAGGATCACATCTATCTGTTCGTATGTTTTATTTATAGATAAATTAGTATAAATAACAAAATCCGCAAGATTTAATCTAGCATCCATATCATATTGTTTCTCTAGAATTTTATCAACCTTTTCAATTGAATAGCCTCTTTTTTCAAGCCTTTGATAAACTTTATCCTTTGAGCAATAAATGACAATAACCCGATCAAATAAATCTGCCATTTGATTTTCAAACAAAAGCGGAATATCAAGAAAAACCAAATTTTCATCTTTAGAATCATCAAGAAACTTTTTCATCCTTTTTCTAACAAATGGATGAATAATTAACTCTAACTTTTTTAGTTTTACAGGATCTGAAAAAACAAACTCAGATATAAAACTCCTAAGTAGATCTCCATCAGAAATATTTTCAATTGAAAGCTCCTGTATTATATGATTAAACACAGCAGTGTCATTATAGGCTGATCTAACGACTTTATCAGCGTCAAAAACATTATAAGATTTCGATCGTAAATAGTCAGCAACAAATGATTTTCCAGAGGCGATAGAGCCTGTTAAACCAACTGTAATTGCCATTAACGAGAATAATACTCAACAATCAAGTTAGGCTCCATAATGACTGGATAAGGTACATCAGCAAGATTAGGAATTGCAGAATATGTAAAAGAAAATTTTGAAGCATCCAAAGTAATGTAACCAGGAATTTCTCTATCGCCATTTTCAATTGACTCTCTTGCAACTATATTTTCTAAAAACTTAGGGTTCAATGAAACCTGATCACCCGGTTTTACTCTGTAACTAGAAATATTTACAACCTTTCCATTCACAAGAATATGTTTATGATTTACGAACTGACGCGCAGCAAAAATAGTTGGAGCAAATTTAGATCTGTAAACAATAGCATCTAGCCTACTTTCAAGAAGACCAATTAAATTTTCACCAGTATCACCTTTTAGTTTTTTTGCCAAAAGATAAAGAGATCTAAATTGTTTCTCTCTAATATTACCATAATAACATTTTAACTTTTGTTTAGCCGCTAAATGAATACCATAATCTGTTCTACGTCTCATGATCATTCTTGGACCATGCTGACCTGGAGGATAGTTTTTTTCTTTAGAAGTTTTACTTTCACCCCAAAGTTTAACACCTAACCTTCTGGATATTTTATATTTTGCGCTTAATCTTTTTGACATATTTTACAGTTAAATTAAAGAGCAACACAATATATGCATGTTTTAATCGATGTCAATACATTTTAACGGTTTCGATTTTTTCAAAAACTATCTAACGACTTTCATCCTGAAATAAGTATAAATACTTAAAAACGCCATTTAATGTTTTAATTTCTGATTTGCTTAATTGTGATTTTACAAAAATATTTTGAATACCAAGAAGCATGGCCTCCCTTCTTTCCTCATCTTTATAAAAATTACTAGCCACAAGCTTTTTGTCTAACAAATCAATCATATTTTTCATATCAACTAAATCAGCATTTTGCGATTTATGATTTGTCGTTTTAGAAAATTGATGAATTTGTGAAAAAAATTCATAAAATATAACACATGCTGACTGAGCAATATTTAATGCTTTATGATGCTCTGATGTAGGGATTGTAATAATATTTTGAGCTAAAACCAACTCAGTATTATCTAAACCATTATTTTCAGCTCCAAACATAAAAGCAATTTTATGATCATATTGCTTTTTAGCCTTTATTACTTCTATAGCCTCCTTAGGAGAAAATATTTCTTTATTTATTCTGCCCCTAAACCTTGCTGACATTGCATATGAATAATCGCACCCTTCAAGAGCCTGATGCAAAGATGAGAAAATTCTAACATTATCAAGAATATAACTCGATTTACAGGCAAGCGCAACAGCCTTACTATTAGGGAACTCACATTGAGGACTAACTAAGCGCAAATCATTCAAACCAAAATTACCCATAGCTCTTGCTACAGAACCTATATTTTCAGCCATTTGTGTGCGCACCAATATAATGGCTGGCCCGAACTTTTCTCCATTATATTGCTTGGAAATATTAGGCATAAAAATTACTGATCTTTATCATCAAGAATATTTGAAATTTTTGCAGCAATATCAAAGGAATCATCATAAATAAATTTTAGTTCAGGAGTAAATTTTAAAAAAACTTTTCCAACTAAATACTTTTTTATATGAGAACGAGATTCATTGAGAATCTTGATACACTCATTGGTATCACTAGAACCAAAAGGTAAAATGTATATTTTGGCATTTTTTAGATCAGGACTCATATCCACTTTAGATATTGTAAAGGATTGATCACCAAGTGCAAAAGCCATCACCTTATCATTGTTTAAGACCTCAGATAAAGATCTTTTTACAGATTCAGCAACCTTTAATTGACGGTTTGATTTTAACGATAATTTATTGTTAAATCTAAATCTATTCATCAACGTTGATTAATTCGTATACTTCGATAATGTCTTGCTCTTTAAAATCAGCAAAATTGTCAAAACTAATACCACATTCCATAGATGTAGTAACTTCTTTTGCATCTTCTTTAAATCTTTTAAGAACCTTAATTTTAGTATCAGATATTACAACAGAATCCCTTATAATTCTACAATTACTATTTCTTCTAGCAACACCAGATTGAACATAACAACCAGCAATTTTTCCATTTTTAGATAAATTAAATACCTTTCTTATCTCAACTTTTCCAAGCAATTTTTCTTTAGTTTCAGGATCAAACATCCCCTTAATTAACTTCTCAACATCCTCAACAAGGTTATAAATTATAGAATAATACTTAATATTAACATCGGAAATATCATTATCCTTTAATGAAGACACTGTTCTAACATTAAAACCCAGTATTATGGCATCTGATGCTTTAGCTAAGCTAACATCTGAGTCATTAATTCCACCAACACCAGTATGTAAAACTTTTATTTTTACCTTATCATTAGATAATTTCTCTAAAGACCCTTGAATTGCATCACTTGAACCTCTAACATCAGCCTTAATTATAACAGAAAGCGTCTTCTGTTTCTCATCACCCATATCTTGAAAGATGTCCTCAATAGTTCTTTTGCTTCTTTTCGCAGACTCAATATCACGATTTTTATTTATTCTATAATCTACAATATCTCTTGCAATTTTATCAGTTTCCACAACATAAAATATTTCGCCAGAGGTTGGAACTTCATTTAAACCTAATATTTCAACAGCCTGTGATGGTAATGCCTGATTAACACTTTTGCCTCTTTCATCCATCATAGCACGAACTCTTCCAAAAGATGTTCCAGCCAAGACAATATCACCAACATTTAATTTACCATGCTGAACTAAAAAAGTCGCCATTACACCCTTATTTTTATCTACTTTAGATTCAATAATAGCACCTGTTGCCATACAATCATAATTAGCCTTAAGGTCCATTAATTCATTCTGCAACATAATCGCGTCAAGAACACCATCAAGATTTAGCTTTTTTATTGCGGAGACTTCAACAGACAAACAATCACCTCCCATCGATTCGGCGTTAACCCCATATGCTAGCAGCTCTGATAGAACTCTTTGTGGATCAGCACTTTCTTTATCAATTTTGTTAACAGCAATAATTATCGGTATACCTGCAGCTTTAGCATGACTAATAGCTTCAATAGTCTGCTCTTTAACTCCATCATCAGCAGCAACAACCAATATTACCATATCAGTCACTTTAGCTCCATGCATTCTCATTTGAGTAAAAGCTGCGTGACCAGGAGTGTCAATAAAGGTAATCTCTTTTCCATCTTTAGAAACAACTTTAGAGGCACCAATATGCTGAGTTATACCACCAGATTCTGAACTTACTACATTAGTTTCGCGAAGCGCATCCAACAATGAAGTCTTTCCATGATCAACATGACCCATAACAGATATTACAGGAGCTCTTGCTATCATTTTTGAATCATCTTTATATTCGACTCTATCAAGAATAAGCTCAATGTCAGAATCCAATACTCTTTTTACATTGTGACCAAATTCAGAAACCACTATTTCAGCAGTATCTGCATCAATTGGTTGAGAACCAGAAATCATCATCCCCAACTTCATTAATGCTTTCACAACATCAGTGCTTCTAACAGCCATACGATTAGCCAGCTCCTGAACAGTTATAGTACTTGGAACAATAATTTCTTTAGCAACATTTTCAGCAGGTTGAGATGAAACTAAAATCTTTTTCTTTTCTTTTTCTCTTTGTCGCTTTAGCGCAGAAAGTGACCTAACTTTATTTGAACTATCTTCATCACCATAATGCTTTGCAGAGCTTTGCCTTGCTTCTAGATACTTTGATTTCGCACCAAATTCCGATTCATTTGAACCTTTTAAAACAGAATGATCAGCTAGCTGAATTTTAGTTATTTTCTTTTTTTCCGTAACTTTGGCACTGTCCGAATCATCAATTTTAGACAAATCAAAAACCTTTTCTGGAACTGAAGGCTTTTCAACTTTGGCAACAATCTTTTTAACTTCTGGTTGCTTGATTATTTGAACTTCGTTTTTATCAAAAACATCATTTTCATCATTATCTAAATTAACAAATGTGCTGTCTGATTCTTTTATAAAATGATCTAGATTTGGCTTTTTCTCACTAACACCATATGATTTTACATCATCAACCTTCTTACCAACAGAAGTATCAGATTGTTCGACCTCAACATTAGTAGTTTTTTTTAATTGCGAAGCCCCGGGAGCAAATCTTCGTTTCTTTACAACGACTACCGCATCTCCTTGAGACCCTCTAGATCTATTTTCAGTCATAATTTTTATAATCCAAAAGCTATCTTCCTAGCATCCATAATAACATTCTCAAGCTCTTCATCAGAAACCTCAATCTCATCACTAATTATCTCAGCGAGCTCATCTGAAGCCAAATCAGCTAAAGCATTAATTGTTTTAATTTTTTTCTTAGCAATCACAGAGGCCAAATCAACAGAAAGAGACTCAACATCCTTCAGTGACTCTTCAAGTCCAAATATTTTAAACTTATAATCTCTATATCTTGCAGATTTAACATAATCATCAGCTTGTTTTTGAAGATCCTGAGCTTTCGCCTCATCGAATCCTTCAAATGTTGCAAGCTCTTCTTCAGAAATCATTAACAATTCATCAATATGAGTAAAACCTTCAGCCATCAAAATTCTTACAGTTATTTCATCAATATTCTTAAGCTCAGTTGAAAATAAATCAAAAATTCTTTTTGACTCCTCTTGTCTATTCTTAGATTCAGCGTCTTCTGTAAGAACATCAATGTTCCAACCAGAAAGTTTTGAAGCCAAACGAGCATTCTGTCCTTTTCTTCCAATAGCTAAACTGTAATCACTATCAGATACCACGGCTTCAATAACCCCTCTTTCTTCATCAATGATAACTTTTATCACTTTTGCAGGCACAAGAGCATTAACGACAAATTTTGCAGGATCACTTGACCATTCAATGACATCTATCTTTTCGCCTTTAAGTTCGTTAATAATGACCTGAACTCTAGAACCTCTTACACCAACACAAGCTCCAACTGGATCAAGATTAGACTCAACCGAAGTTACAGCAATTTTAGACCTTGCACCAGGCTCTCGAGATACAGACTTTATCTGAATAATACCATCAAATATCTCTGGCACTTCTTGAGCAAATAACTTGCTCAAAAACTCATTAGATGTTCTTGTTAGGTAAATTTGCAAACCAGTTTCTTTCTTTTGAATATCCTTAACCAAAGCCCTTACCCTTTCATTTTGCTTAAAAACTTCGTTTGGAATAGCATCCGATTTATCTAAAAAAGCTTCCACACCAGAGATATCAAACAAAGTTCCTTTTGGACCAACTTTTTTAACAACACCTGTAACGATTTGATTAATTTTATTTTTAAATTGCTCGTAATTTTTATCAGTTTCAGCATTTCTAATTTTTTGAACTACTACTTGTTTAACGACCTGAGCAACCAACCTTCCAATATCAACAGGAGGTAAATTATGATGAACAAAATCTCCAATTTTAACTGCATCATTAATATCACCAGATTGATTAACCATTTCAACACTGATTTGTTGATTAGCATCTTCAACATTTTCAACAACTTCAAGCTTTCTATAAATCTTGAAACTTCCTGTTCTTCTATCAATATTTGCTTCAATTAAATAATCATTACCATATTTCTTTTTTGCAGCAATTTTTATACCTTGTTCAATGGCATCAATAACAGCTTCGCTTGAAATACCTTTTTCAGAGGCGACAGCTTGAGCTACTTTGATCAGCTCTGTATTTCCAGATATATAATTAGACACGATAATATTTAAAAAATAACATAAAAAAAAAGACGGCCTTATACCGTCACGTAATGATTGTTATAGCTTTTTTATAATTAATGCAACAAATTATTATCTAAAAGCTAGATATAAAAAAAACTGGAAATCTAATGTTTTTCAAAATATTTTATATTCAAACTTCAAAGAAACGATATGAATTCTGAAAATAATTACATTAATCAACTTATTGATATCAACGCAGTCCTCAAAGGTCACTTTATATTATCATCAGGTTTACATAGCGATACATATATTCAATGCGCAAAAATATTTGAAAGCCCAAAAATAGCAGAAAATCTGTGCCGTGATCTTGCAACCAAGATTCTAAATAAGGTAACAAGCAAAATCGATTATGTAGTCGCCCCAGCTATGGGCGGAGTAATCATAGGTTACGAAATAGCCCGTCAACTTGGCGTAAAATCAATATTTTGCGAAAGAGTTAATGGTAGGTTTGAGTTCCGACGCGGATTCAACCTATCCCCTAAAGATAATGTCCTCATAGTAGAGGATGTAATTACAACTGGTAAATCATCACTTGAAACAGTAGAAACCATCAAGCAGCATGGCGCAAATATAGTTGCAGAAGCATGTATGATTGACCGAAGAGAAACCAAAGGCAAGCTTGATAATACCATAGAAATAATTTCTTTGATTAACTTAGATATTAAGACTGTGAGCTCTGATAAATTAACTGACGATTTGAAACAAATCCCAGCTATAAAACCTGGCAGCAGATTCCTAAAAGCTTAAATCATTCTATCAAAATAATGACTAAAGCAAAATCATAATTTAACAATTTTTATGGTAAGAGTGAATATTAGGATTATGAAAAAATTTCTATAAAAACTATAAAACAATTAATGTAACTTAAAGAAGTTATTTAAGATTTACGAAAATTAACAATTAACAACTTTAAGGGCGATATCCTTACGATAATACATATCCTGCCAATCAACTTTTTCAACAGCCTGATAAACTAAATCATAGGCTGATTTAAAACTTGTACCAGTTGCATTAATATTTAACACTCTGCCACCATTTGCTACTAATTTATTGTCAGCAATTGAAGTTCCTGCATGAAAAACACTTACATCCTTCATATTAGACAATGCGAGTAAGTTTCTGATTTCACTACCTTTTTGATATGATAACGGATAGCCTTTTGCAGCCAAAACGACAGTGATAGATTTACAATCATAAAAATCAATTGATTGCTCTGACAATTTTTCATCTGCACAAGATAAACAAATTGATAAGAAATCAGTCTTTAACCTTGTTAAAATACTTTGAGTTTCAGGATCACCAAAACGCACATTATATTCTAATAGATATGGTCCTTTGTCAGTTAGAATAATACCACAAAACAACACACCTTTAAATGGAGTGTTTTTAGATTTTAAATATTCAATAGCTGGAAGCGCAAACTCATTTAATAATTGATTTTCGTCTTGCGCAAAAGGACTTGGTGAATAAGTTCCCATACCACCTGTGTTTAACCCTGTATCACCTTCGCCAATTTTTTTATGATCTCCGGCAGTACCTATAGATTTAACAGTAGTACCATCCGATACAGCAAAAAAACTAATTTCAGGACCTTGCAAATACTCCTCTATAACGACTTTATCTTGCTTACCATATGTTCCAGAGAAAATATCTTCAACAGCTGAAAACGCCTCTAATTTACTTTGTGCAATAATAACCCCCTTACCAGCTGCTAAACCATCGGCTTTAATCACAATAGGATATTGATTTAACTCAGTTAAATATGCTTTAGATTCATCAATATTATGACAAACTTGATATGCAGCAGTTTTAATTCCAGCAGCATCACAGATACTTTTTGTATATGCTTTTGAAGACTCCAATTGAGAAGTTTCCTTGCTACAGCCAAAAACCTTAATATTATTTTGCTCTAGAAAATCTGTTAATCCATCTGAAAGCGGTTGCTCTGGTCCAACAATAACCAAATCTATTGATTTTGAGTTACAAAAATCAAGAATTCCAGAAAAATCTGAAATGGAAATATTATAACATTCTGCAATATCTGCTATACCAGCATTACCAGGTATAGCATATAATTGCTTTAGTTTCTTTGATTTGGATACAGACCAAATAATTGCATGTTCTCTTCCACCAGATCCTATTACAAGTACATTAGTCATCATTAATATCGATAATTATTACGCAGTACAAGCTGCATCAACATCATCATTATCACAATCAGATGAATTATTTTCATCAATATTTTTTTGATGAGCTTGACGCCTAATTTCATTTGTAAAATAACCTGTTCCAGCTGGAATAAGCCTTCCTACTATAACATTCTCTTTCAAACCACCTAATTTATCTTTCGATCCAAGAACAGCGGCTTCAGTAAGAACTTTAGTTGTTTCCTGAAATGATGCAGCCGATACAAAAGAGTTTGTCTGTAAGGCAGCTTTTGTAATACCTTGCAACACAGGTCTAGCTTCAGCAGGTTCATAACCTTCCTGTTTAGCTCTTTGGTTGATACGATCCAATTCTTCTCTATCAAGAATTTCACCATTAACAAGAGTAGTTTCACCAGATGATACAACTTCAACCTTTTTAAGCATTTGAAGTACTATTATTTCAATATGCTTATCATCAATTTTCACACCTTGAAGCCTATATACTTTCTGTATTTCAAAAACCATGTAGTGAGCTAGTGCTTCAACACCTAATACTCTTAAAATATCATGAGGTACTAATTTTCCATCCATTAACTGATCACCCTTTTCAACATGATCACCTTCATTTACAGTAATATGCTTACCTTTAGGGATTAAACATTCAATTTCTTTATCATCTGCATTATCAGGCTTAATGATAATTCTTCTTCTAGATTTGTAATCTTTACCAAATATAACAGTACCTGATATTTCACTAATTATTGAATAATCCTTAGGTTTTCTAGCTTCAAAAAGCTCAGCAACCCTCGGTAATCCACCAGTAATATCAGAAATTTTTGATGATGCTTTAGGCATTCTTGCAATAACATCACCTGCATGAATTTCTTGTCCATCTGTTACATTTAAAATTGAATTAATGAACAAGAAATACCTAGCATCCATACCAGAAGAAAGTTTTTGCACTTCTCCTTTAGCATCTTGTATAACAATTCTAGGAATAAGGTTAGATTCGCCTTTATCATTTGATTTCCAATCAATTAATACTCTGCTAGTTATTCCAGTCGTAAAATCATGTTCTTCTTTATATGAAACAGATTCAATCATATCTCTATAAACAATTTTACCTGAAACCTCAGAAATTATTGGAATATTATATGGATCCCAATCAGCAAGCTTATCACCCATTTTAACATTTGCACCATCTTGTACTTTAAGTTTTGCACCATAAGGAATTTTATATTTAGCTTTCTGAGCACCTAATGAATCTTTAATTAGAAGATGTGAATTTCTATTAAGAACTACAAGATTATTAGAAGAGTTTTTAACAACAGAAATATTATCATAAACGACAATACCTTCTAATGGAGACTCAATTGATGATTGTTCAGCACCTTTTTGCGCAGCACCACCAATGTGAAATGTCCTCATTGTTAATTGAGTTCCTGGCTCACCAATTGATTGAGCGGCAATAACACCAACAGCTTCACCAATATTTACTTTACCACCAGTTGCAAGATCTCTTCCATAACATTTAGAACAAATGCCTTTTGGCGCATCACATGTTAGCGCAGACCTAACAGCAATTGAATCAAAACCTATTTCATCGATAATAACAGAATCTTCTTCAGAAATTATTTCGCCTTTTGAAACAACTTTTTCATTATTTCTAGGATCAACAATATCAAACACAGCCGTTCTTCCAAGAATCTTTTCAGATAATGGAACTGTTACATTTGCTCCTTCAATCTCGGGTCTTACAGTAATATATCTATCTGTACCACAATCCTCAGTCATAATAATGCAATCTTGAGCAACATCAACAAGCCTTCTTGTTAAATAACCAGAATTTGCAGTTTTAAGTGCAGTATCAGCAAGTCCTTTTCTTGCACCATGTGCAGAGTTAAAATATTCAAATACTGATAAGCCTTCTTTAAAGTTTGCAATAATTGGAGTTTCAATAATTTCACCACTTGGCTTTGCCATTAAACCTCTCATACCAGCTAGCTGTTTAATTTGAGTTGCAGAACCTCTTGCACCTGAATGAGCCATCATATAAACTGAATTTATTGACTCACTTGGAAAATCACTATCAATCTTTTTCTGATTAGTTGCCGACATTTGTCGCATCATATCTTCAGATACTTTTTCAGAACATAATGACCAAGCATCAATAACTTTGTTATATTTTTCACCAACAGTAATTAAACCATCTGAGTATTGTTGTTCATATTGTTTAATTTCATTCAGCGTTGTGTTAATATGATGATCTTTTGTATCAGGGATAACCATATCATCCTTTCCAAAAGAAATAGCCGATTTAGTAGCATTCTTAAATCCAAGATACATTAATCGATCAGCAAATATAACTGTAGCTTTCTGACCGTATGTTCTATAAATAAGGTCAATTAAATTACTAACTTCTTTTTTCGTCATAATTTTGTTAACAACGTCAAAAGTAAGACTCTCACCAGAAGGTAATATTTCAGAAATTAATATTCTTCCAGGTGTTGTATTATGAATTTTACCATCACATTTATATCTAACATTTGCATGAATTGATACAGCTTTATCATTTAATGCATGCTCAACTTCTGAATAACATGAAAATATTTTTCCTTCACCTTTAACACCATCAATCTGAATAGACATATGATACAAACCAAGAATTATATCTTGAGAAGGTACAATAATAGGTTTACCATTTGCAGGGCTTAAGATGTTATTTGTTGACATCATTAAAACTCTTGCCTCAATTTGTGACTCAATAGAAATAGGCACATGTACAGCCATTTGATCACCATCGAAGTCAGCATTAAATGCAGCACAGACTAATGGATGAACTTGAAGTGCCTTACCTTCAATTAAAACTGGTTCAAAGGCTTGTATACCAAGCCTGTGAAGTGTTGGAGCTCTATTTAATAGTACAGGATGTTCTCTTATTACCTCATCAAGAATATCCCAAACTTCTGGAATTTCAGTTTCAACAGCTTTCTTAGCAGCTTTTATTGATGATGTATACCCATAAAGTTCAAGCTTTGAATAAATAAAAGGCTTAAACAACTCCAATGCCATTTTTTTTGGCAATCCACATTGATGAAGTTTTAACTCTGGACCGACAACAATTACAGATCTTCCAGAATAATCTACTCTTTTACCTAAAAGATTTTGTCTAAATCTACCTTGTTTACCTTTTAACATGTCAGTTAAAGACTTAAAAGGACGTTTATTAGAATTTTTCAGTGATCTTGCTCTTCTTGCATTATCAAACAAAGAGTCAACTGATTCCTGAAGCATTCTCTTTTCATTTCGAATAATAATTTCAGGTGCTTCTAATTCAATAAGTCTTTTAAGACGATTATTTCTGTTAATAACTCTTCTATACAATTCATTTAAATCTGATGCTGCAAACCTTCCTCCATCTAACATAACTAGTGGCCTTATCTCAGGAGGTATAACTGGAATAACATCAATTATCATCCATGATGGATCATTTTTTGATTCCAAAAAAGCTTCAATCACTTTCAAGCGTTTAATGATTTTTTTGCTTTTAGCTTCAGAACTAGAATCCTTTAATTGTTTTCTTAATTGTTTTTGCTCTTTTTTAAGATCAATATTGCTTAACATTTCTTTTATAGCTTCAGCACCAATTAGCGCTTGAAATGAATCTACTCCAAATTCTTGAAGAGCATTTTCATACTCTTCTTCATTCATTAATTGACCATATTTGAGAGATGTTAAACCTGGATCAGTTACAATGCTAAGTTCAAAATAAAGAACCTTTTCAATATCTTTAAGAGTAATATCAAGTAATGTAGCAATTCTTGATGGTAATGACTTTAAGAACCAAATATGAGCAACGGGGGCTGCAAGCTCAATATGACCCATCCTCTCTCTTCTAACTCTTGCTGTAGTAACCTCAACACCACATTTTTCGCAAACAATTCCTTTATATTTAATACGCTTATATTTTCCACATAGACATTCATAATCTTTAACTGGACCAAATATTCTTGCACAGAATAAACCATCTCTTTCAGGTTTAAATGTTCTGTAATTTATTGTCTCAGGTTTTTTTACTTCACCATATGACCATGAACGTATTTGTTCTGAACTAGCTATAGAAACCTTAAGATGATCAAAATCTGAATCATGGGATTGATTAAAATTAAAAACTGCTTGAGATGTACTCATAATTTATATCTACAAAAAATTATTTCTTATGCTGCTCTTTCTAGATCAACATTTATACATAATGATTTAAGTTCTTTAACCATTACATTAAAGGATTCTGGAACTCCATAATCGAAATTACTATCACCTTTTACAACTGATTCATACAGTTTGATTCTACCTGTAACGTCATCAGATTTTACAGTTAAAACTTCTTGAAGTGTATATGCAGAACCATATGCTTGTAATGCCCAACATTCCATTTCTCCAAATCTTTGACCACCAAAATGAGACTTTCCTCCCAAAGGTTGCTGAGTCACTAGACTGTATGGACCTATTGATCTAGCATGAATTTTTTCATCAACTAAATGATGAAGTTTCAACATATATATATATCCTACTGTAACTTTTCTTTCAAATTTTTCTCCAGTTCTTCCATCATAAACAACTTGTTGACCAGATGTTTCTACTCCAGAACGATTTAATGCTTCAACTATATCATGTTCTTTTGCTCCATCAAATACTGGCGTAGCAAAAGGCAAACCTTCACGAATATTTTGTGCTAAGCTAATAATTTCATCTGAATCTAGATTATTAATTTCAGATGTTACTTTTTCATCATTATATGCGTCAATAATAGACTTCTTTAATTCAGAAAAATTATTATTTTTTATTGATTGTTCTAGAACATTGGAAATTTTCTTACCAAAATTATATGATGCAAAACCTAAATGTGTTTCAAGTATTTGACCAACATTCATACGAGAAGGTACTCCAAGAGGATTTAATAATATATCTAATTGGGTTCCATCTTCCAGAAATGGCATATCTTCTATTGGTACAATTTTAGAAATAATACCTTTATTTCCATGTCTACCAGCCATTTTATCACCTGGCTGCAATTTTCTTTTAACAGCGAGAAAAACTTTAACAACTTTCAACACGCCCTGCGGAAGATCATCACCACTTTGAACTTTCTCAATAGAATTATTAAATTCAGAATCAATTTTATTAAGTATATTGTCATATTTAGAGAATGAATTATGAAGTTTTTGCGACACTTCATTATCATCAACAACAATTTTTTGAAAATCTGAAAAAGAAAAATTTTCTAGAATATCAGTAGTTAACTTAGTGTTTGCTTTTACATTCCCAATAGCTTTTTTCAAGGAAACACCATTTAGAAGCTTAATTGATTTTTCAATAATATGCGATTGAAGTAATTCTAATTTTTCATCTCTTTCTTGCTTTAATTTAGACAATGCTTGCCTTTCAATAAGTAAGGTTCTTTCGTCTTTTTCAACACCTCGTCTTACAAATACTCTCACATCAATAACTGTAGCTTTTACACCAGGTGGAACATAAAGTGATGAATCTTTAACTTCAGCAGCTTTTTCTCCAAAAATAGCCCTTAGTAGTTTTTCTTCAGGTGTTGCTGGAGACTCGCTTTTTGGAACAACTTTTCCAACTATTATATCACCACCAGATACCTCTGCTCCAACATTAACGATTCCAGTTTCGTCAAGATGTCTAAGCGATTCATCGCTAACATTTGGTATATCTCTTGTTATTTCTTCAGGTCCTAAACGTGTGTCACGTGCTACCATTTCAAATTCTTGGACATGGATAGAAGTAAATACATCATCACGAACAATTTTCTCAGAAATAAGTATTGAGTCCTCAAAATTATAACCGTTCCATGACATAAATCCAACAAGGACATTTCTACCAAGAGCAAGTTCACCATGTTTAGTACTTGGTCCATCAGCAAGAATATCACCTTTTTTAACTTTTTGACCGACTTTAACTATTGGTTTTTGGTTAATACAAGTATCTTGATTACTTCTTTGAAATTTAGCAAGCTCATAAATTTGAATATCAATTTCATCTTCGTCTTCAACACGAAGATATATTTTTGATGCATCAACTTTTTCAATAACTCCGTCATGACTAGCTATAACACATGCAGATGAATCTTTTGCAACTGCTCTCTCCATTCCAGTTCCAACAACTGGAGCTTGAGGATGAAGCAAAGGAACTGCTTGTCGCTGCATATTTGATCCCATTAAGGCTCTGTTTGCATCATCATTCTCTAAAAATGGAATTAATGAAGCTGCAACAGAAATAATTTGCTTTGGAGAAATATCGATATAATTAACATTTTTAGGTGATATCATGACAAAATCACCATTACACCTACATGTAATTAATTCTCCAGTTAAATTACCATTAGAATCTTGTGCCTGACTTGCCTGGGCAATAATACTTTCACCCTCTTGACCTGCTGTAAGATATTTCACCTCATCAGTAACAGTTCCATTTTTTACAACTCTATATGGACTCTCTAAAAAACCATATTTATTTACACGAGCAAATGTTGCAATACTATTTATTAAACCAATATTCTGACCTTCAGGAGTTTCTATTGGACATATTCTTCCATAATGAGATGTATGAACGTCTCTTACCTCGAAACCTGCTCTTTCTCGAGATAAACCACCTGGACCTAATGCAGAAAGTCTTCTTTTATGAGTAATTTCAGACAATGGATTTGTTTGATCCATAAATTGAGATAGTTGAGATGTACCAAAGAACTCTTTTATTATAGAAACTAAAGGTTTCACATTTATCAGGCTTTGTGGTAATGCTGTATCAATATCAATAGAGTTCATTCTCTCTTGAATGGCACGCTGAACTCTAACTAGACCAACTCTAAATTGATTTTCAGCTAGCTCTCCAACAGAACGAATACGTCTATTTGATAAGTGATCAATATCATCTGCTTTAGAATTATTAACCTTCATTGAAACCAATGTTCTGATAATTTCAACTATATCTTCTTTTGTAAGTAATGTAATATCAAGATCTAATCCAAGCCTTTCATTCATTTTTACTCTACCAACATCTGATAAATCATATCTTTCATCATTAAAAAACAATGAAGTAAATAATTCAGAAGCAGCTTCTACAGATGGTGGATCACCAGGTCTTAAAACTTTATAAATTTCAAGTAAAGCATCTTCATATGTTAATGACTTATCAGCAGAAAGAGTATCAAAAATTGATGGACCAACATTAACTTGATTAATATTAATAAGATCAATTTGCTGACCATTAGAAAATTCATTAATAATTTCATCAGTTAGTTTAGTACCTGAAATTAATGTAAGTCCCTCTTTTATAGTAAAATCAGATACAAATACTTTATCTAGCATTTGATCATTAATTACAATAATCTCATCATAACCCAACTTCTTTATTTCTTTTAACTTTGACGCGCTAAGTCTTTTTCCTGCAGCAGCAATTAATTTATTATCCTTAGCAGAAATTAAATCATATTTTAACTTTCCACCCTTATACTCTTCTGGACTGAATGAAACTTTCCATCCATCATCACATTTAGTATATTGTTTTGCTGTGTAAAATGATGATAATATGTCTTCTGTTGAAAAACCAAGTGATCTAAGTAAAGTTGAAACTGGAAGTTTTCTTTTACGATCAATCCTAAAACAAAGTTGGTCTTTAGTATCAAATTCAAAATCTAACCATGACCCTCTGTAAGGAATTATTCTGGCAGAATATATTAACTTATTTTGATTTGTAGCTTTTCCTTTATCATGATCAAAAAAAACACCAGGTGATCTATGAAGTTGCGATACAACAACACGTTCAGTACCATTAATAATAAAGGTACCCTTATCAGTCATTAAAGGGATTTCACCCATGTAAACTTCTTGTTCTTTTACACTTTTTATCTCTTTTGTTCCAGTATCTTCATCAATAAGCCAAACTATAAGTCTTAATGTTACGCGGATGACAGCAGTATAACTAGTAGCTTTAATTATAGATTCTTTAGGAGAATATTTCGGTTCTTCTAATCTGTAATCAACAAATTCTGTAGTAGATAAACCCGTAAAATCATCAATTGGAAATACTGATTTAAATACATTTCCAATCCCACCCTCTTTATCATTATCTGGATCGAGAAATTTAATATATGAATTTTTTTGTACTTCAATTAAATTTGGCAAGGATATAACATCCTCAATTTTTCCAAAGTTTTTTCGAAAATAAACAGGAGATAGGTCAGTAATACTGGTCATGATATATTAATGAGATTTAATTAAGAAAAGTTAGTGTGAAGTTAAATAAAATTTATTTAACTTCAACTGAAGCACCTGCTGCTTCTAACTGCCCCTTAATTTTATCAGCATCTTCTTTAGAAACACCAACTTTAACTTCTTTAGGTGCAGACTCAACTAATTCCTTAGCTTCCTTTAAACCTAATCCAGTAATAGCTCTAACTTCCTTGATTACATTAATTTTATTAGCACCAAAGTCTTTTAGAATGATATCAAATTCTGTTTTTTCTTCTGCAGCAGCAGCCGAATCACCACCTGCAACAGCAGCAACAGCTACAGGAGCAGCAGCAGAAACACCCCATTTATCTTCTAGTAATTTAGAAAGCTCAGCAGCTTCTAATACAGTTAATGAAGAAAGATCTTCAACAATTTTATTAACGTCAGCCATTTATAAACCTCAAATATATTAATTGCTTTGTTTTGAATATGCGTTAAACACTCTTGCTAACTTAGCCATAGGTTCATTTATGATCCTTACTATATTTGTAGCAGGCGTGTTAATAACACTAATGATTTTAGCTCTAAGTTCATCAAGTGATGGCATTTTAGACAATGCAACAATTGAATCTTTATTAAGCAAATCACCATTAAATGAACCAGTTTTTATTTTAAAAAGTTCATTATTATTAGCAAAATTAGTTACTAACTTTGCAGCCGCAATGATATCATCAGACATAATAAAAATATTAGGACCTGATAAATCATCAGACAAATTTGAAAAATTAGAGTCTTTACTAGCAAGCGAGAACAATTTATTCTTGCATACTTTTACTTCAATATTTGAATTACGAGCATCTAATCTTAACCCGTTAATACTTTCAACATCAATACCACTATATTCAGCAATCAAGACAATTGATGACTTAGAAAGTTTTTTATTCAAACTTTCTACAAATATTTTTTTGCTAGTTAAATCCATTATATTAACTCTTAATGTTTATTTTTAATGCAGGACCCATAGTTGATTTAATGAATACGTCCTTAATGTAAATACCTTTTACTGTACTTGGCTTTACTTGCTTTATAAAATCAAGAAATGCATCATAATTAGCCCTAAGATCTTTTAACTCAAAACTAGATTTACCCATAGGTGCATGAACAATTCCGTATTTATCAGTTTTTACTTCAACTTGACCGAATTTTGCATTCTTAACAGCTGTTTTAATATCAGTTGTAACAGTTCCAAGCTTTGGATTAGGCATTAAACCTTTAGGACCAAGTACTTTACCTAACTTACCAACTTTAACCATCATATCTGGAGTTGATATACA
This sequence comes from Rickettsiales bacterium, assembly GCA_038120515.1. Classification (GTDB taxonomy): domain Bacteria; phylum Pseudomonadota; class Alphaproteobacteria; order Rickettsiales; family JABIRX01; genus JADHOX01. Next base: position 1,700 of record JAYOLW010000021.1, on the reverse strand, counting down.
AACATCAAAATCTAAAAAACCAGATGATATTTCAGTAACCAAATCATCAGAACCAAAAAAATCTGCACCAGAATTTTTAGCCTCTTCAACTTTGTCACCGCTAGCAATAACAGCGACTTTTAATGTTTTACCAAGCCCCGAAGGCAAAACTAATGCTTGCCTGATATTTTGATCAGCATGCTTAGGATCTACATTAAGCTTAAACTTAACCTCTATAGTTTCATCAAATTTACAATTAGAATTATCTTTAACAAAAGATAATGCATCATCAATAATATATAACGAATCAGAATTAACTTTCTTTACAATTTCTTTTAATCTTTTACTTGGCATTTATTCCTCAAATAAGATTCCCATTGATCTTGCTGTACCAACAACCATTTGAAAAATTGATTCGTCATTCAGCTTTAAATCTTTTTTCTTTATTTCAACTATCTCAGCAATTTGTTTAGAATTTATTTTTCCAATAACTTCTTTACCAGGAGTTTTACTACCTTTTTTAAAACCTGAATGTTTTAAGACCAAATATGATGTTGGAGGAGTCTTTGTTATAAAACTAAAGGTTCTATCTGCGTAAGCAGTTATAACAACCGGTATAGGCAGACCTTTTTCTAAAGATTTTGTTTCATCATTAAATTTATCACAAAAATCCTTAATATTTAACCCCTTTTGTCCAAGTGCAGGACCAACTGGAGGGCTTGGATTTGCTTGACCAGCTGCGATTTGTAGCTTAATCTTTCCTATTTCTTCTTTACGTGCCATAACATTTTTTAAAAAACGAACTGAACCTTTTAGATTCTATTTATTATAATATCAAGTTTTTTTTAAACTTTCTCAACTTGGTCAAAAGCAATTACTACTGGAGTAGCCCTTCCAAAAATAACAACACTTACAACAAGCTCTTTTTTCTCAATATCTACTGATTCAACAGATCCTGAAAAACCATCAAATGGACCACCATCAATAACTTTAACAGCTTCACCTATTTCAAAATCACTAGATGTTGACAATGTAAACGAATCATCATTTAATTTGCTAAAAATCGAATCAACTTCCTTCTGACTTAATGGTTTCGGAGAACCATCACTGGATACAAAACCTGATACTTTAGGTATACTTCTGATAATTTGCCAAATTGTATTATTAAGATCCATATTAATTAAAACATAACCAGGATATAAATTTTTTTCAATCTCAACTTTTTTTCCCTTTCTAATTTCAACAACTTTCTTAAATGGAACTATTATTTCATTAATATTACCAGCTTGATTACCTTTCTCAGCACGTTGCTGAATAGACGACATAACACTTTTTTCAGAACCCGAATATGACTGAACTACGTACCACTTAAAAGACATTTTATATATTTAATATATTATTAATAATATTAGAGATTAACAAATCAATTAATAGAAAAAAAACAGCAAATATTGAAACAATTACAAAAACAGAAATTGACGTTGTAACTGTTTCCTTTTTTGACAACCATGAAACCTTTTTAGCTTCTGATTTAACTTCTGTTAAATAATTTGTTATTTTTTTCAACATGACCTTAATTAATGGCAGGAGTGAGAGGAATCGAACCCCCAACACCCGGTTTTGGAGACCGGTGCTCTACCAATTGAGCTACACTCCTACAGAGTTACTACTCAATTATTTTAGTAACAACACCAGAACCAACTGTTCTTCCACCTTCTCTT
>JAYOLW010000020.1:0-29458 GCA_038120515.1 Rickettsiales bacterium | reverse complement strand
ATCTCTGCTTACAGGACTTAAAAATAGGGCTATGTCATCTTATAAATTATCTAAAGCTAAAGACTTTAGATCTAAGAAAATGAGTAAAGCTGAACGACAAAGACTCAGCGATAAATTGTCTGGAACAGGTAGGTATCGTGATCAATATATGAAAGATAAATCAAAGATCCAAGAAGCTGAAGCTCAGATGAAGAAATTTAGTGATAAGAAAGAAAATAAAAAAATTGAAGATGCATTATATGAGAAAGATCTTGGTGCATATTTTAAGCGCAAAAGCAAGCAAACTGCAAATGCTGCTAAAGGTATGTTTAAATGGAAAGTCAATGAATCTAGAAAAGATAAATATAAATTAAGTGAAGATGAACAAGAAATTCTTGATCAGAATTCCAAATCTAATTCAGGAGTAGGTGATACTGGTTCAGAAAGAGCTCCAATAGTTCCACCACCGTCAGCTCCACCAAAGCAAAAAGATGATGATTAATTTTTTTAGTTTGATTAATGCATAAACCATTCCAAACTAAATCATATGCCAAATTAAACCTTTTCTTAAGGATTATTGGGCGAGAAAATGATATGCATTTAATTGAGAGTTTATTTGTATATATTGATTTATATGATCATATAACAATTTCACCCTCAGAAAATAATAATCTTGAAATTACAGGTTCTTACAAACAGATGTTATTAGATGATCTAAAGAACTCTGGAGCTATTTTTGAGCAATCTATTTTTGCTAAGACATTAGCAGTTTTTAGAGAAGCATTTAATATCTCTGGATGTTTTAAGATAAAATTAGAAAAACATATTCCAATAGGAGCTGGGCTTGGTGGAGGTTCGTCAAATGCAGCTACTTTCTTAAAATTTTTACTGAATTTCTATAAAATTAATATTAGTCAGGAGCGGCAATATCAATTAGCTGCTAAAATCGGAGCGGATTGTCCATTTTTTATGCAAGATAATGCAAGATTTATCTCTGGTTTTGGAGAGAAAATAGGGCCGAAAGTCAAAATAAAGCCATGTCGTATTAATTTATTGTATAATAATATCAAGGCAAATACAGAAGAGGTTTTTAAAGCTTACAGCAAATCAAATGCTAAGTTCTCAAAGAAGTTAAGCGATAAAGAAATATCAGCTTTTACTAATAAATATTTAAAAAAAACAGATTTGATAAATTTATCGACAAAATATCGAAATGATTTAGAATCTGCATTTAATCAAGTTATACAGGATCAAAAAGATATAAAATTATCAACAGATGATAAGGATAAATTTTTATCTGGTAGCGGTTCTTGCTACTATTTTTTTGATAATGAAAAAAAATATATGACAAAAACTATTTCATCTGTTATAATGTGATTAAAAACAATTTTTGATGAGAAGATAATGATAATTTCTAAACAAGATTTACACATAAATGGAGACGGTACATTAGCTAAAAAAGAAATAACCAATGAAGCGTGGCCAGAATATTGGAACAATATTAATCCATTTTCTTGGAAAGATATGCCAAAAGGTGCTTCAGGTTGGAATTCTGGTTTTCAAAAAATCATGTGTTCTATTCTAGCATTAGGTGCTGTTGCTTTAGCTTTCTCTGGATTGATTGCTTTAGGTTCGCTTATTTTTGGTTCTATATTAGGAACTGGTGGCGTTTCTGGATTAGGGATTGCAGCAGCAATAATAGGTGGTACTATGGCTCTTGCGGCTATCCCCCCAGCTATGTATGGGGTTGGTAAAGCTATTGCAAAAGGGCTTAAGATAGATCATGGAGAAATTAATCCTTCAAAAGTGTTGGAAAAAGTTAATAATGATATTAATACATTTGTTGACAGATTACAAAATCGTTTAGATTTGGGAATTGGAAAGAACTGTGTATCAAAAGATGTTAATGATTTTGTTAATTCTGTTCAATCTGTGCTTAGAAGCAAGCTTAAAGACAGTGATGTTGTTGCAAAAGTCATGGAAGGTTTTCGTAGTAATTTGGTATCAAATCTAGGTCATATTGCTGATTTTCAAATCGATGCTGGAGGTGATTTAAAATTATCACGCAACCAAATTCGCTATCAAAGTCCAGAAAAGTTTACTCTTGAAGATTTAACAGCTAAATTAAATTCATATGTAGAAAGCGCCCAACCAACAATTGAAGAATTTAACTTAATTAATGCAAGAATCACAGCAAAAATTAAAGATTTGGCAGTTAGAAGTCAAGAAATAGAATATGATGAAGCAAAAAAAACTGAAATCAATAATGCACGATGCTATTTTAATCCAGTTTATAATAGTAGTTCAGGCAAAGTTGCCGATATAATAGTAGATCCCGATGCAGCTCATTTGGCAGCTAAATTAAGCACACAAGGGGTTCTAGATCTAGAAATTAAAGCAAAGGATGTTTTAGGTAGTCTTCAGCAAATAGAGCAAAAATTTCAAGAGAGGATAAAAAGTCAAGAGAGGAGTGTTTCAGGGAGAGGAGTATAAGACCTGATTTAAAAAATTTAAAATAAAATCAGGTAATTTTTTCTTTATATTAATTTATTCAATCAAAGCTAAGTCATTGAGTTAATATTAGGGCTAAATTGATTAAATATATTCGTAATCTAAGGCGATTTAATTAAAAAAATTAGATGTTGCAAAGTTTCAACATGGCTAGGAGTGAAAATTCAATAGCTTGCTGCAATATTTGATTAAGTAGTTTAATTGGAGAAAATATCTTTTTACTATTTTAAATAATCATTTATGGTTAAGAAAAAAATTTAAAACCATGACTGTAAATTCAAATAAATCAAATTCTATAATAATTGTTCTTTTAGTTCTGATCTTAGTTGCTGTTATTGGCGTAATGTTCTTAAAGTTTAGAACTGGCACTTCGGATAATACATCAATGGCAAGTTTTGAAAGTAAGGTTGAGGCTTTTCTGATGAATAACCCTAAGGTTGTTGTTAATGCGCTTGAAAAGCATTATCGTAAAGAAAAGGAATTAGAAATTTCTAAAAGACAAGATACTCTTAAATCTAAACAAGATGAGCTGCATGAAGATTCGCCATTTATTGGTAATGCTAATTCTGACATTGTAGTTGTTGAGTTCTTTGATTATAATTGCGGATATTGTAAAAAAGCTCTAGAAACTATTAATGAACTAGTTGCTAAAAATCCTGATGTAAAAGTTGTTTTTAAGGATTTTCCAATTTTAGGTCCGCAATCAATGCTATTGGCTCAGGCATCAGTTGCAGCTTTTGAAATTAACCCTAATAAATATTTTGACGCTCATAAAGTTCTCATGTCAGTTGGAAGAACAGCTTCTAGGGAGGAGATTATCACTAAGCTTTCAGAAATCGGATTTAATTCGGCTGAACTATCTCAAAAGATGGATTCAAGAGAAGTGAAAAAAACATTATCAGAAAATCGTAAATTAGCTCAAGAGCTTGGTATAGGTGGTACCCCAGCATTTATTTTAAATGATCAATTTATTGACGGTTTTGTTGATTATAATAGGCTTGTTCAAATTATAGATGAGGTTCAGTAATGTCTCAACAAGTTAAATATAGTTTAATAGCTACTTTAATTATTGCAGTTATTTTAGCTGTTAGTTTTTTTATTTTAAGAACCAGCAGAATAGTTGAAGAAAATAAAGCTGAACACTCAGAGATTATTAAAGAAACTCAATCCTCTGTGGCTAATTATCGTGAACAAGTACTTATGATTCATGATTCTGATGTAGTGATTGGTGATATTAATGCGCCTATAACTATATTTGAATATGCTTCATATTCATGTTCACATTGTGCTAATTTTACTCAAAGAGTTTACCCAAGTATTAAAAAAGATTTCATCGATACAGGTAAAGTAAGGTTTGTTTTACGAGATTTTCCGCTTGATGAGCCATCACTTAGGGCTGCGCAATTAACTAGATGTGTGCCTAAAGAAGGTTATGAATCATTATCAAAAACTTTATTTCAGCAAAGGCAAAATTGGGCTTATGGTAATGATTTTCCTGAAAAGCTTGAAAATATAGCAAAAATTATTGGTATGTCAGGTGATGAATTCCATGCTTGTATGGAAAATAAGGAAATAGAAGAAATTGTTATGAATTCTAGATATAATGTTTCAAAAGCCTTTAATATTACATCAACACCATCATTTATTATTAATGGTAAAAAATACACTGGTAATAATTCATTGTCTGCTATAAGTGAATATTTAGATAAATTATAAGAGTTTGATATGTCTGTAAGTTTTAATTTAGTTAATTTAGTATCTGAAGCTGATATTGTAGTAAAATTTATTTTATTTTTATTATTTGCTGGTTCTTTTCTTTCTTGGGCAATAATAATTGATAAATTTATTAAGTTTAAAGTTATAGAAACTAAAGCTAGCATTTTTGAGAAAGATTTTTGGTCTGGTGAAGAATTAACAGATTTATATGAAAAGGCTCAATCTAAAAACACTCATCCTATGTCGAATGTTTTTATAAATGCTGTTAATGAATGGCAATTACAAAATACTTTGGATTTAAATGATGATTATGCAAAGGAGAGATTAAAAGAGCGAGTTTATCAATCAATGATGGTTTCAAAAAGTAAGTCTATTAACGCAATTGATAATAATGTAAGCTTTTTGGCAACTATAGCATCATCTGCACCTTTTATTGGTCTTTTTGGAACGGTCTGGGGTATTATGAATTCATTTGCTGCTATTGCCGGAACCCAAAATACTAGTTTAGCTATTGTAGCTCCAGGAATTTCTGAAGCTTTATTTGCAACTGCGGCAGGTCTTTTTGTTGCAATTCCTGCACTGATTTTTTATAATATTTTTGTTAATAAAATCGCGGCTTATAATAGTCGTGTTGAAGATTTCTCAATTGAGATGCTTAATTTGTTGTCTAGAGAGCTTGATAAAAAAGCATGATATTTAAAACCAAATATTCAAACCTATATTCTAATCGTAAGAAGACATCGGTAATGAGTGATATTAACGTCACTCCATTTGTTGATGTCATGCTTGTGCTTTTAGTAGTTTTTATGATTTCAGCACCATTGCTTGTTCATGGGGTTAATGTTAATTTGCCGAAAAATGCTGAAGCACCAGTTATTGATTCAAGTGATCCTTTTACTCTTACTGTCGATAGCTCAGGTAGGATTTTTTATAAGAAAAAGCAAATTCAGTTCAAAAAATTGGTTGGGTTTTTAAGGGATAACGCCTTATCACTAAATACTAAAATTTATGTTAAAGGTGATAAAAAGATTGCCTATGGGGAGGTTATGCGAGTAATTGCTGAAATCAACAGAGCCGGTTATAGTAAAGTAGCTCTTGTTACAAGTAAAACCTAGTTTTAGGTAGAGATATGCTTAGAGGTCTGTTTCTATCAGCAATTTTTCATTTTTGTTTGCTTCTTTCTTTTGCCTATATCCTTCCTTATTTTATGCAAAATAGTTCAATATTAGAAATTAGCGTCGATATAATTTCTGAAGAGATGTTAAAGCCTGATATTGTCCAAGAAAAGTCAGTGGAAAAACCAAAAGAAAAAGTCGAGCAGGAAAAACCTAAAAAGTCACCAGAACCTGAGGAGCCAAAAAAAGATGACAAGATTAGGCAGATTCAAGAAATTGCTACTAAAGAAAAGCCTTTTGTTGAGGAGGAGTCTGAAAAAATAGAGCAAGATAAAAAAGAGCCAAAAGATCCTTCTGGCTTAATTGATGATTTATCTGATTCTGATTCAGATAAGTTAGATGATATCTTAAATAGAATTAGACAGGCTCAGGAAAGTGAAACAGAGCGTCAAAAAGCTATTGGCTCTGGTCCTTTGACGACAGAAGAGGTGGGGTTAATTAAACGTCAAGTTAATAGCTGTTGGTTTAATATGTATGGAAGGGTCTTTGATGAAACTGATTTAAATAACATTGAAGTTAAGATATATGTTGCATTAGATGAATCCGGTAATGTTGTTGATATAAGGCCAATTGAAAATGTGGAATCATATATGGATTTAGATAATCATCTTTATCGTAAAATTCTTGATAGTGCGGTTCATAGTTTTATTGCTTGTAAAAAAATTCAGAATTTGCCAAAAACAAAATATAAATATTGGAAAGAGTTTGAATTTTCTTTTAAGCCATCTGATGCTTTTTAACAAATTAGGGTAAAATTATGAAATGGACTGATATTTTTATGATTGCTGAGGAGCTTGAGGATAATTATCCAAATGAAGATAATGTGAATTTAAGATTTACTGATTTACATAAATGGATAACAAATTTGGATGGTTTTGATGATGATCCAAATGCCTCAAATGAAAAGATATTAGAAGCTATCCAAGCTGCTTGGATTGAAGAAAGGCAATAATTTAGGTTTAAAATTCAGATCAAATATATATTATCTAAAGCAAATAAATTTTAATTATGTCTAAGATAAAATATAAGCTTTATATAAATGATATTCCTGACAATCTTGAATTTAAAAATTCTGTTGCCATTGATACTGAAACGCTAGGACTAAAACCAAATCGTGATAGGTTATGTGTAGTTCAGCTGTCATCAGGTGATGGGGTAGCCCATCTTGTTCAATTTAATAACGAATTAAATTATTCAGCACCAAATCTTAAAAAATTATTAAGTGATGACTCGATTGAAAAAATTTTCCATTTTGCCAGGTTTGATATTGCGGTAATAAATTATTATCTAGGCTTAAATATTCAAAATATTTTTTGTACTAAAATTGCTTCAAGACTTACTAGAACTTACACTGATTATCATGGTTTAAAGGATCTTTGTGCTGAGATTTTAGGTGTTTCAATTTCAAAAGCTAAACAATGTTCAAATTGGAGTGATGAAGATCTTTCTGATGCTCAATTATCATATGCAGCTCAAGATGTCTTATATTTACATGAATTACGCAATCATCTAAAAGCCAATCTTGTTAAATTAAAGCGCGAAAAATTTGCAAATGCTTGTTTTGAGTTTTTATCAACTAGAGCAGAGCTTGATTTGGTTGGTTTTGAAGATTTGGATATTTTTGCTCATTAGATTGTTATTATGAATGATTATAAAAAATTAGCCCAAGAAGTATTAGCAAGAGAAATTGAAGGGCTAGAAGCTGTTAAATCTTCGATTGATAATAATTTTATAGCCATAATAGAGCTTTTAAGGAAAACCAAAGGTAAAGTAATTTTTAGTGGTATGGGTAAAAGTGGACATATTGCTAATAAAATTGCCGCAACTATGTCATCTGTAGGCATGCCTGCAATCTTTGTTCATCCGGGTGAGGCATCTCATGGTGATCTTGGCATGATAACAAAAGATGATGTTGTTTTTTTGCTTTCTAACTCTGGTGAAACCAAAGAATTAATTGATATCATTAATTATTGTAAACGTTTTGCTATTAAAATGATTGCAATTGTCAGAAGAGATACTTCTTTACTAGTTGATCAGGCAGATATAGCGATTGTTCTTCCTGAAATTAAGGAAGCCTCAGATGTTAATGCTCCGACAACTTCAACGACAATGATGCTAGCTTATGGTGATGCAATAGCAGTTGTGCTTGCAAAGTCAAAAGGCTTTAACAAAGATGATTTTAATGTTTTTCATCCTGGAGGCAAGCTTGGTGCTAGTTTTATTAAATCTGTAGATATTATGAGAGATGGCATTGAAATGCCAGTTGTTATGCTTGAAGATAATATTGAAGTTATTGTAAAAACCATATCTGAGAAATCTATTGGCTCAACTGCCGTAATTGATAAAGATGGTAATCTAAGAGGTATAATTACTGATGGTGATCTTAGAAGAAATATCAAGAATAATATCCTGAGTAAAACAGCTCAAGAAATTATGAGTATTAATCCAAAATCTGTTTCATCTTCTAGTTTAGCTCTAGAAGCTGTAAATATTATGCAGGAGTTAAAAATAACAACAATTTTTGTACTAGAAAATAACAAGCCAATTGGAGTGCTTCATATCCATGATTGTTTTAAAGCAGGTCTTATTTAATGTATAAAAATAATTTTAGAATTTTTTATAAGAGCTTTTCTCTATTGGTTATTTTTATTCTAATAGGCTTTCTGGCTTTTTCTATTTTCTTTAATTTCTCCAAATCTGTGCAAATTCTTAATCAGATAAATAAGGATTTAGATGAATTAGATTCTGGTTTTGAAAATATTGAATTACAAGTAACTGATAAGGAAAATAACCTTTACCAAATAGATGCGATCTCAGCAAAAAAAATCACCTCAAATGTTATTTTGTTTCATAATTTAAAAGTTAGGCAGATAATAGGCGAAGATAATCTTGCTGCAAAAGCTGATTATGGAACTTTCGATGAAATTTTGAATCATCTAATCTTAAATAAAAACATTGATGTAGATTATTTTGATTATAACCTAAAAACCGCACAATTAGTGTTTGAGATAAAAAATTCTATAGTTACTTCTTCAGACAGATTGGATGTTTCATCACGAAATATCAAGATGAATGCTTCAGGTCTAAAGTTTGATGTTAAAAACAAGAAATTAATTTCTGCAAACGATGTTTCATATCATAAAGTTGATGTAAATGAATTTCTAACAGCTGAAAAAATTGAAATTGATAAAGATAATCAAAATTTATTTCATGGGTTTAATGTTGAATACAAGATAAAAGATGTTGTGTTATCTGGTCAAGATTTCATTTTTTTAATAAGCGATATAAATGAAATAGCTGAATTTCAGGGTAGCTCTAATATTAAAATGATTAATCCTAATTATCAGATTTCTTCGAAGAAAATCTATTATAATGCTCTAGATTCTAAAATTTATTTTAAAAATAATGTAGAAATGAAATCTTCTGATGGAATTATTCATGGTGATGCATTAATTTATAATCTCGATTCTGAAATTGCTGAAATCGTCAGTAAAGATAAGGTAAAAACCAAGTTAAATGATTTGGAATAATGGTAAAAATTTACGCAAAAAATATTTCCAAAAATTACAAAGATAAACAAGTCCTAAGAGATATAAATTTAGAATTTGCTCCTGGAGAAATTGTTGGTTTACTTGGTCCTAATGGTGCTGGTAAAACCACTTTTTTTTATAGCTTATTAGGTTTAGTTCGTGTTTCATCTGGTTCTATTTATGTAGGAAAAGATGAGATTACTAACTTACCAATGCATAAACGAGCTGATTTTGGCTTAGCCTATTTACCACAAGAAAATTCAATTTTTCGAGATTTGACAGTTGAGGAAAATATTAAGTCAATTATTGAAATTAAAATTAAGAATAAGGCCGATATTAATAAAAAGTTAGATTCGCTTCTTAACCAATTTAGTTTAACCCATATCAGGAAATCTAAAGCAACTGCATTATCAGGTGGAGAAAGGAGGAGAGCTGAAATTGCAAGATGTTTAGCATTGGATCCTAAATTTGTCTTTTTAGATGAGCCTTTTGCTGGTGTAGATCCTATTGCTGTTCAAGATATTATGGATATCATGCTTAATTTGAAGCAGCAAAATATTGGAATTTTAATTACTGATCATAATGTTCGCGAAACTTTGAAAGTGGTTGATAGGGCATATATAATTCATGATGGTTTAGTATTAATTGAGGGCGATAATAATACAATTATTAACGATCCAAAAGTTAGAGAAATATATCTTGGTAATAATTTTTAGTAATTATTAAAAAAACTATAAAACTTGTTTAAAAAATGCTACAATTAAGAATGTGCCTTTGGTTTTGTCTTAATTTGTAGGAGAGATGTTGTTGATACAGAAAAACATTATTTTGTCTAAAAAATTGCGTTTCAATTATTTTATTGAATATTATCAAAACCAGATTCACTATAAAAAAATTACTAATACTTTTTATGAGGTAGTTTATGCACATAAGGATTTCAGGTCATCATATGAATAATGGTGCGTCATTTAGTAACTTTGTTGAAAACAAAATTGCTAATCTCGCGAATAAATATTTCAAGCGAGCGATTGGTGCAGATGTAGTATTTCTTAAAGAAAATAATAAATTTATTTCCTCTCTTATGATTAATAATGGAACTTCAAATCACAGTTTTATTAGAGGAAATGGATCTTCACATGATGTCTATGAAAGTTTTAATATGGCATTAAATAAATTGGAAAAACAATTGAGAAGAACTCATAGCAAACTTTGTTCACATAAGAATAAATTTTTAGCTAAGGTGAAACGAGATATTTAGCCTTTTTTTCTAGGGCTGCTTAAGAAAAGTGGCCCTAAAATAATCATTCATATTCAAGTAATTTTTTAAAAATTTCATTTACTAATTATATTAATTATCTAACTGTTTGTTTCCAAGAATTTATATATTAGAAATAAAAATGACAAATCTTCCAAATTGGGATCTATCTGATTTATATTCAGGAATTAATGACATAAAAATAACGAATGATATTGCTCTGGCTAAGAAAGCAGCATTAGTCTTAGAATCAAAATATAAGGGCAAAGTTGCTGAATTGTCTGGTGATCAGATTGCTGAAATTCTTAAAGAATATGAAAATATTTCGACGCATTTAGGACGAGTCATAACTTTTGCATATTTAAATTTTGTGACAAATATGCTTGATGAAACCAAATCAGGTTTTTATCAAGATTGTTTCGAGAAAGTAAACGCCATCTCCAAGTCTTTGATATTTCTGGGTTTGGAGCTTTGTGATATATCTGAGGACGAATTCAAGGCTAAGCTTAACTCACTGAAATTACAAGTCTATTCTTCTTTTTTAAGAGACCTAAGATTTGGAAGGAAATATAATAAATCTCAAGCAATAGAGGAAGTGTTGCATGAGACGTCACAAACCTCTACATCTGCTTGGTCTAGATATTTTGATGAGTATTTAGCAGGGTTAAAATTTCATATGAATGATAATGAATATTCTACAAATGAGATTTTCAATTTCTTGTCTTCACATGATGCAGAAGAAAGAAGATCTGCTTCAAAAGCTATTGGTAAAACTTTAAATGATAATATCAAAACTTTTGCTTTCATTACTAATATTTTAGCCAAAGATAAAGAAATTCATGACGTTATTAGAGGATATGAACATCCTGTTAAATCTCGAAATGTTGCAAATTTAATTGAAGATGAGGTTGTAAATAGTCTTTGTGAAACTGTAATTAATAATTATCCAGATATATCCCATAAATATTATGCATATAAAGCTAAATTATTTGGTAAGGATTACCTTGATTATTGGGATCGAAATGCACCTTTGCCTAAATCTATAGATCGAAAAATTCCATGGGCTGAGGCTGAAGAAATCGTGCTTACTTCATACCGAAAATTTTCACCTCAAATGGCTGATATTGCTGAATTATTTTTTAAAAATAATTGGATTGATGCAGCTGTTACTAAAGGTAAGGATTCTGGTGCTTTTTCACATTCAGCAACTCCTGATGTTCATCCATATATATTACTTAATTATCAAGGTAAAACTCGCGATGTTATGACTCTTGCTCATGAGCTTGGCCATGGCATTCATCAATATTTAGCAAGAGAGCAGGGTTATTTGATGGCAGGAACGCCCTTAACTTTTGCTGAAACTGCTTCAATTTTTGGAGAGCAGCTAACTTTTACAGCGCTACTAGACCGTTGTAAATCAAATGATGAAAAGCAAATTATGATTGCTGGCAAAGTCGAGGATATGATTAATACAATTGTCAGACAAATTGCTTTTTTCGAATTTGAAAAACGCGTTCATTCTGAAAGAAGAAATGGCGAGCTATCAGCTCAAGCTATTGGTGCTATATGGCTTTCTGTTCAAAATGAAAGTCTTGGTGATGCGGTTATGCTTGAAGAGGATTATAGTAATTATTGGGCATATATTCCTCATTTTATTCATTCACCATTCTATGTTTATGCATATTCATTTGGTAATTGTTTGGTAAATTCACTGTATGAAACTTATAAATCCGGACTACCAGATTTTGAAGCCAAATATATTGATATGTTAAAATCTGGAGGAACCAGACATCATACTGATTTATTAAAGCCATTTGGGTTAGATGCTACAAAATCTGATTTCTGGCAAAGAGGTTTAAATCTAGTAAAGGAATATATCGACCAATTGGAAAGTTAGCTTTACTCTCTTTTTAAGTTATATTTTGCGAAAAGATATTTTTGTATTTCTTCAACTTCTGTTGAGTTAAGGGTTTTATCAAAAACGATAATTTCTGCGATATCGCCAATGAAATATTCAATGGCAGCTGGATCAGAAGCTTTTCTGCCGATAGAGTGTCTTTCTGTGTAGAGGTTGGTGCTATATGGAATAGTTTTTGCGTAATAGTCATTAAGGTTATAAAAGCTAAAATTTTTATCATTTTTAATTAGAATAGAAATATAACTAATTCCAGCAGAGTATTCAGCTAAATTTACATCAGAATTTTCTCCAGAAAATTTAATTTGGCTATGAATCATAAAACCGCCACGTAAATAATTTACCACTCCTGTCTGAAGTTCGGAGGAATTCTGTTCCCAAATCACTCTTGGTGAGCTTATCGCATCTGTATTCCAAACTGCAACAATTGTGTAAGTATCATCTCCAAAGCTTAAGGGAACTTTATCTTCGGAATATAATTGATCATTGCCATCAAAATATAAGCCATCAGCTGTGTTATTAATAGCGCGCTTTGATAATTTAGGTAGGTAATTTATATTAGTTCCGTTAGTGACATCGTTTCCATATGGAGATTTGTCATACCAAATTTCAACATATTCATCATTAAGTAATTTGTAGCTTTCAGGTAAGGAGGCTTCAAGCCATAATTTTGCCGAAATATCGCCATTTTTATTTAAAATAGATAAAACAGGTGCTGATTTTGTTACCATTTCTGCCTTTTGGGCTTTAGCTTTATTTATCAATATTCTACTTGTAGTTATAACGCTTATCAGCAGTGCAATTATTGTGAGTACAATTGAAAATTCAATCATAGTAAAGCCTAGCTTGTTCAAAAAACTTTTGTTATGAGCTGCTGATCTAATCATTCTAATTTAATTTTAAAAATATTTAGTTATAACAATCGGTTTTTAGCTACAAAAATAAACAAGCAAAAACTTTTTATTTTTAACTGATAGGATTAGCAATAAAAAAAACAAGGCAAACTTAAATTAAAAACAAGATGTTTAACAGAATAGTTATTTTAGATTTTGGCTCGCAGCTCACCAAACTCATCGCAAGAAGAGTAAGGGAGCTAAATTTTTACAGTACCATTGAAAATTTTGATATTAAGGCTGAGGCAATAACAAAATTAAATGCCAGGGCTATTATTCTTTCCGGTGGTCCGGCCTCAGTCACAGGTGAAAATTCTCCGCAAATTGATCCTGAAATCTTTAATTTAAATATTCCAATTTTTGGTATTTGCTACGGTCAGCAACTTATAGCAAGTAATTTTGGTGCTAAAGTTTTACCATCTAGCAAAAGAGAGTTTGGTAAAGCTTTTATAAGTTTTAAGAAAGACCATGATTTGCTTGAAGGGTATTCAGAAAATCAAACTCAGCAAGTTTGGATGTCTCATGGTGATAAAATTGAAGAATTACCTAAGGGGTTTGAGGTCATCGCAGTATCTGATAATGCACCTTTTGCATTTATTGCAAATGATAAAGCCAAAATATATGGCACTCAGTTTCACCCTGAAGTATCACATTCAATTAATGGTGATATATTGCTAAAGAATTTTTTGGTAAAGATTGTAGGTATAGAATCTGATTGGTTTATGTCAGATTTTATCAATGAAGAAGTTGAGCGTATAAAACTCCAGGTTAAAGATAACAAAGTTATCTGTGGTCTCAGTGGTGGTGTTGATTCATCTGTCGCGGCTGCAATTATAAGTAATGCTAGTGGTCGAAATCTGACTTGTATTTATGTTGATAATGGCTTGATGCGCCATAATGAAGCAGTGCAAGTTGAGGAAACTTTTACGAAATATTTTGATGTGAATTTTATCCATGTCGATGCTAGTGAAAGATTCTTATCAAAATTACAAGGGGTTACTGATCCTGAACAAAAACGTAAAATTATAGGTAAAGAATTTATTGAAGTTTTTGAGTCTGAGTCGAGTAAAATTGAGGGTGCTAAGTTTCTTGCCCAAGGTACGCTTTATCCAGACGTAATTGAATCTAAACATCCAAATTTAGGCGCTTCTGTTACGATTAAATCTCATCATAATGTTGGCGGACTTCCTGATGATATGGAGCTTGAATTAGTTGAGCCATTAAGAGAGTTATTTAAAGATGAAGTAAGGGAGCTTGGCAGAAAGCTCAATGTAGCTGAAGAGATTGTTGGTAGACATCCATTCCCTGGTCCAGGGCTTGGTATCAGGATTTTAGGTGAGGTCACAAAAGAGAAGGCAGATATTTTAAGAAAAGCTGATCATATTTATATTACTGAGCTTAAAAAAGCTGGTTTATATGATAAGATTTGGCAAGCCTTTGCTGTTTTGCTGCCAGTAAAAACCGTTGGTGTGATGGGTGATGCAAGAACTTATGAAAATGTGTTAGCGCTTCGTGCCGTAACGTCAAAAGATGGAATGACAGCTGAAGTATATAATTTTGATATGGAGTTCTTAAATTATGTTTCTACCAAAATTATAAATGAGGTTCGTGGAATAAATAGGGTTACTTATGATATTACCTCCAAACCTCCAGGAACTATTGAATGGGAATAGTTTGCATGTTTTTTTACGCTTTGGTTTTCTAGTTATAGTTGATGCGCTATAGCTAAGCTATTGTAATTACTGAGGTTGTTTTTTATTTGTGGCTTGAGTGCGTTTAGAGCCTAAGATGTTTTATATTGATAATTGTTATTTTTCTACTTAGTTAAATATTTAGAGTTTGTTGTTATTTTACAAATAAAATAATCTTTGAAGTATATGATATGCCTTTGCCTAAATTTCCAATAGTTGAAACTGATATAACAGGATTCACTAATCTTATGGATATGAATAGTGTTTTGACTGAATTGGAACAACAAAAGGCATATAATCAGCAAGCAAAAGTTGGAAAATCTGTTTCACTTTCAAAAGACCAAATAGCTGAAATAAATGCCAAAATATTATCAGAATATCGAAAGAATCTAAGATTGTTGCTAAATACTATTGATGAAAATCCTGATGGTTTTTTTATATATTCAATAGTTAATATGTTTGAATTTTATGCTCAGAATATTTTACCCAAATATACATTAGAAGAGCGTCTTTCCTTATATCCTGAATTTGGTGCCTTGATGGTTATGGCACTTGCTTTAAATTTCGAGCAACAAAAGTTACTTGTATATAAAGTAGCAGAAGATGAAAAAGCTATAGAGTACTGGCAGTTCCTTAAAACCAAAGTTGGCGTTTTAGCAAAGCCTGTTTTGTCAAAAGAGCGAAGTAGTGAAGAAATGTTTAGCTTACCTTTGAATGAGATAATTTTTTACACCGAAATAATTTTTTTTAATGATGCTGCTGATAATCCTATTTTAAAGAAGTTAGGTGTTGCAGCTATCAAAAATTTTAGTTTTCATGATTTTAATGCTCTTGGCATGCCGATTACTAATCGATTACAAGGAAATGAAGATTATATAAATGAGTTTTTAGCTTCTAGTGACATAAAACCCAAATTTGAAGATATTCAGAAAAGAACATCTCTCCTTGCTAATGATGCTATAGAAGGGATTGTCTCATCTTTATATGGAAGAAGTTTTGGTAATTTTTTAGGTCAGTTAGGAATTTCTGATTCAAATATTTTCTCTTGCCAGAAAAGAGACAAAACTTCCTCTGGGATTAGCCAAGAGCTTTTTGACAAATGGGTTGAGAAGAACAAGCCAGCTAGATTTGCTAATCCTAGATTTTATGCTGATCAAATAAAAATATTCTCTTCTCAGCAATCAAAAACAGTATCAGTTGAAGCTGCGGCAGCTGAAGCAAATGACTTGGTAAGACATAGTTTTGATATTTATTTAAATTATGCTTTAGACCAAGCTATTGGTTTTACAATACACATCTTGAAAGATAATCAAGAAGCAACTAAAGAGAAAAAGTTAAAGATTTTATCTCAATATTCTGGTGGAGGATTATTAAATTTCTTTCAATATTTTAGCACTAGATATAATGGTTATTCTAAAGAATTTGCTGATGTAATAGATGCATTTTTTGAATTTGCTGGTGATGATTTTGAACTTAAAAATATCATCATAAGTGCGCTTCATTATAGTGTAAAAATACCAGAACAAAATTATAAAGATGTTAGCTTTGCTGCATATCGAGATAATATGCCGGTGATTTTGTCAAAAATAATTATATATTCACCAATATATCTTTTTACTTCAAAAGAGTTTTCTCCACTTTTAGGTTTATTTTACAATTATGGCTTATTTCCTGAACAAAAAATTGAATTTGAATCTAAAATCTCAAGCTTGTTAGATGATGGTGCAGCCTGTTTTGAACAAGATATAAGATATCTTGAGTTTATAAAGGCGCAGCAATTCTTTGAAATAGATTCGTCATTATTTAGGGTAATACAATCATCATCTCCAGAAATTGCTGAATTTTTAAAATTATGTTTTTATGAAAAGATAAAATATAATATTGATTATCACATAAAAAAATCTGAAATAATTGAGGACAGATATAAATTGGGTCAATCTCAAATTATGATGAATGCTCATTCATTAAATCATAAATTAGAAAGGTCAAAACCTAAATCAAGAAAAGCTATTGAGGTTGATATTGCCTACAATCAGAACTTGCTTAGTGACTTAAAAGCACAATATTTGGAAAGTAAATATTTAGTTGAGCAACAATATCAATCAATCTTTTCCACTTTTGATCATGCTTTGCCATTATTTTCTTTAGAAATGATAGAGAATCTATTGGATGAATTACAAGCTCAAATTAGAGGGGAGGAGCTTAAGCCCAAAGAGAAAATAAAACTGCAATATATACTTGCTGAAGCTTTATTTACTGCAGAAACATCAAAAGGTAAGAAACCTCAATTTGTAAATAGTAATTTTGCAGTATTATTAAATAAAGGTTCTAAAAAAATCATAGAATTAATTACTCAAGTAAAGCTTGACCCAGCTTTGAGTAATCTATCAGAAGACAAATTCAAAAGTTATTTTTATCAACAATCTTTTATCACTTTATTGTCGGTAAAAAATTTTGATAATTTAAATTATCTTTATTCTTTAGATGAAGAATTTTTTGATACTCAATTTATTCCCACTGGTGAAGAGGGGCAATTTATAAAAATGATCAAGAATTCTCTTGTAAGATTTAGTTTTGATCATTCATTAGTTTTGCTTGAAAATATTATAGCTGACTCAGAACTTGCAAGATTTTTAAAACAAACATTAATTTTTAACGAAAATAATTTTCCACGATTTCAAGCGTTAAAGTCATATTTCGATAATGAATTGATTATATCGAGTTTTTTTAGTGGTGACAATTTTAAGGCAACAAAATTTTATCAATATATTGCTGCAAAAAATTATGATGCTTTAAATTTACTCAATGCAATTGATGATAAAGAGCTAAAAGTAAATCTATTTATTGATACGGCAAAATTTTTGGAAGCAAATGATGCAGAAGCCCTTGCAAAACTTGTGCAATTAGATCCAGAATTATATCAGCAATGTCTTGATCAGGGTGACATTTCTACTGGTGCCGAACAGGCAATCACAAGATTTGAGTTATTACAATCAATAGAATCTGCAAAAGATTCGAATATTGATGATTTACTCCCTCAGATTTCTGAAGCATTCTCTCCTGAATTTATAACGAAATACTTATTTGGTTCGACAAAGTTTGAAGAAACAAAATTTTATACATTTTTAATTGCTGGATCGAAAGAGGTTTTTGGATTTTTAAACGAAAAATTTGTGAGTGACATTGAGAGCTTATCTGAATTTAAACTCAAAGCTTTTTCTGGATTAATCACTGAAGGATATTTTGAAAGTTTAGATGTTTTGTTAATGCAAAATTTGGAATTTTTTGCATTAGCATTTGAAAGAAATGAAAAATTTAGAGGTGAAGTTATTGGCAAGGTAGAGGCTTTAAATATTGAAGATCTATCTTTCTTAGATGATGTTATATCTTCAGAATCATTCCTCAAGAAATTAATTAATTTAAATATTGCTCTTAAAGCTGCCTTAAGTTCAGAAGTGGTCACACAGGAATTAGACCAAAAGCTAAAGGATTTCTCTATCTATAAACCTGATGAAATTTCAGCATTATTGCAAACGCCAGTAGCTGGAGATGAATGTCTTCCATTATGTTATGATCTAATTCTGAAAGGTTCAAATGTAATTTTGTCACAACTCGATCATCTTGAAGATAATCATCAAAATCAGATTTTTCTTTACAGATGTTTTCATGAACTAATAGTTGCAAAGCGCTTTGATGATTTAAAATTATTCTCTAAGCGTAGTTTAGAAATAATTAATAAGAGTTTTGGATTAGCAAAGGTTAAAGAGGAGTGTGCTTCTGAGATTTTGCCTATATTATCTAAAGCTAATCTCAAAAGGCTTAATGATGTTGCTGCAATAGTTCCAAATGTTAAGGTTTTGTTAGAGGCTCATATAATTAAATTGTTTTCTGATGATATAAAATTAGGACAGACTATTTTACCTGAGTTAGCTTTTTATCAGGAGAGTTTTGTATCATTATGTAGCGATTATGTCTTTAATAAAGCGAGTCTTAAAGGCTCAAGGTTTTTTGATATTCTGTCTTCAAATCAAGATCTAGCAAGGGTTTTATTTAGAGATTTTTGCCAAGAACCTAAAGATGCTGTTATTGGTGAAGAATTATTGATATATTTTTTACGAGAAGGACAGTTGGATGGTATTGAAGCTTTGTTATTCGACCACCCAGTTCTGTTTGATGATATTTTGGCTAAGCCGGAATTTAAATCACAGCTTAAAGCTATTTGTGATAATATAAAAGATCCTGATACAATTGAATCTTTAAAAGCAATTACTAGCCATTCACAATTTGCCTCTCTAATACAAGAATTTTTAAATCCATTAAATAGGGAATTATCGTTACTAAGAAAGTCTAATCATAATTTAAAACAATTGGCTAAAAAAGAAATAACTGAATTTGATCAAGAGTTTGACGCATTAAAGAGGAGAATTTTAACTGGATTATCTAAAGTTGAAAAACAACATTCAAGTGAAATAGCAGCTTTAAGAGAAGAGGTTGTAAAGGAAAAAAGCCATATTGAATCTACTGATGCCAAAAGTAGAAAATTAGCAACAGCTCAGATTCAGCTTCAGAAAGAAATTAAACAATTTGAAACAAAAAATCGTGAGTTGCAAGAAGAGCTGAGGCAAAAACAAGCTCAGTTAGATCGCGAAGATTTGGCATTTAAAAAACAGGAGCAAGAACTTCAGTTAGCTCGTAAAATTTCTAAGAGTTCTGAGAAAACAATTAAAGGGTTAAGAGACCAATTGCAGTCAATTGAAGCTAGTTTTCTTGACCAAAGGCGAGAAAATGAAAAATTAAAAATGAGGAACCGAGAATTATCAACTGCTAAGCAACAAGATAAGGATAAAGTTTTGACTCAAAAGTCTCAATTAGAAAAACAACAAGAAGCAATTGGAAAGCTGCAAAAGCAGTCTCAAGCAGGTGATGAGGAAAAGGCTAGGTTAGTGTCAGATAATTCAAGGCTTAGAGAAGAAATTAAGTCATTAACAGCAGGCTCTAGTGAAGAGCTGCAAAAAGCCAATGCCGAAATTGCTAGATTAAAAAAGGAGCTTGCTGCAAAAACACCTGCTACTCCAGAGTCTCGATTAGCTGGTCATGTAACACGATCTATCCATCCGCATACGCAGAGATTTCAAAATTATGGCCAAGTGCCAGGATTTGCACATCCACAAATGCAGAGATCTCAAGCAGCTGCTGAGGAAGCAAATTTTTCAGTTTCAAAGAGTTTGTTTAAACAACAATTTTATAGTTATTTTGATTTTAATGCTGGTCAAGATGGAAAGTTAAATTTAAAAAGTCATTTAATCACTAATGGATATATTCAAGGCTATGTTAATTATGAATTGGTTGCAAGAGAGTTAAAGATTGCATATAATGCTGGCGAAAATTGTTTTTTTCCTGTTGCAAAAGAGGAGTTAGATAAAAAGCTTGATGAATATTTGGAGCGTCCTCGATCACAGTCTTCAAGAGATTCTGATCCTATTTCTAGTTTGATTCAAATTCTTCCTTTTGGACCTTTGTCATATTCTCCTCCAACCTTTTCTGGACGTTTTTAATTGAGTAAAAGTAAGCAAAGCTAAAAAAGCTATTTATTTAAAATTATAGCTATGTTAATAGCACCAAGTGAAGAGAAATTTATTTTATGATATGAGTCGACAAAAAACATCTATCCCTCCAGTTCAGGTTCAAAATCCCATGTTGGAGACTGAAATTAATGGTAATTTATCT
This sequence comes from Rickettsiales bacterium, assembly GCA_038120515.1. Classification (GTDB taxonomy): domain Bacteria; phylum Pseudomonadota; class Alphaproteobacteria; order Rickettsiales; family JABIRX01; genus JADHOX01. The sequence continues at coordinate 9,066 of JAYOLW010000020.1, read as the reverse complement.
ATTGATAAAGACTTACCGAAGTTTTTAAAGGAATTTATAAAAGAGTGTCAGGATTCTTTAGAAGGTGTTTTATCAGATGACAAAAGTGAGCACTCTTCTAAAGCAATAGATGAGATATCGGATTCTGACGATAATGGAAGTTCAGAATATTTAAAGATAAAGCAGTTAAGAGCTCAGCTTGATGAAGAAGATGAGCTATCGGATTCTGACGAAAGTGGATGTTCAGCATCTTTAAATATAGAGCAGTTAAGAGCTCAGCTTGATAAAGTAGATGAGTTATTCGATTTTGAGTTAAGCATGATTCCTTCTTGGATGGAAAAGTTTCAAGATCTGCTTTATAAAGATGATGGTAGTTTTTCTTCTGATAAGAAACACTTAAAAAAGATTCCAAGAGCACATAATTTTATGGAAGGTAAAAGTTTAGCAGATGAGGATGAGTTTTTAGAGAAATGCTTTGTTGACTATGTTAGTTTACATACTTTCCCTTTGCTAAGCGATAATTTTATCATTAGTAGTTATGATAAGTTAACACAAGTAAGAAAGGATCATGTTTTATTAATGCTGAATCACTTATTCTTCAATGAAGAATATTCTTTTGAAGCATCAAAGCTTCAATTATCTAAAGAATTAAGCGCAACTTCGCGTTATGAGGAATTAGACTTGCTTCCTCTTGTTGATGGTAAATCAGCTATATATAGTGATCATGTTTTGTTGAGATTTATATTTAGCTTTGTCGAATTTGAAGGTTTTTGGCAAGAACTTACTCGTTATAAAAATAAGTCCTCGATTTTAGAGTTCATTTTTCAATTAACATCCCACATAACTTTTGATGGAGATGAAAAGCAAAATCTTAAATCAGCATATGGGTATTTACAGGAATGTGTTAAAGATTTTTCATTATCTAATCAAAAAACATTAGTCTTCATCTTTGATGAATTAGGTTTTGATCAAGATAAACTAGTTAAAAAATATTTATTAAAGCTAAAGCAAGATAGCTATAATTTAACATTAGCTCAGCAGGATTTATTAAGCTTGATTTTGTATTTCTTCCCATATGAAGATTATAAAAAAGCTTTTGAAAGCAGTTTCAAGATCTTTAAAAATGAAAAATATATTCTTTCAAAACCAGTTTCAATAGACCATAAAACTATGGGTGGCTTTGAAAAACAACTTCTAGCTATTCTTCCGCAATCAATTTTTCAAGCGAAGACATTTGATTATTATCTAGATTTGTATCATGATGACAAAGCTTTGAAGGCCTTGCTAAAGTGTCAGGATATTTCTAAGATTACTTATTTTAATAGAATTATGTTGGCTGCAAAAGCAACAATGGTTGATTATGAAAAAAAATTTTCTGATTTAAAAGTAAAGCAAGCTGTTTGTAAATTATTGGAAGATATTCCACAGCTTGTAACTGCCATCCATGGTCACAATTCTAAAGATAAAATTTGTAAATTTATAGATTCGATAACTCCACAAAGACTAAGAGCAAGCCTTTTAGAAGCAAAACTAAATTATATATCAACATTTCTTAATGATTATCTAAGAAATGGTAAAGTTTATGACTTATACGAGCATTTAGATGGATTAAATTTGTTAGGTAAGAGTGCTAAGCCTAATTTCCCAAGATTTGCTATTAATGGTTTGTTAAAATTAAAGGCAAGCACAATAAAAAAGGTTATTGATACTACTTCAGATCTTTTTGAAAAAATAAGTTCGGATCAAGATAGCGATGGTATTTTTGCAATTATAGATTCTTTGATACCAGCAAGTGAAGAACTTGGTCAAAACCCAATTGAAGTTTTTAAACAAAAACTAGCATATTTAAAGAAAGCGATTGCAGAATGTTTAGCTGAACCGAGGCCAATAATAGACCAAGAAATTGCAGAATGTTTAGCTGAGCCATCTATGTCAGAGCCAATCAGAAATCAAGAATTTGCAGCATTTGTAGCTGAACCGAGGTCAAGTACATCTGCACCATTAACAGATTTGCAAATTGATTATTTGTATGATTGTTTCTATCGTTTAAAACTTTGTCCATATATAGAATTACCAGATAATAGAAAGCTCACAACTCATATTTCAAAATATACAAAAGAGCATCTATCATCTTTTTCTGGTTTAGCTAACTTAATATCAAGTCATGATCAACCATCACATAGCTCTTCGCCAAGTAGTGAGAAATCTTCATCAAGTGAGGAAAGAGAGTTTGACCTTTTACAATTAGTAGCCCCTGTCTCCTGTTCATCAAAAAGTGATGGAACTTTTATGGCACGAAAATAATGTTTAGGTAATATTAGAAATTACGAGAGTTAAAAAATTCTTTGACCTTTGGTATCGTAGAATTTGGGATATCTTCATATCGACCTTGCCAAATAATTTCGCAATTATCTATCATTGCAATTTTATCAGAGGTTTTTTTGATAGAAGCTAAATCATGTGTGACAGTTATAGCTGTTGCGCCAATTTTTTGTGTTAATGAAATAATAAGGTCATCAATAATTTCGGAGGTAATAGGGTCAAGTCCGGTTGTTGGTTCATCAAAGAAAATAATTTCGGGTTTGGATATAATAGTTCTAGCAAGTGAGACACGTTTTTGCATGCCGCCAGATAATTCCTGAGGTTTTAGATCTAAGATGTCATTTTTAAGTCCAACTTCACTCAGCATCTCTGCAGCTTGTTCTTTAGCATCGGATTTCTTGACTTTAGCTTTAAGTAATCGAAATGCAATATTTTCCCATATTGTTAAACTATCAAACAAAGCCCCAGCTTGAAATAAGTAACCCATTTTGTTTAAAATTTGATTTTTTTCTTGTTTGGAAGCTTTAGTAATATTTATACCTTGAATTTCGATTTCACCTGCATCTGGTGTCATGATCATAGCAATATTCTTGATAAGAACAGATTTTCCACAGCCAGAAGATCCAACAATAACGGTTGATTCACCTTTGGTAATATTAAGATTAACGCCTTTTAGAACTTTTTTATTACCGAATGATTTATGTAGGTTTTTGATTTCAATTAAATAAGCGTTGCTAGACATTTTTAGGAAAAAAACAATTCGGTTAAAAAGTAGTTTGAAAATAAAATCATAATTGAACCCATCACTACAGCTTGGGTTGTGGCAAAACCAACTCCTTGTGCTCCTTTGGTAGCATAATAACCGTTGTAACATCCCATAAGACTGACAATAAATCCAAAAACAGTTGCTTTAATTAGTCCAGAAATGACATCAATTGGTTCTAAGAATTCAAAAGTGTTTTTTATGTAAGTAGTTGGGTTAAAGCCAAGTTTGTAAACTGCAATTAAATATCCACCCATAATGCCGATAATATCCGCAACAATAACCAGAAATGGGAGTGCAATAATGGCGGCTATAATTCTTGGTGCTATAAGATATTGAAAAGGGTCTGTTGATAATGTTTTTAATGCATCAATCTGTTCTGTTACCCTCATAGAACCAATTTCGGCAGAAATTGCAGCACCAACTCGACCTGAGATCATGAGTCCGGCAAGCACTGGTCCTAGTTCTCTCGTGATTGACAAAGCAACGACTGCCGAAATAGTGCTTTCAGCATTAAATCTTGAAAAACCAGTGTAACTTTGAAGCGCAAGTACTGCGCCAGTGAAAATTGCTGTTAGCGCAACAACTGGAAGAGATAGAAATCCGATATTAAAAAGGTTAGTTAATACCTCTTTTGGATAGTATGGAGGTTTAAAAACTGCATTAATAGAAGTAGCTGTAAAAATAGATACTTTACCAGTTTTTTTAAGAAATGTTAGGGTTGTGTTACCAATAATTGCAAAAATATTCATTTTAATTTTTAAACCAATAAGCTTCTGATGCATCCGCAGGAGTTCTGACTTTATTTATAATATTACCATTTAAGTCAACAATATATAAATTGGATAAATTATGTTTTGAGGATTTCGAGTTTTCGTTACTTTTTGTAAAAATAAGATATTTACTGTTTGGAGCCCAGCTTGGCGAGTCATTCTTATAGCTGGTTGATAATATCTTAGTATAGAAAGTTTCGGTATCAAGAATTCCAACGCTAAACATATCATCTAAAAATCTAGTAAAGGAAATATATCTGCCATCAGGAGAAAATTTAGGGTTTGTGTATGTTCCTTTTAAAAATTTAATTTTTTTAACTTCTGTGCCTTCTGGATTCATAATATATAATTCTGCTTTTCCAGACCGATCTGAGCTAAAAACAATACGATCTTGAACGGGTGAGTAGCTCGGTGATATGTCTGTTGCAGGATTATTTGTAAGTCTTATAGATTTATTTTTAGCAAGATCATATTTGACTATTTCGCTATTTCCATCAAAGACTTTACTCATTAAGATTTGGTTATTATTTCCTGGTAAAAATGCAGGAGTGAGAGTCATGATATCTTTTTTGTTTTCAGATGCTGTTTTAAGTGTCTTAGAGTTAAAATTATAAATATAGGTTTTAGGCTTTTTGGATAAATAAGAAACATAAGCAATTAACTTGCGATCACTTGAGATAGTAGGTGATAAAACTAAATTTTTGCCATCAGTAAATTCTTCATATTCGTCGCCATATAAAGACATTATTGCAATTTTTTTCTTTCTATCATTAAACTTTCCAGATTCTGCTATAAAAATTATTGAGGTGTCAAAATAGCCAAATACTCCGGTAAAGGAAAAAAAGACTCTGTCAGATATTTGTGCTGCTGCCTTGTACCATTTGGTTTTGTTGCCTTCTATTAAAAATTCGTCAGATATTTCATTGAGGTAATTATCTAATATTTTGATTTGAATTTTAAAGCCTGATGTATTTGGATTCTCTGAAATAGAAAAATTTAGGTTATAAGGAAAAAATTCTGGTGTTTTATTTAATAGTTTTGAAATAAATTTATTATTATCTTCTTCTAATGAAACTTTAAAAATTAAGCTTTCATTTAATTGTAATTTTACCCTTTGAATTATTTGATGCAGCATATTTAAATTGTCTGTATTATCAAATTCATCAATTTTGATTTCTAATGGTAATGATTCTTTGTTTGAACCAATTATTTCAATATTGCTAATTGCGTAAGCATTACATGAAAGAATCCAAAGAGTAATGGCAATACATCTAGTTGGCTTTAAAATTTTATAAAGAAGTTGTTTGAATTGAAACAGCATGAATCTTCTCTTGCAAATATTCTTTTAGCACATCCATAACTTTCTTATGTTGTTTAAGTTTTGTAAGGCCGACAAATTCTTTAGAAGCAACGTTGATTTGATAGTGATACCCATCACCTAGTTGATCAATTACTTCAATTTGGCTATCAGGTAATTTTTCTGCTAGTAAATTTTGTATTTCTTTTGTAGATACTGTCATAGCTTTGAATAAATTTTTTTTCTTATGGATGATTTTTCTAAATACTCAAGAATTGTTATTAAGATTGGCTCATCAATTTTGATTAATCCAGAAAATTATGAGTTCCGTTATACATGGTTTAAAAGCTTTGTTAGCGATGTTGGCGATTTAATTAAGAGTGGCCATGAAGTTATAATTGTTGCATCTGGTTCTATAGCTTCTGGTTGTTTGGAATTAGGTAAAAAAAAAGGTGCATTTGCATTAGAAGATTATCAAGCTTTAGCTGCATATGGTCAGTTGTTTTTAAGTAATAAGTTTCATCAGCAGTTTAAAGAGGTCAATCTAAAAATTGCTCAACTATTGCTAACTATTGATGATTATCAAATCAGACGACGCTTTTTAAATACTAAATTTACAATTAGTAGGCTTTTGGATTTTGGTATTATCCCAATAATAAATGAGAATGATACAGTTGCTACAGATGAAATACGTTTTGGTGATAATGATCATTTGGCTGCAAAGATTGCTGTCATTAGTGATGCTGATTTGCTTATTATCTTGTCTGATGTTGATGGGGTGTATGATAAAAATCCTAAGATTTATTCTGATGCAACTTTAATTCAAAATATTGCGAATGTTGATTTTAAAAAGCATAGTTTTGATAAAGTTGGTAATTTAGGAACTGGTGGAATGGAGTCTAAATTAAAGGCAATGGTAAAAGTAGGCCAATCAGGAATAGATTCTATATTATCTTCAGGTATAAATAATAACCCAATTCAGCAAATTCTATCGGGATCTGGTAGTTTTTATAAGGCTGTTGCTGATAAGTTAACAGCTAAAAATAAGTGGTTGATACATCTTAAGCATTCTGGTGATGTTGTGATTGATAATGGTGCTATGTTGGCTCTTTCAAATGGTTCTAGTCTTTTAGCTGTGGGTATACAACAGGTTTTGGGGCAGTTTAAAAAGGGTGATATTGTGAGAATATTAGATCAAAACAAGGAGTTTTTGGGACAGGGAATAGTAAATTATAGTTCAGTAGACCTGATTAAAATAATTGGTTCCAAAAATAACAAGCATGAGGAAATCCTAAAGCGCCCAGTTAATAATAGTGTAATTCATATTGATAATTTAATATTGGTTTAATTAGGCCTTATAAAAAATATTTGCAGTAAACCTAAATTTAGTTTATAATGGAATTTGGGAAGGCAATTTTTTAGAAGGTGAGATTGGTGATAAGTTACTAAAATAACTTATTATCAACGCGTTGTTTTCTTTCTATAAAAATTAAACATAGTTTAGTTGACGAAATACGAAAGGAGGCAAAATTGACGTAGATTTCATTTCTATATCTTAAAGTTCTATTAGAGCCTCTTATATAGAGGTTCTAATAGATTTTGGCTAATTCAGGGAACATAAAGATTTATGGTGTGGCTTTCCCAGTTCTAGAGATTTAAATTATTATTGTAATGTTCATTTTGGTTTTAGATATTTTAAAATAGGTTTTTTGCTTGACAATGGTCTTGTTGATAAGTATTAGTCATGCCAATTTATTAATAAATTATTTTTTTAAAATGGCCGCTAAAAGTAAAAAAAATCTGCTAATTAAGTTAGTTAGCTCAGCTGGTACAGGTTATTTCTATGTTAAAAAAAGAAATCCTAAAACTGTTACTGAAAAATTATCTTTCAAAAAATATGATCCTGTTGTGAGAAAGCATGTGTTGTTTAAAGAGCATAAGTTATCAAGTTAGTTTGTTATGAATTCAGCATCTCGCCCATTATCTCCTCATCTTTCAATATATAAACCTCAAATCACATCAACCCTATCTATCTTGCATAGAATAACAGGTTTCTTTCTTTATATAGGTCTTCTGTACCTTGCTTGGGTTATGATCTTTGCAACATTTGATAACGTTGTTTTTGCTCAGCTTTTTCTTGATTTGTCGGTTTTGATATTTTCATCTTTTTTTGGCAAGTTGATTCTCTTCTGTTGGATTCTCTGCCTAAATTATCATACAGTTAATGGTATTAGACATTTAATCTGGGATGCTGGTATAGGTTTTAGTAAAGATTCGGTTACAAGATCTGGTGTTGTTGCTCTTTTTTGTGCGGTTGTATTGACTTCTGTTACATGGTTTTTCATTTACAATATTTTATTTGGCTATGTCTAATTTAACTAAAGATAAATCTTCGTTCAAATATGCTGAGGGTGTTAAGCATTGGTGGATGCAAAGATTAACAGCTATCGCTTTGATACCATTAGTTGTTTGGTTTTCCTTTTTTGCTGCTAATGCTGTTAAGGGTAATGTGTTTGAAAAGAGTTTTTATTTATTGGATTCTCAGATATCGGTAGTTTTGTTTGGTTTGTTACTTGTAGTAGCATTATACCATTCCACATTGGGGGTTAAGGTTATTATTGAGGATTATGTTCATAATAAAGCTTCAGAAATAGCGTTGACAATTTTCATTAACTTGTTTGGTTTTTTTACTGCTATTCTACTTTGTTTTAGCTTGGTTAAAGTATTTTTAAATTTTTAAGCATGAGTGATCAAAAATATAATATAATTCATCATAATTATGACGTTTTAGTTGTTGGTGCAGGTGGTGCTGGTTTGCGTGCTACATTAGGAATGGCGGCTCAAGGTCTTTCAACAGCCTGCGTTTCTAAGGTTTTTCCGACAAGAAGTCATACGGTAGCTGCTCAGGGTGGTATTTCGGCTGCGCTTGGTAATATTGATAAAGATGACTGGCGCTGGCATGCCTATGATACAGTTAAGGGTTCTGATTGGTTGGGTGATCAGGATGCAATCCAGTATATGTGTCGGGAAGCTCCTGATGCAATTCGTGAGCTTGAGCATTTTGGTGTACCTTTTTCAAGAACAGCTGAAGGAAAAATTTATCAAAGGCCATTTGGTGGCATGACAACAGAATATGGAGAAGGTAAGGCTGCACAAAGAACATGTTGTGCTGCAGATAGAACAGGTCATGCAATTCTTCATACATTATATCAGCAATCTCTAAAACATAAGGCTAAGTTTTTTATTGAATTTTTTGCAACTGATTTACTGATGGGTGATGATGGTGAGTGTAATGGTGTTTTAGCAATAGATTTAAATTCAGGTGAATTACATGTTTTTAATGCTAAGATGGTTGTATTAGCAACTGGAGGTTATGGTAGAGCTTATTTTTCTGCAACATCTGCTCATACATCAACTGGTGATGGTGGTGGTATGATAATTAGGGCTGGTATTGCCATGTCTGATATGGAGTTTGTTCAGTTTCATCCAACAGGAATTTATGGTGCTGGCTGCTTGATTACTGAAGGAGCGCGTGGTGAAGGAGGATATTTGGTTAATTCTGAGGGTGAGCGTTTTATGGAAAGATACGCTCCTAATGTTAAAGATTTAGCGTCTAGGGATGTTGTATCTAGGGCTATGACAATGGAAATAGCTGAAGGAAGGGGTGTTGGAAAAAATAAAGATCATATATTTTTGCATTTGGATCATATTGATAGTGATGTTCTACATGAGAGGCTTCCAGGTATTGGTGAGACTGCCAAAATTTTTGCAGGAGTAGATATAACAAAAGCTCCTATCCCGGTAATCCCAACGGTTCATTATAATATGGGTGGAATACCAACTAATTATCATGGTGAGGTTATAACTGTTGATAATATTGGTAAGTCACAGGTGGTGCCTGGCTGGATGGCACTAGGTGTGGCTGGTGGTAT
>JAYOLW010000019.1:0-29480 GCA_038120515.1 Rickettsiales bacterium | reverse complement strand
TTCTTTTTTAATTTTGTGGCCAGATTTGCAGAATTTCTAAAATTATGTTAAATTTAAAGGAACACTTATGTTTAACAGATGTTAATTAAAAACTTTATATCGAGTATTATTATCATTTTTTTAGTTTTTGTGATATTAGATATTACATCTTTTAAACTGATATTGAGTTATTTCCATATCGCCGAGAAAAAGCTAATTATATCTTTTTATAATAATTACTTGCTCTTTTTTCTGATTACATTTCTAAAAGCATTATTATTTGTAATAATTTATACTTTTTATTCAGTTAAGCATAATTTGAAATATGGAATAAAATTTGGAATCTTATTAGGCTTAATTTCAATGTTAGTTGTATATAGCTCCGTCTCAATTTTTACACATTTCCAAAGTTTTGAGCTCAAAGTTTATCTGGCTGTTATTTTATTAAAATTTTTACTAGCTGGAATTATCTGTGGTAAAAGAGTAAAAAGATCTTTTCTTAATTTTTAAATAAACTTAATTTCTTCAAGTGGAAGATCTTCAAATAAAATTTTATATACAAGTGTAAATAAATAACAATTTAGATCACGTTCATTTATTATCTCATATAAAGCTTTAGAAGTAGCCACACCTTCTGCGACTGTTTTTCTTTTTGATAATATATTCGATAATTTCTCACCTTTACCAATAGCAATACCAAGTGACATATTACGTGATTTTTCACTCATACATGTCAGAGTTAAATCGCCAATACCACAAGCTTCAAGCATGGTTTCTCTTTTGCCACCAAAAGCTTCAGAAATCTTGGCCATTTCATGAATACCTTTAGTTAAAATAGCACATTTAGTTGAAACCGATAATTCAAGACCAGCGGCAATTCCTGAGGCAATAGCTACGACATTCTTTAAAGCCCCAGCCAATTCAACACCAATAACATCAGCATGAGTATAAACCTTAAAATCATCATTTTCTAAGACTTTTGCAACCTTATTGGCCGTGACTTCATCTTCTGATGCAACGGTTGTAATTGCGGGTTTTAAGTTTGCTACTTCATCAGCAAAATTTGGACCAGACATAGCCGCAACTTTGTTATCAGGGAAGATTTCAGCTATAATATCTGTCAGAAGTTTTTTAGAACTAGTCTCAATGCCTTTTGAACAAATTACTAAGATAGTGTCTTTGCTAAGAAGCTTCTGTAAAGGTTTTATCGTACTGGCAGTAAATTGAACTGGTACCACAAGGAATAAAATATCCTGATTTGCAAAATTTTTTAAATTGGTAGATGCGGTAAGTTTATGGTGAAGTTTAACTGATGGTAAGAAATTCTTATTAATATTTTCTTCATTAATTGCTTTAGCAGTTTCTTCTTCAAAAACCCATAATTTAACATTGTTATTATTATGGCTTAATAAATTAGCAATTGCTGTGCCCCACGCACCTCCTCCTATGACACCAATATTTTGCATTTCCTACCTTTATTTACTAACATTTAGATGTAATTTAGTATTATCTAATTCATGTTGATATTTAAATTCAACATCATTATTTGAGATTAAATCAAGTTTATCACCTAATGTTTGATCTTTGATATAATCACTATATTGATTAATTGCAGATTTTACTATTTCAGAGGCTGTTGATATTTCGATTGAAATCCTGTCTGTAACATTAAAATCTTCGCTTTTTCGATCTTGCTGAATTAATCTTACAACATCCCTTGCATAACCTTCTTTGATCAGGTCATCATCAAGATCAATATCAAGACTAACAAGACCTTCAACCTTTGAAAGAGAAATCATCTCACCAGCAATCTTAGGTTTTACAATAATGTTATAATCCTCAGAACTTAAAATTTCATCACCAATTATAATTTCACCATCATCGTTTTTCCGCCAATTATTATCTTTGGCAAGTTTAGCGATATCTTTCATTTTTGGACCAAGTTTAGCGCCTAATGTTTTGAAATTTAATTGCAAATTATAATCTGCAACTTCAGAAATATCTCTGATAAAGCTAATATCTTTAACATTTACCTCATCCAGTATTAACGATTTAAAATCATTAATTATTTCAGGATTTTTCATTATGATTTTAATGCTTTTTAGTGGTTGCCTTACTCTAATATTGTGCTTGCTTCGAATCGAGTGAGCAATGTTACAAATGTCTAAGACAAGATCCATTTGATCAGTTAAGTTTTGATCAAGTGGGAATATATTAGCATCTGGAAAATTCTGAAGGTGAACTGATTCACTGCTGTTTGGGTTTAAACCTTGATAAACTTTTTCAGCTATAAAAGGCACTAAAGGCGAAATTGCAATGATCATTTCATTAAGCACTGAATATAAAGTATTATATGCTGTAATTTTATCATCATCTTTTTCAGTTTTCCAAAAACGGTTTCTATTTCTTCTTATGTACCAATTATTTAAGACTTCAAAGAAATCATGAACGGCTTTATAGGCAGAAACTGAATCATAAGCATCTAACGAATTCTCAATAGATCTAATCGCTGTATTTGCCTTTGATATGATATATCTATCTAAAACATTTTCTGATGTTAAATCAAATTTAGCCTCTATTTTATCGGCATTTGCGTATAATGTAAAAAAGTTAAAGCTATTCCAAATTGGTTTTATCTCTAATCTTAAGGTATCTTTGAAAACAACACCCTCTTTATCAATATTAAGTTCATTACCACGCATTACTGTAGATGCGCACATAAACCATCTCATACTATCAGAACCATATTGTTTGAATAACTCTAAAGGCGAAGTATAGTTTTTTAATCTTTTTGAAAGTTTTTGCGATTGGTCATCTAAGATAACACCATGACAGATGCAGTTTTTAAATGGAGGTCTTTCAAATAATGCCGTTGATAAAACAAGTAAAGTATAAAACCAACCTCTTGTTTGTGCTACATATTCTACGATAAAATCAGCTGGAAAATGTTCATCAAACCATTCTTTATTTTCAAATGGATAATGAACCGATGCATAAGGCATAGATCCAGATTCAAACCAACAATCCAAAACATCGGTTACTCTAACCATTTTCGAAACTCCTGTTGGATCATCAGGGTTAGGTCTTGTCAGTTCATCAATATATGGTCTATGTAAATCTTTAGGTCTGACACCAAAATCACGTTCAATTTCATCTAAAGATCCATAAACATCAATTCTTGGATATTTCGGATCATCAGAACGCCATACAGGTACAGGGCAACCAAAAAATCTATTTCTAGTGATTGACCAATCACGAGCATTTTCTAGCCATCGGCCAAATTGTCCATCTTTGATATGTTCAGGAATCCAATTTATTTGCTGATTAAGTTCAATCATTTTGTCTTTAAATGCTGTAACTTTTACATACCAAGAAGGTACAGCCTTATAGATTAATGGGGTATCTGTCCGCCAGCAATGTGGGTAATTATGAAGATATTGTTCAGTTTTAACCCAATTGCCCTGCTCTTTTAATTTTTTGATAATTGGAACATTTGTGTCAAAAACATGTTCACCTGTATAGTCAGAAACAATATGATTAAATTTACCACTATTATCAATTGGACAAATTGTTGGTATATCATTGTTTTTACATACTATTTGATCGTCTTCTCCAAACCCTGGTGCTAAATGAACTATACCAGTTCCTTCATCAACATTAACAAAATCTGCATTTAAAACTTTGTAAGCATTAGAAAGGTCAAACTCGGCAGAATCTTTTATAAAGTTAAATAAAGGCTGATATTTAATTCCAAAAAGCTCAGAGCCTTTAACAGATTTAACAACTTTAATTTCAGTTGATGTTTTAGTTAGGTCTTTAGTAAATTTATCTAACAAATTTTCAGCAAAAATGACAATTGCATCATCAAGCTCTACAAAGGCATAGTCGATATCATTATGAACAGCAAGCGCCAGATTTGACGGTAATGTCCATGGTGTGGTTGTCCAAGCCATAAAACATAGTCTTTTATCTGAATCTATTAATTTTTGATTAGGAGCGATATCAAATAGAACCGTTATAGCTTTACTTTCCTTCATTCTATAAGAATTATCCATTCTGGTTTCAAAGTTGGATAAAGGAGTTTCGCAAGCCCAAGAATATGGCATAACCCGATAATCTTCATAAATTAGGCCTTTTTTATATAATTCACTAAAAGCCCAAATTACAGATTCCATATAGGATATATCCATAGTCTTATAGTCATTTTCAAAATCAACCCATCTACCTTGTCTGGTAACATATTCATGCCAATTACTAGCATATTTCATTACGGATTCCTGACAGTTCTTATTGAATTTCTCGATACCATATTCAGTAATTGCAATTTGTCCTGAAATACCTAACTCCTTTTCCGATTCCATTTCAACAGGTAACCCATGAGTATCCCAACCAAATCTTCGTTCACATTTCTGGCCTTTGATAGTTTTGTATCTTGCAAATAAATCTTTAACAAAACCAGTAAGCAAATGACCATGATGCGGAAGACCATTTGCAAATGGAGGGCCATCATAAAAAATAAATTCATTGTTTACACCATTTATTTTGGCTTTTCGATTTTCAACAGATTTTTCAAAACTTTTTTCTTGTTCCCAAATTTTTAAGATTTCCTCATCAAGTTTGTTAAAGTCAGGGTTGCTATCAGTTTTTGGATATATTGTTGTTTCAGACATTGATCTTGTTAAATTTTTTCAGAAAAGTTAGCTTTGTTGATAATAAAAATAAAAATTATTGCTAAAATTATTATAAAAAACGCTAGAGAAATATTGGTTTCAGCTGTTTTTTTGATAATAAAACTTAAGATCACAAAAAATATGGAAACTCCTGAAAATAGCAAATGCTTTTTACCAAGTCCAATTCTTCTAAATTCACCATGAAAATAAATTTCTTGAGCTAAAACAAAAATTATAATTGGAATGAAAATCCAAAAAAATTTAAATATAATACCTGCATAAAAATCTTTTCTTAAAGGTTCTTTCCCATTTATTAAGGATATTATTTGAGATAATGACATTCCTTTATAATGAATTTTTTGTTGGTGAATATTATCATTTATTAAGGATAAATCATCATTAAAATGTTTAAATTTTACTGTCGAAATTTCATGATCTATATTTTCTCTAAAAATTATACCGTCACTAATTTTTAGAGTGATATCAGAGTCAAAACTATCAATTTTAGCAAAGTTTGCTATTAAAAACTCTTTGTTTCCTTCAGAATTACGATATAAAAAAAAATTATTTAATATTTCATTTTCTGATTCAAAATCAGCAAATGAAACCATATCGCTGCCAATTTTTTCAATAGAGCCTGGAGTTAATACAACAGAAAGCAAATTATATTTGATGTCATTTTTAATTTTGTCAAAAGCTTGATATGCCTTGGGTGCAATAAAAAAACCTAGCAAAAACTGAAAACAGACAATAATAAAAATTAATTTCTTTAATGGATTAAATAAAGCCTTAGGTCTTATTGGTATATTTCTGAAAATATATATTTCTCTAGTAAAAAAATAGTTCTGAAAGAATATATAAAAACAAATGATAATGCAAAATGGAATAATGTAAAACAACAAATCAGGAATTATAATTACAATTAACGTGACAAACTTTGATAATGAAACTGTTTTTGCAGATACTAAGTCAATTATTGAAATTATTTTTGTAAGCCATATTACACCTAGTATTAAAAATACAGTTAGAGTAAAGGGAATTAAGAAATCATATTTGATTTTCTTCGCTAAAATATTTTGTTTATCTTTAAAAATCTTCATAAACTAATATTATCAATCAACCTAACATCTTCTAGCCATACAGCTATAAAGATTCTTGTATTTGCTGTATTTGAATCATATTTTGTCAAATTACTATTTAATATTTCTAGATAGTCAATTTTTGAAAAACCGTCTTTTATAAATTTTTCCCAATATTTTTTAATTAAATGGCTGATTTCTTTATATTCATTTTTAATGATTTCTTGTTTTAAACTTTCGAGATTTTGTTTAAGTTTTGGTGCTATTTGATTTCTTGCCTGATCAGATAATCTTTCATTTCTAGATGACATTGCCAGACCCGAGTTCTCTCTTATTGTTGGACAACTTATAATTTCAGTATCTAATTCAAAATCTTCAACTAATTTTTTTGTAATATATAATTGTTGATAATCTTTTTCTCCCATCATAACAAAATCTGGTCTAATTAAATTAAACAGTTTTATAAGCACTACGCAAACACCATTCATATGGCCTCGTCTTGTTGCCCCACATAGTAAATCCGCAAGTTTGTGTATTTCTATATTAAAGGCAAAATCTTCAGAATAAAACTTATCTGTTTCTGGAATAAAAATATAATCAACACCAGCATTTTGGAGTTTCTTTTGATCTTCAATAAGATTTCTAGGGTATTTGACAAAATCATTATTGTTATCAAACTGTTTTGGGTTGACAAAGATTGATACAATAACAATTTCAGCCATCTCTTTAGCTTTTGCTATAAGTGATAAATGGGCGTTATGAATCATTCCCATAGTTGGAACAAAAGATATTTTTGCTTTACTTTGCTTGATTTGCCGGCATATATAGCTGAGCTCTTTTTTGTCTTTAATGATTTGCATCTTTATATTTGGTAATTATGGAATTTACCTCAAAAAAATTAACAAGATTCCCTATTCTTAAACAATATTATTACTCATGTAAAGCAAGAGAAATAAATTATGATCCTAGACAGGTTAGAATATTAAAAGATTTTGAAAATTTCGCTAAGAAATTAAATAAGTTTAGTTTTAGAAGAAAAAAATATCCAACAGGAATATATGTTTTCGGAAGTGTTGGCATTGGAAAGACTTATCTTTCGGGCATTTTATATGATAATATCAAAATGCCTAAAAAAAGAATTCATCTTCATGAGTTTATGTATCTTGTTTATGATTTGTTAAATGAGTATAGAAAAACGGCAAAAGCAAATCAAGATCCGTTAATCTTAGTAGCTAAAAACATATCAAAACAATATAAGTTTATTTTTTTTGATGAGTTTCTTATTCATGATCCTGCAGATGCATTCATTATGCATAAATTATTCAAAGCTTTGGTAAAACAAAAGGTTAGATTTATAATCACGTCTAATTTCGAGCCGAATGCGTTATATAAAGATGGTTTAAAGCGAGATCAATTCTTGGCCTTCATAGATTTAATTTATCGTGATTTCAAAGTGATGAATTTAGATATTAATTGCGATTATAGAAGAAAGAAAATTGCCAGTTTAAGAAGAACCTATCTTGCGCCCATTAACGCTAAAAATGATAAAGAGTTTGATGAGATTTTTCGTGATTTGACAGCAAATTCTGAAGTATCGCACCATATATTATTTAATAAATCTCGAGAAATTTATATTCCTTATTCTGCCTCAAAAACAGCTTTATTCGATTTTGAAGATCTTTGTAATAAACCATTAGGATCAAAAGATTATCAAATTATTGCAGAAAATTACACAACAATTTTTATTAAAAATATCAATGTAATTGATGAAAATCATAATGAGCTTGCTAGGCGTTTTATCAATATGATTGACGTTTTTTATAACCAAAAAGTTAATGTTATATTCTATGCTGATAATGACTGCGAAAATCTTTATTCAGGTTCTAAGTTAGAATTTGAGTTTTCTAGGGCTGTATCAAGAATTAAAGCTATGCAAACAACAGATTATCAAAACTTTAACAAATAACCTTATTTATTAAAAGCTACTCGCGCATGAGACATTTCTTGTTCTTGGCTTTTTATTAACTTGGTATAATGACCGGTTTCGTCGAATGGTAGAGCTATTTCTTGCTCTAGATCACTTCCTATGATTGCAGATATGCTGTCAGGGTCATTGGTAGCTGCAAGCATATGACTTAACTTTTGTATTCTTTGAGGTGTATCGGCACTGTGAAGTGTTGTAGCATTTTGAAATCCTTCAGCTGATAAGCCATATGGATGAGGTTTAGGTCCTTTGTCTAAAACGGCATGCGTAAAAGTTCTGCTTAGAATTTCTTCAACAATTTTTTTATCAAGCTCTTCGCCTGATAATGCAAAATTCTCAATTAATTCTTTTTTTACTATAGGTCCAACTTCTTGAGCTCTTATTGACTCTGTGTAAAGTCTAGCACCAGCTGCCCCAACAATATTAAGAGGGTCGAAAAAATTTGCCTCATCCTTAGTCAATAAAGCAGACAACTTGTTATCAAATTGATGAAGTTTATAATAATATTCTAATGCATCTAAAGCTACTCTAATTTCAGTTTGGGTAACTTTTGTTGGATCTTGTCTTTCAGAGCAAATTAATTCTTCAAAATAATTGCTTAAAATTCTTTCAGAATCTATCTCTGATAAGGATTCTTTAAGTTGATCTTTTATTCTTGTTGGCAACTCTTTATATGGTAAAAGCTTTAACTGTTTTTCTACGCTCATTTTTGACAAAAATCTATCACCAGCATAAGTAGTAAAATAATTGTCTAAAATCTCTTTGACTTTCACCTTATCAATAGAGTTAGCAATTAAGTCAGCTTTAATATTTTCTGGAAGTTCTGATAGTCTTGGCTCCTTAAGAAAATTGGTCATATGTTCTTTACAAATGAATTCTTTTATTTCAGGCGCAAATACTCTTGGATAAGCTTGTCTTTCGCCACAGCCACTTCTAAAAACATCAATTAATTCAGCTGGGGCATTATCATATAATTCTTCAGGAGGAGTTGTTTTTAAAGTGTTTTCATAATATGACTCTAACTCTTCCTGTGATAAATCTTTAACTTCTTTTTCTTTTGTTTTAGCAAATTCTTTTATTGAATTTACAACAAATTTGTCTGAAGCAAATAGAACCATTCTTTGAGTTCTTAGCCATCCAGGTGTTACTCCAGTTAAGTTACCAAAATCATCTCTTACTTTACGAGTTACAAATTTTAAAATTTGTAAAGTTTGGTAAATATCAGAATTCAATGAATTAAGTAAAGATGAGGCTTTAACTGCAGAAACGTAATAAAATAAAGCGCCGTCAGGAAATCCCATATATCTTTTGTCAGCCTCAGATAGTAATGGCTTTTGATTTGAAGGGCTAAACATATCTTCAACTTTTAACCCAGCTTTAGTAAGGTCTCTATCCCTTTCTTCTTGGGTTTTGGCTATTTGTGCCAATATTTCCGCATCTTTAGCAGTTGGTCTTATATCAATTCCATATTTAGAGTTTAGATGCTCTGTTGTTGCCTCAATAGTTGAAAATGATGTGTTGCCATTTGATCTTTCAGGAACAGTATCAACACTTACATTTTGAATTCCTTGTTTATAACATTCTGACATAAACGCCGCGTAAACTTCAGGTATATTGCCATGAGCATGCAATGTAAGATCTGTTACCCCATGTTTGAGTGCTGATTTACTCATAGCTGTGGCAAGCCATTTTGCTTCTTCAATATTTTGTTCATGTGCCATTGAAATCATTGATTTAGCTGAAGCTTTTGCTGTTATTTTTTCAGCTTTATGCTCTGCTTCTGAAATTATTTTTTGTTTTTGAGCAATTGCTTCAGCTTGTTCTATCTCAGTTCCTTTAATTTCAATTGAATTTGCTAGCTGATTTGCTTCATGAATTAATTTATCTCTTTTTGTATCTCTAATACGAACAGCGATTTGACATGCTTCATCAAATTTTTTCGAGAAAAACTCTTTGTAATCTTCTTCACATGAATAAGGAATTGCGAGTTCTATATCAAGGTCTAATTCCACAATTAAATCATAGAGTTTTGCTATTTCAGTAAAATCATTTTGATCATGAAATTGTTTTATTAGAATATTTTTACCATATTTTTTCATATATTGTAAAACTAGTCTAATATCATTTTCATGAAGAGCGTAAGTTGCATAAGATGTAGATCTTGTAAGTAATCTGATTTGTGCATTTGGCGCAGCGTTGTGAGTTTTTAAGAGGCTATCTGCGTATGAGGCAAAAGCTTTTTGCGTAGTTGCACCAGGTTCCTGTCCACCACCTTCAATTCTTCCTGGTTTATCTAATTGCCCCCATAAATTATGAATATATGCTAATCGTGCATCATGAAATGCACCACCTACTCCATCTTCTTTTTGATGTAGATCACGAATAACATTGTTAAATGATAAAGTAACTTCCTTACCATCTGGATTTGTAGTAACTCTTGAATATGGTCTTTTTTGTCCTCTAAATAGCTCAGAATGATTTGAAACAGGTTTACCAGTTTTTAGATATGATAAAGATCCTGATGAAGAATGAGATAAACGAGCTGATGTAAAAAAAACTTTGGTTGTTGAATTGGTTCCTTCTTGTAATAATTTCTTAACAGCTATTCTCATAATATTTATTTTCTTTCAAATTGTTGAAAGCTTGTAATATGAGACTGTTATAAAAATTCAAGCAATAATTGAGTTTTTTTGTAATTTGTTACGAAAAAGCAGCAGTAAAGGTGATAAAGCTTTACGATTCTTTGCTAGTAAATGCTTCTAAGAGTTTATTTAGTTCAGTTTGGGTACAAATGCCAAGTAAAACTGGGTCTCTTGGTTGTATTTGCTGAATATTTGCATGAGCCCTTGTTCTTATAGCTTCAATTGTAGATTTAGTTGAACCAATAAGTTTAGCAATTTTATTATCTGGAATTTCAGGGTAATTTTTTATTACCCAGGCAATTGCATCAGGTTTGTCTCGTCTTTTAGCAATAGGAATGTATTTCTTGTTTTTTTTCTTTTGCTCATTAATGCCAGTTTCGATAAATATTAAAGATTTTGTAGGATCATTTTGACATTCATCTAAGTTTTTTTGTGAAATCTGCCCAAGTAAAACTGGGTTTTTACCAATTATGTTATGTCCTATTTCACCATCTGCAATACTTTGAACTTCCATTTCATGCATAGCACAGAAATCAGCAATTTGTTTAAATGTTAAGGCAGTGTTTTGAACTAGCCAAACCGCAGTTGCTAGAGGCATTAAAGGTAATGACATAATAAATAATATAATTTTTTGCTCTATATAGAGTAAAATAACAAAAAAAGTCAATTCAATGTTTATTAAAACACGAAAGATTTATGTTTTTTGTTTGGTCAGTTGTTAAGAAAATGATTGAGAGTTCTGGAAGTTTAAATATAACTAAGTCAATTTTTAATAATTAAAATCGTGAAAATTGGCTCTTTTAAAAAAATTATATTTTTTTTAAAAATATATCTACTTCTTTCATTTCAGACTTTTGCAAATACCTTAAATATTATTAGTACACCTGAAACATCTGTAGTTATTTCAGAGATTTTGGTTGAATATGCAAAGCTTGGTCATAATTCTATAAATGCTTCTTTTTCTCAATCGACTGATTTACTTGATCAGATTCAAGATGGATTAGCAGTTGATATGGTTATTACTTCTCATAGTGACTGGATATTTGAAATGAAGCAAAAAGGTTTGGTTGATATCACTTCAATATCAAATTTATTTGTTGATAAATTAGTGATTGTTTCCAATATTGATCAAGACGAATATAATGACTTAGATCTTGAAGAGTTAATTCATCATATTAAGCATAACAAAGATTTTATGTTTGTAATTCCTGATGAAACGGAAATTTATACTAGAAAATATGTAGATTTGTTCCTAAATAAACTTGATATGCCGGCATGGGTATATAAATACAGAATAAAATCTGTTAAAAATATAAGTAATTACTTATTAAGTAATGCTTCTGATTTAGCGATTATGTTTTATTCTCAAGCATATGATGATGAAAATATTAAGATTGTTTCAAAACTTGATTATGATTTATACGAACAAATAGTTTTTCAGGCTGCAGTTGTAGCATCTGAAAATCATCAAGACGCTGAAGATTTTCTTAAGTTTTTGAAAGATAAAAAAGCCAAAGTTATATATAAAAAGAATGGTTTCACATATTGATTTTCTTTTATCATCATTAATTGTTGTAATTGCGATTTTTGCAATTTTTTATTTAGCCAGAATAGTAAGATTTGTTCTTAATTTTATTAGATATGTTTATCTTAGCTACAAATATGCTGTTCCAGCATCATACAAAAACGATACTATGGATTATAAAAAACCGCCTAAATTTAATAAAAATGATTTTAGAAGGCGGGAGCAAAAACAGGAGATACAGCTTGCTAAAGAGCAAAGTAATGATAAGACAACCGATCTTAACTTATATGAAGAAACTAAAATAGTTGGTATAGCCGAACCAATTGGAAAATGGACAAAATTTGTAACTAATCAGAAAATTTCTTGGCTTCAGGCTATGGTTGGTTCCAAGATGGAAAGTGATAATTTTTGGCAGAATATGATTAAAGCACAGCAAAAAGCTGCTTCAAAGCATAAAGGTAAGTCAGGTCCTTCAATTTAAAAATAAATAAAAAATTAAACTTATAAAAACTTGCATTTTGCATCAAAAAGTTTAGCAAGCGTCTCAGAAATAAGTAATAAAAATTTAAGTTTTAATGATTTTACTATTTATCCTTATAACTATATCTTCTGCTTTTTTTTATTTTAAAAGATATATTGTAAAACAAGCTGGCTCTGTCAAAAATCTAGAATATTTGCCATCTTTTTATGGCTTATGTGTTGCCAGTTGGATTTTGATCATAAATCTAGTTTTTTTGATATTTTCTTTATGGATAAATGTCTTCACCTTTAATAAGTTTTTTTTCATTTCATTAGCAATTTCTTTAATTGTAATTTTACTGGCGAAAAGATTTATTGGTATAGAATTTAATTCAAGAAAACATTTTGAATCTATTCTATCAATTACTTTAAAGTTTGCTTCTTTAATTTCTATTTCAATTACAATAGCTATTGTTCTTTCAATGGTTTTTCAAGCTGCTCATTTTTTTGAATCAATCTCATTCTTTGATTTTATATTTGGTACAAAATGGTCACCACAATCGGCTTTAATTCCAGGCGAATATGATACTATTGGTAGTTTTGGTATAGTTCCAATTATAACTGGTACATTGCTAATTACATTTATTGCGATGTTAATATCAGCTCCAATTGGATTGATTTCTGCAATTTATTTGGCTGAATACGCAACTGAAAATTTTAGAAAATATGCTAAACCCTTGTTAGAAATTTTGGCTGGAATTCCAACAGTTGTTTATGGTTATTTTGCAGCATTTATTTTTGCTCCTAAAATAAAAGATTTTTTTGCAATATTTGGAATTGAAGCTTCGTCAGAAAGTGCATTAGCTGCAGGTTCTGTTATGGGAATTATGATAATTCCTTTTATCTTATCTCTTTCAGATGATGTAATTAGATCTGTGCCAGAAGCTCTTAGGACTGCATCTACTGGTCTTGGTGCCACTAAATCTGAAACTGTAAAAAAAGTTGTAGTTCCAGCTGCTTTACCTGGAATTATTGGTGCTTTTATTTTGGCGGTATCTAGAGCTATTGGTGAGACAATGATAGTGGTAATGGCGGCAGGTCTTACAGCCAATCTTACAATTAATCCTCTAGAATCTGTTACAACTGCTACGGCACAAATTGTTACATTACTTGTTGGTGATCAAGAATTTGATTCTGTTAAGACATTGTCTGCGTTTGCGCTTGGAATAACTTTATTTGCTTTAACGTTAATTTTAAATGTTATCGCATTATTGATCACAAAGAAATATCGAGAAAAATATGAGTAAACAGCTTTCGTTTGATAAAGTATACAAAACTGCTGCTTATCAAAAGCATCTTAGAAAAAGATACAAGTCTGAAAAGAAGTTTCAAAATATTGGCATATCGTCAATAATTTTAGCATTTGTTTTTTTAGCGATTCTTTTGTCAGCTATATCTTTTAAAGCATATTCGGCTTTTTTCGTAACAAAAATGATTTTGCCAGTTAATTTAAATCCTAAATACATTTCAACAGAAGAGATTGATGGCATTACTCGAGTTAAAAATGTAAGAGCAAACACAATTTTAAAGCAAAGTCTTAATGAAAAGTTACAAGGCGCCAAAACCAGAAAAGAAAAAGCTGCTTTATATTTTATCATTTCTGAAAGTAGTAAAAGTGAGATTTCGGAATATATTACTAATAATCCTAATAAAATTGGAAAAACTGTTGATATATGGTTTAAGGTATCATCTAAAATTGATCAATATTTTAAAGGAAATATCGAAATTGACAGTGTAGTAATCTCAGAGTTGGAGAAAAGCTGGATTGATCAATTAATAGCTGAAAATGCAATAAAAACTTTTGTTAATTGGGAGTTTTTTTCCCTTGGTGATTCAACTAGACCAGAGAATGCGGGAATTTATACTTCATTAATTGGATCATTGTTTTTGATGTTTGTGTTTATGCTAATGTCTTTTCCTCTTGGAATTTTAAGTGCAATTTACCTTGAAGAATTTGCTCCTAAAAACAAACTTACTGATATAATTGAAATTAATATAAATAATTTGGCAGGTATTCCATCTGTGATTTTTGGATTATTAGGTTTGTCAGTATTTATAAATTTTTTTGGTATGCCAAGATCTTCAGCTCTTGTAGGTGGACTAACTCTTTCATTACTTGTGTTACCAACAATTATAATAGCATCTAGAAATAGTATAAGAGCAATACCAAAATCAATTAGAGATGGTGCATTGGCTTTGGGTGCTTCTCCATTTCAGGTAGTGTTTCATTATGTATTTCCTTTAGCCTTGCCGGGTATTTTTACTGGCACAATACTTGCTATTGCTAGAGCTCTTGGTGAGACTGCTCCACTTTTAATGGTTGGCATGGTAGCCTTTATAACTAGTGCTCCTACTGATATTAAAAGCCCTACTACAGTTTTACCTGTTCAGGTATATCTATGGTCGGATAAACCTGAAATTGGCTTTGTTGAGAAAACATCTGCTGCAATTTTGTGTTTAATAATTTTTCTTTTCCTTATAAATCTAGTGGCAATAATTTTAAGACAAAAATTTTCTAAAAAATGGTAAGTTTTCTTTTGACATGTGTCAACTATGTGTCTATAATACTGCGAAAATAAATTTTAACGGGTAATTTTTATGTTTCATCCTATTGATGTATATGTTGGTCAACGAGTTCGATTTAAAAGAAAAGTTCTTGGTTTAACTCAGTCTGATCTTGCTGAGAAAGTTGAAATTACATTTCAACAAATACAAAAATATGAAAAAGGTGAAAATAGAATTAGTGCAAGCATGTTATATCAAATTGCTCAATCACTTAATACTTCTGTTAGTTTTTTCTTTGAAGGCTATTCTGAAAATAGCGTATCTGAAACAGTTCTTAAAGATGATAAAGTTTCAATTGATTTAATTAATTCTTTCTCAAACA
Organism: Rickettsiales bacterium; assembly: GCA_038120515.1. Classification (GTDB taxonomy): domain Bacteria; phylum Pseudomonadota; class Alphaproteobacteria; order Rickettsiales; family JABIRX01; genus JADHOX01. The sequence goes on along the minus strand of JAYOLW010000019.1, from coordinate 14,195 downwards.
TTAAAAACCCTGAGCTTAAGAAAAGACTTCTTATGTTAATTTCATCAGTTTCTGAAACAGGAGAATTGTAATTCTCCTGCTTTTTTAACTTCATTTAGATTTGATCTAATTTCTAGTTAATTTTTCCTTTGTGATAATCATCTTTATTCATATGTCTAACTTCAATTGAAAGGATTTCATTATCCTGATTGAAGCTTTCAACAAAATGCTTTTTTATTGTTTTAGATATTTGCTTAACTTTATTGTTAATTATTTCTAAATTATCACGTTTTAAAATCAACAAATCGCAATGAATAAACATTTCTTTTGCTGGAAGATATGTATAAATAGGATTCATTAAATAGCATTTTATTGATTTAGGATCGCAAAATTCATCATCTTTAATAATATCTGATATTTCGGTAAATAATTTTTTATAATTAATATTTTTGTCAATTACTGAATCACTATGTTTTAAAATAAAATGTGGCATTGTCTCAACTTCTTATTTGTCCGTTACCAATAACATGGTATTTGTATGTTACTAATTGTTCAAGTCCTACAGGACCTCTGGCATGAAGCTTTCCAGTAGCAATTCCTATTTCAGCACCGAGACCAAATTCACCGCCATCAGCAAATTGTGTTGAGCAATTAACCATAACGATTGCTGAATCAACATTATTTAAAAATTCCTCACATGCTTTTGCATCAGAAGCTATAATGGAATCTGTATGAGCAGAGCCATGTTTATTTATGTGATTAATTGCTTCAGTAATATTGTTAACGGTTTTTACGGAAATAATTTTATCTAAATATTCAGTACTATAATCAATTGGAGTTGCCGCAATTGCGTAATTCAGATATTGGCAAATTTTTTCATCGCCTCTAATTTCACAACCTTGATTATGAAGTTCTGCAAAAATTTCAGGACATTTATCTAATATTTCTGAATCAATTAAAACTGATTCAGTAGCACCGCAAATTCCAGTTCTCCTTAGTTTAGCATTATATAATACAGTTTTGGCCACCTCAATTTCAGATGATTTATGAATATAAGTATGGCAGTTACCATCAAGATGCTTGAAAACAGGAATTTTGCTGGCCTCAGATATTTTCTTAATTAAGTTTTTTCCACCTCTTGGTACAACAACATCAATATATTTGTCCATTTTTAGTAGCTGTTCAACCATCTCACGTGATTTACTAGGTACAATAGCAACAATGTCTTTTGATAGTCCAGCATCGTGAAGTGCTTGCTGTAATAACTCAAAAATTACTTTTGAGGTTTCAAAACTTTCAGATCCAGGTTTTAAAATTACTGCATTACCAGATTTTAGACAAAGTGAAAAAGCATCTGCTGTTACATTTGGCCTAGACTCGTAAATAACAGCTAGTAAACCTAAAGGCACAGTTACTCTTTTAATTTCTAAGCCATTAGGTCGTTTATTATCCCATATTGTTTTGCCAACTGGATCTGGTAATTCTCTTATCGCTAAAATAGCATCAGACATTGCTTTAATTCTACTTTTGTCTAGTTTTAATCTATCTATCATAGCTTCTGATAGATCTTTTTTTAAAGCTAACTTAATATCTGTTTGGTTTGCAGATATTATTTTATCTGAGTTTTCATTAATTAACTTTGCTGCTATTTCTAATACTTTGTTTTTGATTTTACTAGAAGCTGAGCTAAGTTCAAAAGATGCCTGTTTCGACTTTTTGCAGATTTCTTCTATTAACAAGAAGTTCTCTTTTTCCTGACTATTAGTAAATACTTGTTTCATAATTATTTTTTGTAGATTCACCATTATATGTTTCATTTGAATTTTGAAATTTTTCGTAATTTTCAGATTTAAAACTTTCAAAAATTATATCTTGTTTATTTGTATTATGTGTTGGTTTTTGTCCAGTTAATCTATCTATTTTGGCAAATTTTATATTTTCTGGAATTTTAAATGCTCTAGCATTTTCGTCATTAAGCATTTTTTTCATTGCATCAACAAAAATAGGAAGAGTAACTGATGATCCTGTTTCATGATCACCAAGGGATCTTGGAGAATCATAGCCAACCCATACACCAACAACTATATCTGACGAGAAGCCTATAAACCATGCATCATAGCTATCATTAGTTGTTCCAGTTTTTCCACCAATAGGTTTTCCAAGTGACTTTGCGCGCCATCCAGTCCCCCTTTTTACAACCCCTTCTAGTAATGAAATCATTTGATATGATGATCTTTCGTCAATTATTTGTTCAAATGGTTTTTCGAAATTTGGAATATTAATATCCAAATCGTTAGAATATGGTTCATAATTACAAGAGTTACATTCGTAATCATCCATTTTAAAAATATTGTTACCATTCTTATCCTGAATTTTTTCTATAAATTGGGGAGTTATTTTTTTTCCTCCATTTGCTATCATTGCGTAGCCAGATGTGATTTTTAATAAATTACTTTCAGATGCTCCAAGTACCATTGAGAAATTTTTTGCAGGATTATCAACAACATCAAGTCTTTCCATCAAGCTTGCAATTCTATCAAGGCCAATCATTTCAGCTAATCTTACTGTTACTACATTTCTTGATTTCTCCAACCCTATTCTCATTGTAGTGGGACCATAGAATTTTCCAGAATAATTTTTTGGAATCCAGCTCGTTCCATCTTCTTTTTTCATTCTTACTTCATCATCGACAATAATATTATTTGGCATGAAGTTTTTTTCTAAAGCAGCAAGATATGTAAATGGTTTGACTATTGATCCAGGCTGACGATATGCCTGAGTAGCTCTGTTAAATTCTGTTTTTGAGTCATTGTATCCTCCAACCATTGCAAGTACTCTTCCATCATGGACATTCATTACAACCATAGCTCCATTGATTTCGGGAATTTGTCTTAAATAATACCTATCAGGATAATTTTTACTTTTTTGGACAATTATCACATCTCCTGGTTTAAATACTTGACTAGAATCAGAAATTTCTTTGCTCCATTCATCTTTATAGCCTCCATCTTCTAGATCTTCAGTTCTAATTACCGATCTGGCCCAGGCAATGTCTTTTGTTCTAATTATTCCTTTAGTTTCGTCTTCTAGTCCAATTATAGTTTCTTGAATTTCTGTTTCTAAAACAACTGCAAAATGCCAGTCTTGCCATTTCATTTCATTAGGTTTTTTTAATTCTTTTAGTTGCTCAGCCCAGATTTCTTTTGGTTCAGACTTATCATCAAATTTATCAGTTATTTCGTTTATTTCATTTTTTTCATTTAAAGAATTAATAAAATCCGAGATTGAATCATTATTAATACTTGTATCTGTTATTAAATCTGCATTTTCGATAACAGTATCAGTTTCTTCAGTTAAAGAAATTTTTTTGTAAGGGCCTCTATACCCTCTTCTAGTATCATATTTTTGCAACCCCCATTGCAGTGATTCTCTAGCTGAGTTTTGAAAATATGAGTCCAAAGTGCCTTGAATAAATAATCCATCAGTGAAAATTTTATTTGAACCAAGAATTTCTTCAGATTGTTTTCTGATTTCTTCGGAGAAAGCTCCAGCTTGAACTGTATTTTGTTCAACAAAATCAACAACTAAAATAGGTTTTATGATTGATGTTTCATATTCAACTTTTGAGATAGCTCCATCTTGCTCCATTCTAGATAGAACCCAATTTCTTCTTGTTAATACTTTTGAGTAATTTTTTCGTGGATCAAGTGAAGTTGGTGCTTTTGGTAAAGTTGCAAGAAAAGCTGCCTCATCAATTGTTAGTTGGTTTAAAGACTTACCAAAATAGTTTATTGCCGCTGCTGCAACTCCGTATGAACGATATCCCAAATATATTTCATTTAGATATAACTCTAGAATTTTATCCTTAGACATTACTTTAGAAATTTGAATAGCAAGAATTGCCTCTTTTATCTTTCTAGATAAAGTTCGTTCTTTAGTAAGTAATATATTTTTCACAACTTGCTGAGTGATAGTTGAGGCTCCAATAATATTTTTACCTTGACTGACCCGAAATATATTTTGATAAATGGCTCTTAAAATTGGGACTGGATCAATCCCATGATGATTATAAAAGTTACTATCTTCAGCAGAAAGGAAGGCATCTATAACATGTTTTGGGATTGATGATAAAGGTACATAAAGTCTTTTTTCTTTAGCATATTCGTCGATTAAATACCCGTCTGAAGAATATAGACGAGACATTTGAATGGGTTGATAATCTACAAGTTTTTTGTAGTCTGGTACTTCGCTAAGAAAAAGGAATAAAATTAATGCTGCAATAATTGCTACACAAGCTGATAGATAGATAAAAATTTTAAATGCAGATTTAGATATCCTGGACATTATTTTGCTCCAAAACAATCTTATATATATCCTTTTTAGGTAAATTAAATATTTTTTTTGCTAAATTGGTAATTGTCTTGTTTGATAATTCTTCTTTGCTCAATTCGATAAAATCAATTAATTTTTGTTGTTCAAAGTTATTTTTTATAATGTTTTCAATTATAATTATAAATTCTCCTTTAATTTGAAAATCAATATCCTCAGGTTTAAAGGAATTAAAATTGTATTTTTTAACTGTTTCAAACTTTTTGGTTATTTCTTTTACTATTACAAAATCACAATCGGTAAAATGAGATTTTGCATCAGCTAAAAAATCTAACAATCTGTTTGGAGATTCAAAAAAAATTAAAGATCCATGAATATGTTTTAATTTATTTAAATCATCTGACCTCTTAGAGGATGTTCTGGCAAGAAATCCAGCAAAATAAAACTTGTCTGTTATTAAACCAGAACAAGATAACGCTGCAATTGCGCTGCATGGTCCAGGAATAGAGAAAACGTTAAGGTTTTCATTCCTACATTGTTTAACTAGTTTAAATCCTGGATCAGAAATAGTAGGAGTTCCAGAGTCGCTAATATAAACTACCAATTTGTCTTGTTTTATGTGATCAATAATTTCATTTCTTTTTATAGAATTTGAATGATCAAAATATTTAAACAATTTCTTTTCTATTTGATAATGCTTAAGAAGCTTTAATGTAATAATTGGATTTTCACAAAAAATACAATCAGATTCTTTAATAATTTCAAGCGCCCTATTGGTAATATCGTTGATGTTTCCTATAGGTGATGATACTAAATATAAACCAGATGAATATTTACTATTTATTTTTGTAATATTTAGGTTAACCATACAGAAAAATTGTTATTTATAGCTCATGAAATATAGAATATTTTCGATTATACTAGCATTATTTATGTTTAATAGTTGTGTTAGATATGTAGTTGTTCAACCAGAAGATCCTGTCCAAAAAAGACAGAGATTTGTTATTGATTATGCTTTAAAAAAAGAACAAATTGCTCAAAAATTTAAAGATATTGGTTTCGATGATAAAAATGAAATTAAAATTGCTTTATTACTTCCTCTTTCAGGTAAATCAGAAAAGATTGGTAATGAAATTTTAAATGCTACTATTCTTGCTCTTTTTGATAATAGAGACCCTAGAATTGTATTTAAAGTTTTTGATACAGAGGGAAGTGATATTAAGACTATTGAGGCAACACAAGAGATTATAGCTGAAAATTATAATATTGTTATAGGTCCTGTGTTTAGTGCAAATGTTTCAGCAATGCAGCCTTTAATAAAAGATAAGGATATTTTTGTTTTTACATTCTCTAATGATATTTCAATTGCATCTGAAAATATATTTTTACTAGGGATTGATTTTCGGCAACAGATTCAAAGGATAATAAATTATACTGCTTCTAAAGGTTACGAATATTATGTAAGTTTACTTCCAGCTAATGATTTTGGTTCTTATGCTATTAATGAATTAAGAAGATCTGTTGAACTCAACAATGGGGTAGTTTTAAAAAGTGAGTTTTATACACCAGGAGTACATTTAAGTAGTAATGTTAAAAGATTGGTTAATGTATTAAAAGAAAGTCCAAATGATGCTCAGGGCAGACCAATATTTATGTCGAAAGAAGAACTTACAAAGTATCAACAAAATTTATTATTAGATTCACAGGATGCTGAGGAAAATTCAGCATCATTATCTGTTGCAGATGATATTTTAATGTCGAGCTTGTTGGAAGATTTGCAAAATAATTCAAGTGAATCTGATCAAGAATCGATAATAGTTGAAAAAGATTTATATGAGCCAAAAAATATTGATGATTTCAAGATTGTGTTTTTTGTTCCAGATGGTGGTGATGTATTAAATGACACTATCAATCTTCTTGAAAAGTATGAGTTTCCAAGTGATAGAGTTAAGATTGTTGGTATTTCAAATTGGTATAAAAGTGAAGCATTGAATTCACAAACTTTATATGATTCTTGGTTTGTTGATATTCCGCATGATAATTTAAATTTATTTGAACAACATTATTTTAATAGTTTTGATAACAAATCATCACGAATATCAGCATATGCTTATGATGCAGTTTCAGTTATAACTGCTCTTCTAGCTTATTCTGACACTGATGATAACATTCGTGACCTGTCAATTACTCAAGATATTGGTTTTAATGGCATTAATGGGGTTTTTAAATTTAGGCCAGACGGTATATCAGAGCGTTTGCTTTCAGTATATTCTGTTAAAAATGATAACTTAGAACAAATTGATACAGAATTTTCGTTTCTTGAGAATAAAGACCTAGTTGATGAAATTACACTTGATTAATAAGTTTTTTTTCAACTATAAGTAATCAAAAAATTATTGTTAATATGGATATAATGTTTTCAAAATTAAGTTTAACAATTTCTTTTGTAGCTATTATCGGTTTTTTTATTGAATTATTAGATTCTGATAATTTAAAAAAATTTATAAGTAAATCCCCTATTGAATTTACAGCAAAATATGGTCAGATTGTACCTGCTTCTCATCCAGATGAACATGATTTAGATTTAGTATTGTTGGTAGGTCTTGGTAGCGCATCTGATTTGTCAGATGACAAAGCAAGGGATTTAGGTGGTAAGATTACAGTTGAACTTAATAGATTAAAAATCATTAAATCTGCAATGATTATTGAAGATACTCATGATGAAACAGTTTCATGTGCAGATATAGCTGCAAATATTGCATTTGGTGCAAAGCTTAGAAATTATCAGTTTTTAAAGTATTACTCTATAGATAAAGCCGAAAAAGCTAAAAACACATTATCAATATTAGATTTAAGATTGGAAAATACAGAAAAGGCTGAAAAGATTTTTTCTGAAATTGATTTCGTCACTGAGGGAGTTTTTCTGGCTAGAGATTTAGTTTCTGAACCTGCCAATATATTATATCCTGAGTCTTATGCTAAAATTTGTTCAAAATTATCATCAGATGGACTTAAAGTAGATGTTATTGGTGCTAAAGAAATGTCAAAGCTGGGTATGAATGCTCTATTAGCTGTTGGGCAAGGAAGTGTTAGAGAGTCAAAGCTTGTTATAATGCAATATCTTGGTGCTGAAGATAAAGAAGCTGCACCACTTGCTTTTGTTGGAAAAGGTGTTTGCTTTGATACTGGTGGTATTTCAATTAAACCAGCTTTAAATATGGATGATATGAAGGGTGATATGGGTGGATCTGCTGCTGTTGTTGGTCTAATGAGAACTCTTGCCAAAAGAGAAGCTAAAGTAAATGCTATTGGAGTTATTGGTTTAGTTGAGAACATGCCGGGTGGAAATGCACAAAGACCAGGAGATGTGGTAACTTCTATGTCTGGTCAAACAATTGAATGTTTGAATACCGATGCTGAAGGCCGAATGGTATTAGCTGATTGTTTAACATATGTTATTCAAAATTTTAAACCTCATCTTGTTGTTGATCTTGCTACACTTACGGGTGCAATAGTAATATCACTATCAGATATTTATGCAGGATTATTCTCTAATGATGATGAACTTGCAAAACAGTTATATGAGTCTGGAGATAGAACTGGTGAAAAGTTATGGCGTTTTCCACTATCCTCTGAATATGATAGTATGATAGATTCTCACATTGCTGATATTCAAAATATTTCTAACTATAAAGGTGGTGGTAGTATTACAGCTGCGCAGTTTTTACAAAGATTTGCATCTGAAACAAAATGGGCGCATCTTGATATAGCTGGTGTTGCTACCATTGGTAGAAATAAAAGTTTATCAGCTAAAGGAGCTACAGGATTTGGTGTAAGATTATTAAATGATTTCGTACAAAATAACTACGAGCCCAAAGAATAAGGTTGATTATTATTACTAAATCAATAACTTTTAATAAAATTAATATATATTATTTATTGTTATGAATTTTTCTAGATTAAATACAGTTCAGCAAACAAGAACATATGATCAAGGTTTAAGATCATTCATGTTACAGTTTTTTAATTATATGGCTCTAGGTCTTGCTATAACTGGTGTTGTCGCCCTATTTACAGCATCGGTTCCGAGCCTTACTCAGGCAGTTCTTTCTTTAAGATTTTTGCTTACAATAGCTTTAATTGGTATAATTTTTGCAATGAGCTTCGGTTTTAATAAGATGAGCTTTAATACATTGAAGCTTTTATATTGGAGTTTCTGTGGCCTTCAAGGTTTGGTGTTTAGCATTTATTTTTTGATATATACGGGTGATTCTATAGCTAGAGTGTTTTTAATTACAGCGTCTGTATTTGGTGCTATGAGTATTTTTGGATATTCTACTAAAAAAGATTTAAGTAAATTTGGTTCATTTTTGATGATGGGTTTAATTGGTGTGTTCTTGATTATGATAATAAATTTCTTCCTTAAGAGCTCATCATTAATGTATTTAATTTCATTTGCTGTTCTTGGAATTTTTATAGGATTCACTGCATATGATGTTCAAAAATTAAAGAATATTTATTATAATCTTGGCGGTTCTTCTGAGGTTGCAAAAAAAGCTGGTCTGATGTCTGCATTAAGTCTATATCTCGACTTTATTAATATTTTTATCGCCCTTCTTCACATTATGGGTGATAGAAGATAGTTTTTTTATGTCTGATTATAATCTTCTGCCAATTGGTTTTTATGACTCTTTTGGCAGTAAAGCAAAGCTAACATATAAAATGAATAATCAAATCATTGATTATTTATTAGAAAATGATTTTGAACTTTTTAATCCTTCACCTGTTGAATTTCACAAAGAAGCTAATTTTTCTGAACAAAGCTTTACTGTTCTTGATCCTTTATCTGATAAGCTGTTAACTATTAGATCTGATATAACCTCACAAACATCGAGAGCTGTTGATTACGTTGATACAAATTATCTTAAAATTTGTTATAGTGGTGTTGTGTTAAGGTTGAATATAGATAAAAACAACCATGCTCGTTCGATGCGTCAAACAGGGTTTGAAATAATATCAAATAACTCTAAAAAGAATGTATTAAATGAATCAGTTGTTTTTCTGAGCAAGTTAATCAAACGCATTAAATACTCTTCTTATACCATTGTTTTTTCTAACATCTCTTCTGTTGATTTGCTTTCAAGAGTTTTGAAATTAAATAATTTTGAGTTAACTAATATTATTAAAAGTAATGATATTGATAAAATTATTTCATTAACTGACAAATATAATTTGCGTGAGATTTTATCTCCAAAGAGTTTTAGTTTCTTCAAAAATAGAGAATATCAAATTTATGATTCCGTTTTCTCTTCCTATTTTGAAAAGATAAGAGATGATATAATTTTTTTACCAGAAGATTTTGCAACTAAGTTAGTTTTTGATCCTCTTGATTTAAATTTTAAGGATTATCACTCTGGATTGTGCCTTAAGATTGTTGATAGCTCTACTGATAATATTGTGATCAGAGGTGGGAAGTTTAAATTTTCTGATTACAGTAATTGTTTCGGAGCTACTTTTTACTTAGAAGAAATTACTAATTAAACTAAAATTTATCTTTGAATTAGTTAATTTATAGTGTATAATGTTAGTTATTGAGATATCTGCGCTATGAATTTTGTAAAATCTTTTTTATTTCTATTATTTTCATTTCACATAATTATATCTTGTGGAGGAAATTCTTCATATCCGACTACATCATCATCATCATCATCATCTGGTGGATCTAGTACAACTATTACAGATTTGTCTGTAAGTTCATTTGATAATTGTCAATATTATGGTTTGTCTGTCGGTACTTCAGCATCTACATGTAATAATTTTATTAGTAGTAATACTGTTGATATTTCAAGTTTGCGTGCATCTTCAAATGGCACTGTAAATTCTGATTCAAATGTCGGTGGTTCAGGAGATGGTTTTGTTGGAGCAAATAATGTTTTGCAAATTGCTGAGGCTCAGGCGTTATTATCTGCTTTATCTAAAACAACTGATGGTACTGGTTCAAATATTGCAATTTTAGGTTCAGGAGTTAATAAATTATCCTCTTCAAATTTGAACACTAATACAACTAACAATTATGGTTATTTATATCTTGATTCTTCTAATAATGTTGAAACAAATGCATCTATAAAAACTGCGTCAAATAGTACAAAATATCTTGATGATTTAGGTACATTGAGCAATTTTGGTAATGCTTCTTATTCAATTTATAATAAAAATTCTCTAGAAGCTTATTCACCGGATCAGGCTCTTAATTCTGTTAATAATATAACTTTTAATGTTCTATCTGCTCCTTACTCTAATGTTTTAGCCACTAATAAATATTCTGTATCAAATTCTGGGAATGTTTCATTGTTTTTGTATAATGTAGCCTCAAGTGATACTGGAGTTAGTTTTACAGATAATCATATAACATCAATGGATAGTTTTTTTAATACCAAATATGCTGATGGTGATGATGGTTTTGATAAAAATACTTTTGATTATTCTACTGTATCTAATACAGCTAATACTACATTTTGTAATGCTACAAATTCACCAACTTGCACTAAAACTAATACGGTTTTTTTAAATGGAATAACTGCTAATACCAATCCAGGAGTAGATAATATTTTAGATAGTTGGTTTTACCAATATTCTATTTTTGAATATTCGCAAAATGATGTTGCTAATGGTACTGCCCTTGCCGCAATAATTGGTACAACTGATGATGATGAAATTCAGGGGGCTGCCTCTGGTGCAGAGATAAATTCATATAAAACCCAAATGTATCATAGAAAGTTGATGGAGGTTCAAGGTACCAATTTTATGTCTGATATGGATGGCACATTTATGGATAATGTGTTAGAAGATAACACTGGTCAGATTTTGTATAATGCATTAAATGCAGCTCAAGCAGACAACACCGTTGTTCTTTTGAATAATCAATATAGGAATTATGCAGCAACATTGACTTATGACACTGCTGACACCACTAAAACTACATTTACTACATCTTACTCTGCTGCTGATCCAACATCATTAACTAATAGTTTAGAGTTTGATGTTTATTTGTTTAATAGTAATGTTGTTTATACTGGAGCTAATAGTATTGGTAATGATGCACCTGATGATTCCTCTGACTCAACAAATCAAGGTACTTTTGCTGCGGGTAATTTTGCATCCGATTTTGCTGGTAGTGATATTTACAGCAGTAATGCTGCATATTCTAATTCTGGAACTTATAAATATTTAAATGATACAGATGTTAAATCAGCTTACACAAGTAAAGTTCAAGAGATTGCGAATCTTTTAAGATCAGATGATAACACTGATAGTAACAATAATATTTATGTAATACCTACAGATAATTCATTTTTTATGGATTTGATAAATGACTCTTCTTATTTTGGTAGTAACGTTAATGCGGATCATATAATCGCTGTTGCCGATGTTGAAGTTGATAGTATTACTTATGCAGAAACTGATACTGTTGATTTAGATAGTGATGGTACTGATGATTATGATAATGCTTACGCAATAAATGCAATAGTAATTGATAGTAAGATATCAACAAATGATTGTTCTAAAAGGTTAAATACCTCAATGGCTTGTTTTATTGCTCCTGGTAATGTTGCAAGCTATAATAATGCAGGAACTTATTCACTTTATAGTAATTTAGATACTAATACAAGTTCTGATGGAATTGATCAAGGCGAGTATTTAGGTTCAGCTTATGTTACTTCTGCAGTATCGATTTTAACTGCAGCTTTTCCAACAGTATCAATGGAAAATATTGTCGACAAATTAATTGCTACTGCAATTCCTGTGGCTCAAATAACTGGTTGTGTTGGAGATGGAGCTTCTGGATCAATTAACTGCGGAGATGGAATGATTAATCTGTTTAAGGCAGTTCAATCAACCTATACTTCTTATTCATCAACTAGCGTTTATTCACATATTGATGCCCCTGCCCTTCATACAAGTAGTTTTGCTGGTAATTTTGCTTATAACTTAGCAGATACCTCAATTTCGACATCCTTATATTTCGGTGATGCTTTTTCAGTGAATGCTGGAAATATTTTAGCTAAAGCAAAATATTTTGATTCTTATAATTTTGATTATAGTGCCAATTTAAATAGTAAAGTTGATAGTATGGTAGATTTATCTGCTTCACGATTCTCTGTGTCGGATTACTTTTCATTTGATGATGAATTAATTACAAGTTCTGAAGTCGTTTCGTTAAACAATAATATATCTTTTTCAGTGACAAATTCTGAGGCAAAATCATATGAAAGCAATGATGGTAAAGCTAGAATTTTTGAAAATCCGGATGCGGACCTATCTAACACTTCATTTTCTAATTTAAGTTTTAATCAAAATCTTACAAAAAATATTGAATTATCAATGGGTTTTGATGCATATGATGCCAATGCTGACATTATTGGTTCGAACTATGCTAATTTTGGTTCATTGGCATTTTCAGCAAATAATGAATATGCTGGTTTAGTTAATGAAAATTCTTCATATACATCACTAAGTTTTAATTTTGCTAAAAATATGCAAACACAAATTGGTTTTGCATTTTCTGAAGTTAGTGACACAAATTATTTATACTCAAAACTTAATTATGATTTAGGTAGATCTCTTGTAAGTTTTTCACTTGGAACTTTAATTGAAGAAAATAATTTTCTAGGTACCGAATCAGAGGGTGCATTTAACTTTGATGGTGGAACCAAAACAAGTTATTATGGTATTGGTTATGTTAAAAACATGACAAATGACATTGATTTCATAGCAAAATTAGATTTCGGAATTTCTAAAATTGAATCAGACGCATATTCTGTATTTAGAAATTTTAGCGATGTCACTTCAAGGGAGACATCTTTCGCACTTGTTAAAAGAGCAAATAATTCGAGTTATGGTATAGCCTACACTGAGCCAATGCGTGTTATTTCAGGTGATGTATTAGTATCTGTTGCAACCGCAAGAGATCTAGATGGAAATGTCACTTTAGCATCTGAGCGAGTTTCTCTGGTATCTTCTGGTAAAGAAAGAAATTATGAATTATTTTTTAAAAGAGAGTTGTCTAATAATGACTCTTTAACTTTTAATTATCTGTATTCAACTGAGCCTAATCATATTGCTACAAATCCTGATGAGCAATTATTTGCAATTAATTTTTCTAAAACATTTTAGTTATAAACTGGTTTTGAAAATGTTTTTATAGATTTGGTAATTTGTTAATTACTTATAAATTGTTACATTTATATTTAATCTTAGATATAAATTAAATCATATGTTAAAAAAACAGCAAATTACTGAGATATTTGATATTTTTATTAATGATAATCCCAGCCCAGTTACAGAGCTTGAATTTGTTAATGATTATACTTTGCTGGTTGCAATAGTTCTTTCGGCTCAGGCTACTGATGTCTCAGTAAATAAAGCAACTAAATCTTTATTTGCAAAATATAAAACTCCAAGAGATATGATAGATCTTGGTGAGGATGGTTTAAAGCAATATATTAAAACCATAGGCTTATATAATTCTAAGGCTAAAAATGTTATCTTACTGTCTAAGCAGTTAATTGAAGATTATAAAGAAGTAATCCCAAAAGATCTTGATGAGCTGCAAAAACTTGCTGGGGTTGGCAGAAAAACCGCTAATGTTTTTTTAAATTGTGCTTATGGGTATTTAACGATGGGTGTTGATACTCATGTTTTTAGAGTAAGTAACAGACTAGGCCTAACAAAAGCTCATAATACTCTAAACAGTGAAAAACAGCTTCTTAGAAAAATTCCTGATCAATATAAACTGCATGCACATCATTGGCTTATATTGCATGGTAGATATATTTGCAAAGCTAGAAAACCTGATTGCCAAAAATGCAAATTGGTAAATATATGTG
>JAYOLW010000018.1:22575-30702 GCA_038120515.1 Rickettsiales bacterium | reverse complement strand
CCATTGTATTTGAGCGCCAAATATCGTACCATAATTAGTAAAAGAACCTGAATAGATCGGAAAATAATCCTTTGTTAATGTTCCATCGAAGTTAAGAAATTCTTCTAAATGCCATCCCCATTGTGAAATATAAAAACGAATCACCTTTTTGGTACCAATGATTTCAATTCTTGGTTGTAGAAGATAGAAATCGCCAGGGCCAACCTGAGATGCTGGAGCATAAATATATTGTGAACCACCCATTGGATTGTTAGATATGTCAAAATAAAAATTTCTATTTGATCTTTCGCTATAGCCATCAACTTTGGGTGGGTCAATTCCAAAAAAGTTTGCAACATCTGTCATTACGGGCATGTCTTTATAATTTTTTGGTCCGCATGATTTAGGATAACCAATCATGTTATAAAGTAATGTGGTTGTAGTTTTTAATGCAAATTTACCATTAGGTATTTGACTTAAAATTGGAAATGGAGAAAAACAATCATCAGCCATGTTACCTGAAGCATCAATACCACAAAGCTTACAACCACTATTTGGGCAAACAAATCTATTTGTAGAGCTGTCCCAATATGAATCATAAGGGTAAGATACATTGTTTTCAAGATCGACAGTTATATATTCATCACATCTACTCTGCCAGCATAAATCATAGAAACCAGCATTGCAGGCACCAGCATAAAGTTTTGAACTAATTAGTAAAATAAAACTAAATAAAATGTGCTTAAGAGATAGGTATTTCATTATTATATTATAGCAAATTTTGTATAAACTATAAATAAAATAAGATAAAGAATATAAAAAAATTAATTTTTTATTTTAATTTTAATAATTTATGTAGAAATGATTATTAATTAGATAAATTGTAATTTTTTTATTAAAAAAAATATCATAAGCAGTAATTGTTGGTGTAATATAGCAGCTAAAATTATTATTATTTAAGTTTATAACAATATCAAAATTTTTGCAATTTTCGTGAAAATTACTGAATGATAGTTTTTCTTTAAGGATTAAAATCTTTATATCGTCAATTGGAACAATACAATGATTTTCTAAACAAGATAAATTTTTATTAAAAGTGCTTTTTTTTAATATATTTTGTTTAATTCCGTTAAAATTTATATCAATTGATCTTGGAATAGAGTTAATCAATAAATAGTTATGGTTATTTTTTATAAAATTCAGGCTCGTAATTATAATTATTACAATTCCAATTAAATGATATTTTAATCTTGCCGAAATGCATATTAGGCAGGTTAATGTAATGATTAATAATTCTGTTTTATCAATATTCAGATTATTGAATGTTAGAAATTTAAAATTACTGCAAAATTTGGCAAAATTCATCAAATAATAATGATTTGTAACTGCAAGTTTGTTTAAAAGTGGATTATTTGTTATAAAAGCTAGAATTGATAAAGGAAAAGTAATAAAAATAAAAGAAGGTATAGCTATGACATTTGAGAATATTCCTGCTAGTTGTAATTTATTAAAAAAATAGATACATATTGGAGTTGATGCATAAAAACAAATTAGTGAACTTCGCCATAGTTTAGTTATATTGTTGATTAACGAATTATGATTATCAAAATTTCTAAAAAAATATATTAGTGCAGCGCTGTTACAAAATGAATACCAAAAACCTGGATTATCTGTTACTTTAAAATTAACTAAAATAATTATTAAAAATACCGCAAATAAGCAGTTAAGAGATCTAGGCACTCTCTTATAATTTATAACAATTTGATAAATAGTGATTAAAGATAATGCTCTAATTCCAGAAATAGGGAAGTTACATAAATAAATGTAAAACAAACAAAATATTAAGCTTGAAAAATTTATTAAATATCTGGTTTTGAAATTTAAATTAAGAGCAAGAAATAAAATACTAAAAAACTTATTTGTGATCAAAAATATTATTCCAACATGAAATCCTGAGATAACAAATAAATGATAAAAACCCGAATCAATTAAGTTTAATTTTGAAAATCCAAGAAATTCAAAATTAACATTACCAATTAAAAAGTTTTTGAGAAATAAGAACGAATCGCTGTGATCTTTATTTAATAACAAAGATCACAAAAATGAAAAATATTTTAAAAAGCTTCTTCTTCTTCAGAAGTCTTCATTAGTTTTTTCTTTTTTTCATATTCTTCTTGTGCTTCTATTGTCATAGTTGCAATAGGTCTTGCTTCAAGACGTTTTATACCTATTTCATCTCCTGTAACAACGCAGTAGCCATATTCTTTGTTTTCAATTCGAGTTAAAGCTTGATCAATTTTGGTGATTAATTTCATATAGCGTTCTCTTGTTCTAAGCTCAAAACTTGTATCACTTTCTACAGATGCTCTGTCATTTTCATCGGGTTCTTGTAAATGTTTATTTTTTAGGTCAGTGATTGTATGATCTAATTCAATGATTAACTGAGCTTTCCAGTCAATTAATTTTCCTTGGAAAAATTTTAACGAATAATCACACATATAATCTGAACTCTTAGATGGGTGAAAATCTTCAGGTAATTTGATATGTGATAAGTTAGAATCTATTTCATTGTTTAAAGATAAACCAGATCTTTGTTTTAATGTAGTTTCAGACATTGTTACCTAATTATAAAAGTTTTTAGAGCAAATAACTCCTTATATTATCAAAATTGAGTTGTTATTTTATAGATGAATAAATATTATTTTCTAGAGATTTTATAAGATTGTTTTTCTCAGTTTTATAGCTAATCTTTGTTAGAAATGAGGTGGTAATTATACCTTGATGTTTACCAAGAAAGCCTTTTGGCCAAAATTTTCCAGCATTATGAGAGGTTGGTACAATATTGAGTTTTAGACTATTTGCTATTAAATAAATTCCAGATTTGAATTTGCTTTTGTGATTATATTTTATTCTTGTGCCTTCAGGGAAAATTATAATTTTTCTATGTGATTGATTTAATAATGATTTTTTTAATTTTTTGATTGCACCAATTGGTTTAGATCTATCAATAAAAATCATACCAGATTTTATACAATAAAAGCCAATTATTGGCAAAAACATTAACTCTTTTTTAAGAATAAAAATTGGATCTTTGAGATATGCTAGGAATAATATTGTTTCAAATGCTGATTGATGATTTGACGCAATTATACAGCTTTTATCTGGAATATTATCAGAGCCATTCACCTCGTAAGAAATTTTAAGAAAAAACTTGATGATTTTAAGGGATATAACAGCCCAGTAATAACTTGTTTTTATAGATATTCTTCTGCTTATTAAGGCAAAAGGTAGCATGAATATACCAATAAAAATAGTCCATATTGCGATTATAAAATAAAAAAGAAAAATTCGATAAATATTAGTCTTCATACAATTATTTGCTGTTACGTTCAAATTCTCTTAATATCTGAACATTTTTATTATGATCAATTAGATTTGTTGCAAAATTATGTCCTCCATTACCATTTGCAACAAAATATAAATATTTTGTATTAGCTGGGTTAAAAGCTGCATATAAAGCTTTATAACCAGGGTTTGCAATTGGAGCAGGTGGAAGACCTTGAGTTGTATATGTGTTAAACGGGGATTGTTTTCTTAAATCTCTTTTTGATAATGGTCTTTCAAGCTTAAATTTTCCTAGAGTGATTGCATATATTACAGTGGGATCGGATTGAAGTCTCATTTTCCTTTTTAGTCTATTATAAAATACCCCAGAAACTAATTCTCTCTCTGCATGAGCACCTGTTTCTTTCTCTATAATTGAAGCCATGATAAGTACCTCATTTTTAGATTTTAGTGGTATATTGTATTTATATAAATCCCAAAACTTGTCTAATAATGTATTAGTTTTTTCAAACATAATGTTAAGCAATTCATCTTTTGAAGTGTTACGTGCGAAAAAATATGTATCAGGAAATAAGTACCCTTCTTTTAACTCGACCGAAATATCACCAGAGAGATATTCATTTGTATTAATGATATCTATTATTTCTTTAGTAGTCATCCCCTCAATAAAAGTAATTTGCCTTAATAAAATGTCATTATTTTGGAATTTGTTTAGAATCGATACCAAGTTATCATTTCGGGTAAATAAGTATTCCCCAGATTTGAAAATTAATTTAGATAAGATTTTGCTCTCTATTTTTATTAATAAATTTATTAGAATGTTATGATTAATAATATTTTCTTCTTGAAGCTTTGATATAATTATTGAAGAGGAGTCACCATTATTAATAATAAAGATTTTGTCACCATCAATATTTAAATTTTTATTAAAAAGATAATAAATATATAAAGAAAAAAACGTAATTAATGCGATGACAACGTAAAAAAAACGTCTAGCCATCAAATTTTTTAAAAATTAGAGAAGCATTAGTGCCGCCAAATCCAAAGGAATTTGATAACGCATAATTTGTTGGTCTCTCTATAATCTTATTTGCTTGAAGGTCAATACCATGACTATCAATAGAGTTAACAAGGTTTAATGTACCAGGTCTCGCTGATTCATAAATAGATTTAACACTATATATAGCTTCGATAGCACCAGCTGCACCAAGTAAATGACCGGTTAATGACTTAGTTGAACTCATAGATAATGTTGATGATCTATTAGCAAACAATCTTGCAACAGTATTTAATTCTATTTTGTCACCAAGAGGCGTAGAAGTTCCATGAGCATTAATATAATCAATTTGATTAGTATTTATTTTTGCATCATTCAATGCATTTTTCATGCATCGAAAAGCTCCATCGCCATTTTCAGCAGGTGATGTAATGTGATATGCGTCACCAGACATACCATAACCAATAATTTCACAATAAATTTTTGCACCACGTTTTTTAGCAGATTCTAACTCTTCTAAAACTAAGATACCAGAGCCTTCACCCATAACGAAGCCATCTCTACCTTCGTCCCAAGGTCTAGATGCTTCTTCCGGAGAATCATTGTAAGATGTAGACAGTGCACGTGCAGCAGCAAAACCAGATAAGGCGAGTTTGGTAAGAGCTGATTCACTACCTCCACAAACCATAGTATCTGCATCACCATATTTTATGATTCTAAAAGCATCACCAATTGCATGTGTTCCAGTTGCGCAAGCTGTTACAACAGAATGATTAGGGCCTTTAAATCCATATTTTATTGAGACATGACCAGAAACCAAATTTATTAGACTGCTTGGTATAAAAAAAGGTGATATTCTCCTAGGTCCACTTTCCTCAAGAATTTTAGTATTAGTGGAAATCTCATTAATACCACCAATACCTGAACCAATTATAACACCAGTTCTAAAGCTAGACTCTTCAGAAACATCAGCGATATTAGCATCATTAATTGCTTGAGTTGCAGCTTCTAGACCGTAAAGAATAAAGTCAGAAACTTTTCTTTGTTCTTTAGCAGGTAAAACATTATCAGGATTGTACTGACCAATATTATCACCACGTGGAATAGCACCAGCAATTTTGGATGTAACATCAGAAACGTCAAATCTATCAATTTTAGAAATACCTGATTTAAGATTCATCAGGTTTTTCCAATTTTCATTAATTCCACAACCTATAGGAGTTACGGCACCAATACCAGTAACAACAACTCTACGCATATTTATATGTTATTTATTACTATCAATATGTTTAACTGCATCTGCTACAGTTTTGATTTTTTCTATAGCATCATCAGGAATTTCAATACCAAATTCTTCTTCAAAAGCCATTACAAGCTCAACTTGGTCAAGGCTATCAGCACCAAGGTCTTCAACAAAATTAGAAGATTCTTGAATTTTATCAGTATCAACACCAAGGTTTTCTGACACGATTTCGGTTACTTTTTGTAATGTTTCACTCATGGTATATTCATTTAAAAAATTATGACAATCTAAATAAACATATGGTTTTAAATTAAAAGATAAATTTAAAAATTTTGAACTATAAATATAGTCCACCATTAATATGAAGTGTTTGACCAGTTATATATTGAGCTTCATCACTGGCAAGAAATAATGCTCCTGCTGCAATATCGTCAACGCTTCCTAATTTTCCATTTGGAATATTTTTTAAAATAGAGTTTTTTTGATCATCATTTAGTTTGTCAGTCATTGCCGTTTCTATAAATCCTGGGGCAATGCAATTAACAGTTATATTTCTAGAGGCTAATTCTAATGCAAGAGATTTGCTCATGCCTAAGATACCAGATTTTGCCGCGCAGTAATTTGATTGACCTGGGTTACCCGAGTGACCAACAACAGATGTTATGTTAATGATTCTGCCATTTCTTTTTTTCATCATTGGTCTAATCAAGCCTCTTGTTAGATAAAACACTGAGTTTAAATTAACGTTTATAACAGCCTCCCATTCTTCATCTGTCATTAACATAGATAGATTGTCTTTGGTGATTCCGGCATTGTTGATAATTATATCAATTTTATTACCAAGGTTCTTTGTTAGTTCTTTAATTGCTTCCTTGTCACTAAAGTCGCAGCTATTCGCAAAACATTTTTCAGAATTAAGTTCAGTGTTAATGAAGTTATTTAACTTTTCATTAGATGTTCCAACTAAATAAATGTTACTTCCTTGTTTAAGAAATGATTTGCATAATGCCTGTCCTATGCCTCCAGTTGCACCTGTGATTAATACGTTTTTATCTTGTAAATTAAACATTTATAAACCTCTTAAAAAATCAATTGCTTGTATGTAACTTTGTAAGCCTTCGCCTTTGAAAACTTTATCAGCTCTAAAGCTTATATAGGAAGTTTTCCGAAAATCTTCTCGTTTTGAAATATCTGAAAAATGAAGTTCGATAACTTTACCATTATATATATTTAATGCATCAAGAATTGCTATTGATGTGTGGGTATATGCGCCAGCATTTATCATAATTGCATCAAAATTATTTTGATTAATAATTTCCTGTATTTTGTCTATAATTTCTCCTTCGTGATTAGATTGAAAATGCTTTATTTTTAAATTATGAGTTTTGCCGTATTCAGTACATTTATTAACAACTTCTGACAGTTTGATAGATGGGTAATGATCGCTTTCCCTTTTGTCCAAAAGGTTAAGATTTGGACCACTTATTAAAAAAATATTTTTCATTTTATTTGTTTCTATAGCTAAAAACAGTAAAAGGTATGGAGCTGATGTAAATCAATCCCATAAAAGGAAGGAAAATCCATGGCATTATAACTAGTAATGCAAATATAAATGCTAAAAATATCAATAAAGGTATATAGAATTTGTGAGGTATGTGAATATTTTTAACTGAAATAGTTGCAATGTTACTTACCATTAAGAATGCAATAATTAAAGAGTAAAAGCCAATATAATATTTATCAATTATAATATTAAAATCGCTGAATGATAACATTATTGGTACAAGTAATAAACCACCACCACATGGAGCTGAAACGCCTTTGAAAATATTTTCATGATTTTCTCCAGAATTAAATCTTGCAAGTCTAACAGCACAACAAATAATAATTAAAGCTGTTATTGACCATCCAACGCCCTTGAATGGGATTTCAATAAAACACCACAAATATAATAATATTGCAGGGGCTACTCCAAAATTAAGAAAGTCAGAAAGCGAATCTAGTTCAGCACCAAACTTACTTGAAGCATTTAGTGCTCTAGCAACTCTGCCATCAAGACCGTCTATAAAAGCAGATATTACAATTAAGCCAACAGCATATTCCCATTTTGAATCTAATGCATATCTTATAGATGTAAGACCTATGGTCATACCAATTAAGGTAATAAAATTAGGTAAAAGACTAATAAATGGTAGTGTAGAGTCTTTGTTTAGCATTAGATCAGTTTACTTAGATTTTTTTTGGCTTTTTACTTCTGTTTTAAGTTCTGCTAATTTTGTTTCTCCGCCTATAACGCGTTGACCTTTTTTGACGTTAATTTTAGAGTTAGTAGGTATATAAATGTCAACTCTAGAACCAAACTTTATTATTCCAAATTTGTCACCAATTAATACTTTATCATCAATTGCGTAATCGCAAATTATTCTTTTGGCAATAAGGCCAGCAATTTGAGTAATTACAATGTTTTGGTCTTTTTCAGTTTTGATAAGAGACGATTGTCTTTCATTGTCAGTAGAAGCTTTGTCTAATGTAGCGTTAAGAAATTTTCCAGAACGATATTGAG
>JAYOLW010000018.1:0-22565 GCA_038120515.1 Rickettsiales bacterium | reverse complement strand
GATATTGAGTGTCAATAATGGTTCCAGATACAGGATTCCTATTAACATGTACATCGAATACGCTTAAGAAGGTACTAATTCTAGTAAATTCAGTTTGTTCAATATTAAGCTCTTCAGGAGGATATGCTGTCTCTATTGATGTTATAATTCCATCAGCAGCAGAGATAACCAAATTGTCTTCATCTGGGGTTACTCTTTCTGGGTCTCTAAAAAAATAGGCAATGTAAATGGTTAAAAGGGAAGAGATCCATGTTAAATGTGTTGAAAATGAAGAGCATATTAAAGTAAATATTAAGGCTATTACAATGTAAATATATCCTTCTCTGTGAATTGATGGAATGAATTTCGACATAACTATAAAAGTAAAAAATAATTGCTTGATAATTTTATGCACATCTCTATCTAAATTGATTGATTAGTAAAGTTTTTTTTAGAACAAAAATCATGTATTTTTATGAATAATAGAATTGCTATAGCCTACGGAGACGGAATTGGTCCTGAAATTATGGAGTCGGTTTTAAATATTTTTAAAGCGGCCAAAATAAACTTATCAATTGATGTTATTGAGGTCGGTGAAAATTTGTATAAGAAAGGTTTTGAATCTGGAATTTCACCTTCTTCTTGGAATACAGTTCTGAATAATAAAGTTTTATTAAAAGCACCAATTACTACTCCAACTGGTGGTGGTTATAAAAGTTTAAATGTGACATTTAGAAAAGGATTGGGTTTGTATGCTAATATTAGGCCAATGAGATCTTATGCTCCATACATTGATTCTTATTCAGAAAAGGCTGATATAGTTGTTGTCAGAGAAAATGAAGAGGATTTGTATTCTGGTATCGAATATCGATTAAATGACGACACTTATCAATCACTAAAGTTAGTAACAAGACAAGGCTGTGAGAAAATTATCAAATATGCTTTTGACTATGCTGTGTCGCATAATCGTAAAAAAGTTACTTGTTGCGTTAAGGACAATATCATGAAAATGACTGATGGTCTATTTAGTAAAGTTTTTGATGAAATTGCATCATATTATCCTGATATATTAGCTAATAAAATGATAGTAGATATTGGTACAGGTAGATCTGCTAAAAGACCTGAAGATTTTGATGTTATTGTGACCATGAACCTATATGGAGACATTATTTCTGATGTTATTGCAGAAATGCTTGGTAGTGTTGGAGTTTGTGGTTCGGCAAATATTGGTAAAGATTTTGCTATGTTTGAAGCAATTCATGGCTCTGCACCTGATATTGCCGGTCAAAATATTGCAAACCCTTCTGGACTTCTTAATGCAGCTATTATGATGTTGAAGCATCTAAAAATGTATGAGTCTGCTGCTTTAATTGAGAATGCTTTTCTAAAAACAATTGAAGATGGAATTCATACGGCTGATATGTTTAATCAAAATTTATCTAAGCAGAAGGTTTCTACAATTGAATTTACCAATGCTGTGATTGAAAGGTTAGGAGCTAAAGCTGAGCATTTATTTAATGATGTAAGATCTGATTCTGGAAATAAAAAATCTGGTTATGAATTATCAGAAATGAATAAACCACTAATCCGAGATCTGGTTGGAATAGATTTATATATAAATTTTAAATATAATAAAATTGAAGAATTGGTAGATCTATTGAAACTTAATTCTACAAATCTTGTTTTACAATTACAAATGATATCTTCTAGAGGTCTTCAGATATGGCCAGTAAATGTTAATGAAAATGAAAAAAGTGATCTAACAAGATGCAGATTTGTATCTAACAAAGAAAATAAAGAAGTTTTAAATCAAGATATTTTATCTTTACTAACTTTGTGTTATGATAAGGATATTGATGTTGTTAAAACTGAGAATTTATATTTATATGATGGAAAAATTGGATTTTCATTATCACAGGGTCAATAATGTTAATTTTTATGAAATATAATGTTTGAAAAGTCCCAAGAAGAAATAACTCAATCTATAAATGATAAGTCATACTTCCAAACGGCTTTTGAGTGGCATTTAGATAAATATTTATATCCGTATTATTCAAAAAATATTTTTACCATATCATCAATTTTGATGATTTTAAGCATGATTGTACTTTTTAGTGAAATTAAGGCATGGTTTCCATTATCTGTGCAACGTGCTGTTGTCCTTGTTAATGAGGATAATACTGAGAAAACTCTCAGATTATTTCAAATGAGTGATAAATATAAAAATCCTGATTTTGCAGTACTTGCTTATTTAATTAAAAATTTCATTAGACTAAATGAAGAGTTCCATAAGGGTTCATTGGATGTATTATCGTTGGATCAGAGGTTAAAAAAAATTGCTAATAATTCTTCTAGTTCTTTCGCAAAAGTGTTTCAAAAAAATTTTGAATATAATGATACTAGAAATTTGCTTTATCGAATTGGAAATAGTGGTTCAAGATTGTTAACTGTATCTGATATTAATCTTGTTGGTGTTGATGAAAGCTTTTGGAATCAAATTAAACATTTAGGTGATGTTTTTTATTTTATGCCTGATCAAGCAGAAGCAATAATAAAAATTGAAGAAAAATCTTTAATTAAAGATACTGTAGTTGAAAGATATAAAGTTCATATTGATTTTGTATTTTCCGGAGTAATTTTTGATCAAAAAAATAACAAACTTACAATTCCTCAATTTGAGGTTAAAAATTATTATAAAACTAAATTATGATTATGAGATTAAAAATCTATTTGATAATATTATCGTTTCTATTTTCTTCACTTGCTTATGCTTTTTCAGAAATAAAACCAAGAAGAATGGCTTATGATTCAAGGATTGCTACATATGTATATAAACAAGATTCTTTATATCTTTATACTGGGTATTTTCAGTTCCAGTCTCATATTCAGTTTGATGTTGGTGAAACTATAAAAACTATATCAATGGGTGATACGACTGGTTGGGAAATGGTTCCATCCGGAAATAGGTTGTTTTTAAAACCACAATCATCAAGGGCTAAAACTAATATGACATTAATTACTAACAAAAGATTATATCATTTTAATCTAGATGCTAAAAAAGCTGAGTCAATTTATGATAAAGATTTGATAATAGAGGCAAGGTTTATTTATCCTAGTGATGAATCAGAATTAGATTTTATTGCTGAGGTTAATTCTGATCTACCTGATATGAATAGACCTGAGAAGTATAATTTTAATTATACCTTTAATGGTCCAGATAAGATTGCGCCTGTTAAAGTCTTTGATGATGGACAGTTTACTTATTTTGAATTTTCAAGAAATAACACAAAATTGCCGGCAATATTTCAAGTTGATTCAGATGGATATGAAGGTTTAGTTAATTTTCGTTCTGTTGGTGATTACATAGTTGTAGAGTCTTTGTCTTCTCTATTTACATTGAGATATGGAACAGATACCGTTTGTGTTTTTAACGAAAATATGAAAAGTATTAAGTAGTAAATAATAAAGGGAGTATGAGAGAGTCTGAATATTTAGTTTTGTTGTCAAAACGCTTTGTTAAAGCATATGGTTTAAGTGACCATTTATCATTTTCATTATTACTTTTAATGATTAATAAAAACTCTATCAATGACTTAAATATAAAAATTGGGTCTTGGATTGAAAAAAAATTCATGTGTAAAACAAAACTATTAGAACAAATATTAATAGATTTGTCATCTGTAGATATTTGCTCAAATTTAAAAAATAAACTTGAGCAAATTGTTTTAAATTAAGCTATAGCAGCATCAATAATTGCTTTTTGTTCTTTGGTATGAACTGACATATAACCAGTAGCTGGAGATGCTGAGGCAATTCTGCCAACATAAGCAATGTTTTGATTCAATTCATCAAAGAAAATGTTTCTAATATGAGTCCATGCACCAGCATTTTTTGGTTCTTCCTGAACCCAAAGAATTTCTGCTTTGTTGTTTTTATCTAGAATTGATTTAACTTCTTTAGCTGGAAAAGGATATAGCTGTTCTATTCTATTAATCATAATATCGCTTTTATCTTTAGCTGCTTCTATTAATTCGTAATATATTTTACCTGAACAGAAGATGACTTTTCTGATATTTTTCGATAATTTTCTAGTGTCAGCTAAAAGCTTTTCAAATTTTTGATCTTTTCCAAAATCTTTAATATCAGAAACTGCTAATCGATGCCTTAATAATGATTTAGGTGACATTACAATAAGAGGTTTCCTGAAATCTCTTAATAATTGCTGTCTTAGTAGATGAAAGAAATTTGCAGGTGTAGTAGTGTTAACAACTTGCATATTATCTTCAGCACATAATTGAAGGAATCTTTCCAATCTTGCTGATGAATGTTCTGGTCCTTGTCCTTCAAATCCATGAGGTAATAATAATGTAACACCAGACATTCTAAGCCATTTTGTTTCTCCAGAGGCAATGAATTGGTCGATTATAATTTGCGCACCATTAGCAAAATCACCAAATTGTCCTTCCCAGATTGCTAAACAACTTGGATTGGATAAAGAATAGCCATATTCAAAGCCTAAAACAGAATATTCAGATAAAACTGAATTAAAAACCTCAAATTTATTTTTTAAATTTGCTACTTTATTTAAAGGAAACATTTTTGATTCATTTTCTGAATCAATTAAAATTGAGTGTCTGTGTGAGAATGTTCCTCGTCCAGAATCTTGACCAGATAGTCTTACGGAATAACCATCTTGAAGTAGGGAAGCATATGCCATTGCTTCACCTAATGCCCAATCAATATTTTTGCCACTTTTTACAAGCTCATGTTTGGCTTGTTGTTGTTTTACAATTTTAGGATTTGCATTAAAGCCATCAGGAATTGTTGTTAAAGTTTCGATAATATCTTTAGCTCTTTTGTGATCAATTCCAGTAATTGGAGTGGCATTTTGAGAATGATATTCAGTAGTAAGATTTGCCCATTTATCAGAGAATGAGTTGACTTTGTCAAAAACATAATTTTCAGCTTTGTTAAATTCATTTTCTAGAATTTTATGTTGTTGCTTTTTATATGATTGATATTCATCAGTTGAGAAAATATTTTTTGCTGCAAGTTCTTTTGCATAAATATTATCAAGGGAATCAATGGTTTTGATTTTTGAATACATGATTGGTTGAGTATAAGCAGGCTCATCACCTTCATTATGTCCATATTTTCTAAAACATACTATATCAAGAACGACATCTTTTTTAAAGGTTTGGCGATATTTATATGCAAGTTTAGTTGCAAATATAACTTCCTCAACACAATTACCATTAACGTGGATGATTGGAGCATCCACAAATTTAGCAACATCAGAACAATATCTGGTTGATCTTGACTCAGATGGAATAGCTGTAAAACCAATTTGGTTATTAATTATTAAATGAATTGTTCCGCCAATATTATAACCATCAGTATATGCCATATTGAGACATTCGGCTACAGTTCCTTGTCCCATAAAAGCTGCATCACCATGAATTAATATTGGTATAACCTTGGATCTATCAGTATCATGGAAAAAATCCTGTTTGGCTCTTACTTTTCCAGCAACAACAGAATTAACTGCCTCCAAATGTGATGGATTATATGCAAGGGCAATATGTGTTTTGTGACCATTAAGTTCTCTATCGGAAGAATACCCCATATGATACTTTACATCTCCGCTTACTATATAATTGTCTGGAAAAGGGCAGGCTCCCTTGAATTCAGCTATCATTTCAGAATATGGTTTTTTCATAATGTTGGTTAAAACATTAAGTCTACCTCTATGAGCCATTCCAAGCTCTACATCGATAACATTATCCTTAAGACTTTGTTTGATAATTACTTCAATTGAAGGCATCACTGCTTCTCCTCCTTCAACAGAAAAACGTTTGGCACCAGGAAACTTCTTATGAAGCATTTGTTCAAAAGATACAGCGTCATGAAGTTGTTTTAAAGCATCTTTACGTTCTTGGTCTGTAACAATGTTTGAGTTTTCAGTTGGTTTTTCAACATTGTTGTATAACCATTTTAATTCTTCATCGTTGTTTATATGATCAAATTCATAAGATATATTAGAACAATATGTAGATTTTAAATTGTTTAAAATAGTATTAGTATCTTGACCATTAAAAGCTGAATGATGTTCATCAGATGTATTAAATGCTTCTGATTTGTTATTAATAGCATATGTGTCAATTGATAATAAATGATGATCAGTTTTAGGGGATAAATCAAGTGGATCAATTGATGCTGCTAAATGACCAAAACGCCTGTAATTATTTATTAGGTTCGTAAGTTTAAGTGCTGAATCTGAAATGTTTTGATTAGAGCTAATTGTTCTTGATGAATCTTGCCATTTAATTTTGGTATAGTCATTAGACAAGGAAGTAATATCGTCACCAACATCTTTAAAAAACTCCTGCCATTTTGGATCTATTTCTTTGTCACCATTAAGATATCTTTTGTATAAATCTTCAATAAATTGAGTGTTTCCAGCAAACATATATGCTGATTGTTTAAGTTGATCTTCAGACATAAAATTTTTAAATTAGTGTTTTTCAAATTTTGCACGAAGCATAATAATTACATGAATTTTATTTGCTACTTTAACTTTTGGTTATAAGCTATTTATATCAAATTTGGTTTATATTTTTGTCTATATGCTAAATAAATATTGCTGCCAATGATAATTAATGAGCCAATTATCTCGTTTATTGTTACAAATTCGCTAAATATTATCCATGCAAAAAATGAAACAAATATCAATTTAGAAAATTCAACAGGAAGAATATTTGAAAGCTCTGTATTACTCATAGCGTTTGTTAAGGCAAAATGCGCAATGTTTGAAATTGCACCTATGGAAATAAAAATTAACAAATCTGTTAAATTTATTGGAGTAAAGAAAAAATAGGCAAAGGGTAATGACATAGGTGTCATAAACAAAGCCATATAGAATGTAATTGAAGTTGATGAATCAGTTTGAGTTAGCTTTTTTATAATAATTGCAGCTATTGCCCATAGTGATGTTGAAAATAATACTATATAAACATAAATATTAACTTCAGTAATGGTTGGGTTTATAATTATTAAAGTACCACAAAATCCTACTAAAATTGCTGCAATTCTTCGAAGATAAAGTTTTTCTTTTAAATAAATTGCAGCAGCTATTGCTGTAAAAATTGGCGCTGAAAATGACAAGGCGGTAGCAAAGGAAAGTTTTAGATTAGCTAAGGCATAAAACCATGACAGCATTGCAATTATACCAACTAAGGCTCTGTAAAAATGTAATTTTAATTTGTTAGTTTTTACAGTCGCATAACCTTGATTATAAAGTATTGTAAACATTATCATCAAAGCAAATAAATTGCGAAAAAACACTATAACAAAAGGGTGGTGATCTTCAGAGGCGATTCTAATCAAAATTAGCATCAAAGCCATTAAGAAATTTGATACAATTGCCCAGAAAATTCCTTTTGATAAATTACTCATTAAAATTTAAATTAAATTTTTCTCAATAAAATTGCTAATTTCTTCAGGTGTTTCGATAGTATCTATTAAAAAATCTCTACTTGTTCTTTTAGCAAGACCGGCAAGAACTTTTCCTGAGCCAATTTCAGCAATTTTAAGACTTTCGATTTTAACCAAATATTCAAGGGTTTCTCGCCATCTTACAACTGAAGTTAATTGTTTTAATAACAAATCTTTAATTTCTATAGGATCATTAACAATATTAGCAGTAACATTTGCGATTAAATTAATCTCTGGTTTTTTTATTGATATTTCATCAAGACCAATTTTGAGTTCTGCTTCAGCTGATTTGATTAAAGATGAATGAAATGCTCCGCTAACAGGAAGTTTTACCGCCATTTTTGCGCCAAGATCCTTGGCGATAGCAACAGCTCTATCTATAGCTTCTTCCTCGCCACTAATTACTACTTGACCAACGGAATTATCATTAGCAATTTCACAAATTTTGCCTTCTGAGCTTTTATTGGCAATTTCTTGAGCTTTTTCGATATCAACACCAATGATAGCGGCCATTGATCCATTCGATTTTGCTCCAGCTTTTTTCATAGCATTACCTCGAATTCGAAGGATTTTGGCACAATCAGTAATAGATAATGCTGATGCAGCTGCTAAAGCTGAATACTCTCCAAGTGAGTGACCACAAACAAGGTTTGCAAAATCAGCAATTTTTTGTTTTGATTCAGATTCTATAACTTTTAATGTTGCTAATGATACTGCCATTAAAGCAGGTTGGGTATTTTCTGTTTGAGTTAATTCATTAAAATCGCCTTCAAACATAAGTTTAGATAAATTTTGTTGTAAACTATCATCAACTTCTTGAAATACTTCTTTAGCAACAGCGAAATTTTTACAAATCTCTGCACCCATACCAATTTTTTGAGATCCTTGACCAGGAAACATTAATGTAAGTTTAGTCATTTTAAATAAAAGTAAATTTATTGTTGAATATTGTTAGTTTTTAGCCTTTTAGGCTGTAATTTAATTTCGAAATACATATTGTATTTATTTGATATAACAAGTGATTTATGGTAATATATAGTTAACAAAATAAGAAATTTATGAAAAAACCTTTTGTATTATTGCTTTTACTATTTACATCATCTTGTGTTACAGAAGCTTTTACTATGCCAAAATCATGGGATTGGGGTTCTAAACCAAGATATTTTATGATGAGAGGTTTACCTGATAGAGATGATGATTACACAGAAGGGTTTAGGGATGGTTGTCAATCTGCTTTTGCAATGGTGGCTCAAGGAGCAGTAAGATATGTAGATACTAAATATGATGGTTGGAAAATGACATCTAATAGGCTTTATGCAGCTGGTTTTGTTGATGGTGAGGAGCATTGTACATATGTTTATGATTGGGATATTACGTAGAACATTGTTATTAATGTCTGTTTTTTTGCTAATAGGATGTAATGCGCCAAGTTTTTATGACTGGATATCTAAGCCTATGCTTTTAGATTTAAATCCACCTCCTGGTCCACCAGAATATCAGGCTGCTTATTATGATGCCTGTATGACTGCAGCTCAGGAGAATAATCAAAATATTTTTGCATTACATGGTAGGGGAATGATACAAAATCCAGAATTAAGCAATAAATCACCATTATATAGAAGTATGTGGAGAAGTGCTTATATTTATTGTGGTCTATGGATTCCTTATCAATCCAGAAACAGACCATCTTTTTGGAAGCCAAGTTTTAATTTACAGTTAAAATCAATTGTTGGAACTAAAAGATATTATCTTATCAGTGAGGCTCCTCCAGGACCTTACCCTTTTAGAGTTGGTTGGGAAGAAGGTTGTGATACTGGAAAGGCGGCAACAGGAAAAAGTCATCATAAAATGGCATATAAATTTACCAAAAGTGCAGAATGGATTGAAGGAGATAGGTTTAATCCAGAATATGAAAAAGGTTGGGAAACTGCGTTCTGGTGGTGTCAAAGATATTATGATATAATGGAATCACCAGATAGGAAAGGATTATTGTAATTTGTGATTATGAATATTTTAAAGTTTATAACATTTTTATTTTTTTTAAGCTCTTGTTCAATTAGTCCATATACTATTCATTTGCCTCAAGAAGGTTCTTATCAGCTAGTTAAAGGGGTAAGAGACGGTTGTGACTCAGCGCATTCTTCAAGAGGTAATGGCTTTTACAGAACATTTTATAAATTTACTCAAGAACCCTCATTAATGGATGATGATGAATATGCTCATGCATGGTATAGAGGCTACATTTATTGCTTCCACGTTATTGCAAGAAGAGCTTTTGTTCCAATTGATTCAGATTTAACACCTGCTCATAAAAATTTTTGGGGTGATGGAAGGCCAAAAGTTGAGTTTCCATTTTCTGAGGGTGTACCTACGCCTTGGTCTAATGATGGTATAAAAATATTTGGAGAATCTGAATCTTCCGGAGGGGGGGTTTGGTGGAATAATATGTTTAAAGGTTGTAAAACTATTTTTTGTTAATGATATGCGTATTTTAATAGTTATTATAATATTTTTCTTATCTGCTTGTAATTTAACAAAAGATAATATTCTTGCGCCTAATAAAAGAGTTTTTAAAATGATGCCAGATGGTCCTGCAGTATATCAAGCTGGCTGGATGGATGGTTGTGAAACAGGAATGGCTACAGGGTTTGCTACAGATTATTATCGATATTTTTATAAATTTAAAAAAGATTTAGATATGATCAAATCATCCAATAAATTATATTTAAAAACTTGGTCAACAGCTATGATCTATTGTCGTCATTATGCTACTGGAACTTTGAGAGAAGCTGGTATGAGTCCTAAATTACCTGGTCAAAAATATCCACCAATACCATTAGGTGATGAAACATTATTTGGTAATGTGTTTAGTTTAAAAAATCAAGGTTCTGTAGGTTTGTCTAATTGGTAGAATTAAGTATTTTTGTAATTTCTAATGCTGCTTTTTGCTCAGGTGAAATGTTATCTAAATTTTTAAAACTTGATATTACTTTATTATATGCATCAACTTGTTGTTGTCTTTTTTCCGAATGGTAAAAGTAGTTTCTAAATTCTTGGTAAATAAGATCTGCTTTGCATTTTGAATGTAAATATTCCGGAATGATTTCTCTATCGGCATGATAATTAAGTAAATTTGCGAATTTGGTTTTAACTTTAAAAACCTTTTTGAGCAGTTGATAAGTAATAAAGTTAAATTTATAATAAATAATCATTGGAATAGATTTGTTGGCAATTTCCATAGTGTTAGTGCCTGATTTTAGGATTGCTAAAAAACATTCATTTATAATATTATCTTTTTCTGTTTGTTTAAATACTATTTGTAAGAACGATTTATTCAATTGATCATGATAAAGTTCGTAAATAAGATTTTTTGTTTCTTTTGTTATAAATAAATATAACTCAAACTTTGCGCCAAAATTTGATTTGATTTGGTAAACAAGCTCCTTGATAATTGGAGCAAATCTTTGAATTTCCGATTTTCTACTACCAGGAGTGATAATAACCTTATTTGTTTTAGTTTGAATTTCTTTTGGTTTAAAATTTGTAAAAATTGGATGACCAATAAACACTGTTTTTAATCCATATTTTTCAAAGAATGGTGGTTCAAAAGGCAGGATAACAAGAAGTAAATCATATAGTTTAGCAATTTTGGCAGCTCTTTTTTCTCTATAAGCCCAAACTGTTGGTGCAACATAATGAATTATTTTAGAGGTGATGTCTGGTTTTTGCTTACGAAGCTTTTTTATTACTCTGAAATTAAAATCTGGTGAATCAATAGTTATTATAAGATCAGGTTGGTATTTGATTATTTCGTCAACAGTTTGATTTATTCTTTTCAAGATTTTAGGTATATGGGGAATTATTTCAATGAAACCATTAACTGCGATATCAGTTTGATCAAAGATTGATAT
The DNA here is from genome assembly GCA_038120515.1 of Rickettsiales bacterium. GTDB lineage: Bacteria > Pseudomonadota > Alphaproteobacteria > Rickettsiales > JABIRX01 > JADHOX01. The sequence continues at coordinate 11,181 of JAYOLW010000018.1, read as the reverse complement.
TAATCCTAACTCTATAAGATTATTTCCGCCAACGCCTCTAACTTCTAAATTATTAAAATTTTTCTTTAATTCATTGATAAGTTTTGATCCAATCAGATCTCCGGATGCTTCGCCAGTAATAAGAAAAATTTTCATTTTGGTTTATTGAAGAAAATAATTATAAATCAAAACAAAAATTTTATAGTTAGATTTTTTAAAAGCTAATTAATTTTAAATAATGTAATAATAAAAAAATTAATAATAGAAATTTTAACTGTTGCCAATATATTAGCTAAAAACTTAATTTATTTTTATTATGACAAATATTGGTGGAATTGACGGAACTACATTAAAGCAACTTATTGAAAAGGTTGAGTCATTAGAGGCAGAAAAAAAAGCAATTGCTGACGATATTAAAGATGTTATGCAAGAAGCGAAATCTATTGGTTTTGATGTAAAAATTATCCGAGAAGTATTAAAGTTAAGAAAAATGGATAATAATGATCGTTTTGAACTTGAGTCAATGGTTGATATTTATAAGAAGGCTATAGGTATGGAACTTGATGGTGGTGCTGAAGTTCCAAGTGAAGAGGAGCTTGTAAATATTGCTTAAATGCCCAAAGATATAGATATTAAAAATATAATTGTTGGAATTTCTGGAGCTTCTGGTGCTATATATGGTATTAGGTTGCTTGAGAAACTTAAAGATGTTTCGAATGTAAAAACGCATTTGATAATCACTAAATCAGCAAATATCACTATTAAGCATGAAGCTAATTACAATATTAACGATATTGTAGATTTAGCTGATTTTTATTACAATATTAACGATATTTCTTGTGCAATTTCAAGTGGTTCTTTTATTACTCATGGCATGATAGTTGCTCCATGTTCAGTAAAGTCTCTAGCAGCTATAGCAACTGGAAATTGTTCAAATATTCTTTCGCGTGCTGCTGATGTCATTTTAAAGGAAAGGCGAAAATTGGTTTTGATGCTTCGTGAAACGCCTTTGAATTTAATTCATATTGAAAATATGAATAAAGTTACTTTAGCTGGTGGGATAATAATGCCTCCAGTTCCTGCTTTTTACAATAAACCAAAATCAGTTGATGATATAGTTGATTATTCTGTAGCAAGAGCTTTGGATTTGGTTTCAATTCATGATAGAGATATCAAACGTTGGGATGGTTTGAAAGCTAAATAATATCAATTGTCTCTGTTTAATTTACGCCAGGTTTGTGGATAAATGAAATGTCCTTGCCATATTCCTAATTTTTGTTTTTTGGCATTTTCTTGTGTTTCAAAAAATATTGATGGCTGTCTATAAATGACAGCCCAACCATTTTCTATCATTGTTTGAGCTATATCAATGTCATCTACAATGCAGGTTGATAAATATCTTTTATAAACATCAATTTTTTGACTATGACAAGTGACTATTTTATCCTTAACAAGATTTGTTAAAAAGTTTTTTGATTCGATACCACAATCATATTCTATGGAATTTTTATTTAAGCATTTCTGGGAGTATTCTGGGGCATCTATTGCTTTAATTCTGATTTCTGCTTTATCGACAATTATTGAATCTCCATCAATAACATATGCGATGCCAATAAATGTTTTATTGATAGATTTGTTTTTTTCAGTATTAAGATTTGGTTTTATTAAAAATTTGTAACAAACTGCAAAAAATAGTAATAAAATTAAAGAGATTTTAAAAAATTTATTTGAATTAAACATTTATTTGTCTAAGAAAGTGAAGATGCAATTCTCGTTATTCGAACTTGCCATTTCGCTTTTAATAATATCTCTAATTATTTCATCAACATTATTTTGCTATAATGTTATAAATTCAACTAATCTGAGATCTTTTACTTTTGAAATTAATAACCTTACCAATAAAATTTTATTGTTTCAGGATAAATATGATTTCATACCAGGTGATTACCCATTTGCTGATCGTATTTGGTTAGAAGATTGCGTTGATCTCAAAATAAAACAAAATCTTGAATGTAATGGAAATGGAAATGATTATGTCGAAAATATTTTTGAAGGATTTCTTGCTTTAAAGCATTTGTCTTTTGCTGGTATTTATTATTGGCATCAGCAGTATGATTATGTTTCATCCTATGCAAAATCCGGTGCAAATATAGCTTCTTCAATGGTTATTGATAGTCAGATACAAATATTGGGTGATACCAAGCTGCATGTCGTTAATTTTGATATTAGCCATTTAAGTAAGAATTTTTTGCGATTTGCCAAAGCACGCAATAATGGAAATATATTGGATAGTATTATTGCGCCAAAGCACGCTATGTTAATAGATCAAAAAATCGATGATGGCATGCCTCTGTCAGGAAAGGTTTTGGCGGATATGGGTAGTAAAGAATATAGTCATGAAAATAAACAGTTATGTTTAAAATCTGATGAAAAAAATTTATTTTTTTATAGAAAATTTGTAAGCAATATATATTGCTATTTACAAGTATCGTTAGAAAACTAGCAATTAGATAATAAAATTATGGAGCAATCAATGAAACAAGATGAGCAAAAGCCTGTAAATACTGTTGATAATTTAAAACCTCAGTCGCATGACAATGTAAAACAGCTAAATGTTGGCAATAATAGTGTTGAAGATTCTTCTGTAAATAATGATTTAAGAAGTTCCACAAAAAGTAAAAATGAAGAAATTGGTAAAGCCCTAGTTGATAAGGGCCTAGTTTCAATTGATCAGCTTGAAATGGCTCAAAAAGAAATGGGTCGTATGGATTCTAATGATATTGGAGAGGTCTGTGTATTACTTGGATTTGTTACAGATTCAGCTTTAGGAGAGATTATTAGTCAAACATCTGGTATTGAAAAATTTGATGTAAAGAGTGTTGTTTTAGATAGTGAGTTAGTACGAAAGGTTCCAAAAGCAGTTGCTATTAAATATAAAATTGTACCAGTTGCTACAAAAGAAAATACGGTAACTGTTGCTGTTCATGATGTTTTTGATGTTATAGCTATTGATAAGGTAAAGAAATATTTCCCTCAAGGAGTTGTCATAGATCCAATTTTTTGTAGTGAAGTCGATATTCTTGATATTATTGACCAATATTATGAATATGAAATGTCCATAGATGGTATTCTTAAAGAAATTGAAAATACTACTCAAGGCATTGAAAACGAATCTCAGGGCGAGGATTTCCGTAATCCTGTTGTAAGACTTGTAGATTCATTCTTAATAGATGCGGTACATTGTGGGGCCTCTGATATTCACTTTGAACCTGAAGAAAATTTCTTACGTGTGCGCTATAGAATAGATGGTAGAATGCAGCAGATTAAAACTTTTCATAAAGATTTTTGGGCAGCTGTTGCGGTTAGAATAAAAATTATGTCTGGCATGAATATTGCAGAAAGTAGAAAGTCTCAGGATGGTCATGCTTCTGCCAATGTTTTGGGTCGAGAAGTTGATTTTAGAGTAGCTACTCAGCTTACTGTAAATGGCGAAAATATCGTAATGAGAATTCTTGATAAAACAAGATCTCTTGTAAGTCTTGATCAACTTGGTTATAGCAAACATAATATTCAGTTGCTTAAGAAAATGTTTTTAAAACCAGAAGGTATTATAATTGTAACTGGTCCTACAGGTTCTGGAAAAACTACTACATTATATTCTATACTTCATATGATAAATAATATTCATAAAAATATTATGACTCTTGAGGATCCAGTAGAGTATGAATTACCTTTGATTAGGCAATCCAGTGTTAAAGAAGGGAGTTTGAGTTTTGTTGATGGTATAAAATCATTATTAAGACAAGATCCCGATGTTATTTTTGTGGGTGAGGTTCGAGATGCAGAAACTGCCTCTATTGCACTTCGTGCTGCTATGACTGGTCACCAAGTATTTACAACTTTACATACTAATGATGCTATTAGCGTAGTTCCAAGGTTGATTGATGTTGGGATAAAACCTTTCCTTCTTGCTGGTTCACTTGCATGCGCAATTGCTCAAAGATTAGTAAGAAGATTATGTGTAGAATGTAAAGAAGCTTATATGCCAAATGAGCAAGAATGTAAAATTTTAGGTATTGAAAAACCTGTAAAACTTTATAAGGCGACTTCATGTAAAGTTTGTATGAATACTGGTTATAAGGGTAGAATAGTTGTTTCAGAGATTTTTGTTGTTTCTAGAAAAATCAGTGAGATGATAGCACTTAATAAGACTACTAATGAAATTTATGACCAAGCTATAAGTGAAGGTTTTATAGCTATGGATCAGGATGGTATAAATAAAGTCCTTGAAGGTGTTATTTCCATTGCTGAACTTGTAAGATCTTTGGATATGACTGAGAGGCTATAATGGGCAGTTATAGTTACATTGCAGTATCTAAGGATGGACAACAAATTAAAGGCAATATGAATGCCAATGGAGTTTCTGATCTTCAATATAAATTATCAGATATTGGTCTTGAGTTAATTACTGCTAATGAATCATCTGGTGGGTTTTTTAATTTTAAAAGAACAATATCTGTTAAAGATTTAATTCTATTATGTACACATTTCGAACAGTTAGACAAAGCTGGCGTTTCGATTATTGAGTCAATAGAGGACCTCATTGATTCTGCATCTAACACGGTTATGAGAAATCTTGTTCAAGATATTTATGATGATGTCAAATCTGGCAAAATGCTTTCACAGGCTATGTCAAATCACCCGGAAACATTTGATGAAGTTTTTGTTGGCCTTATTGCAGCTGGAGAAAAAACTGGTAAGCTTCACCAATCATTTGCCTATCTTTCGGATCATCTAAAATGGTCTGATGATATAAAAAGAAAGACAAAGAAAGCTATAAAATATCCTATATTTTTGATGGTTGTTTTATTTGTGGTAACAGCAATAATGATGCTATTTGTAATACCAAAATTATCAGATTTTTTACTTAATCAAAATTTTGATTTGCCTTTTTATACAAGGGCTTTGATAGCCTCTTCTGAATTTTTTAAGGAAAATTGGATTACAATGATTTTGTCGCCTTTGTTTTTATATTTTATCCATAAATTATTTAAACATTTTTTTGATGCTTACGCTTATTATACAGATAAATTAATGCTTTCTATTCCTTTTATTGGTAAAGCATTGCTGAAAATCGATATTGCAAGATTTACTCAGTTTTTTTTAATTACATATAAAAGTGGTATTGATATTATTGCTTGTTTAAAAGTTGTAGAAAAAGTGGTAAAAAATAGAGTAGTCAAAACTACATTGATAGAAGTTACGCAGGAAATTTCTGATGGGTCAACAATGAGTTTAGCATTAAAAAATTCTCGTCAGTTTCCTAGTTTAGTTGTTAGAATGTTTAGGGTAGGAGAGCAAACTGGTAATATGACTGAGTCTCTTGAAAATATTAAATTCTTTTATGATAAAGAAGTTAATGATTCCGTAGATGCGTTAATTGGTTTGATTCAACCTGTTTTAACATTAGTAATGGGTGGTTTGTTATTATGGATATCCTTATCAGTTTTTGGTCCTTTATACTCAAGTTTTAGTACGATTAAATAACATGAAACTTTTGCACAAGATTACATTTAAAAAGTTTGTTATTTTAATAGGAGATAATTTCTCTAAATTGATTTTATTTAATAGAAAAACCATTTTATCTGAAATAAAAATTACGGATATTAATGATAAGGAACAAATGAAGCAGGTAGTTGAGTTCTTTAAACAAGCTCCAAATGTTCCAATTTATATCTTAGCTAATGTTTCAGAGCAATCCTTTGAATCAATTTCCATTCCAACTAACAATCCATTTTTGTTTAGCAAATTAATTGCTAGAAAAACTGCAACAGAAAAAGGAAAAGATGCAGCAATTAAAGGTTTTTATAGAGTTAATACTAAAAAAAAATCTAAAAATACTGATTGTGTTATAATTAAGATTCCTATTGTTTCTCCATTAGAGAATTGGCTGTCTTTTTTAAAAAACATTCCTAATATTTTAAGAGCCGTTTATTCGTTTCCGGTTGAAATGCAAGGTTTTGCTAATGATATAAATAAATTTTTAGCTATATCGAATAATGCTGGTTCAAAAGACAAGAAATCAAAACCAAAGTTAAAGAAGAAATCTGATGAGAATGTCTGGTGTTTTTATGTTTTTCAAAGTGAAACTAGTGGAATAAGATTTGCTATAACGAAAAATGGCGATTTAATTTTTACAAGATTACTTCATTATCATTGTGACAATAATGAATTAAGTGAAGATAAAATTCAAATTATCAAAAATGAAATTTTAGGTACAATTGAATATCTTAAACGTCTAGATTATAATGAAAAGGAGCAGATTAATATATTTTTATTAACAGACTCTGGTTTTCAAAAGATTTTTAAAACTTTTAATCTTCCTAATAATTTTAAATTTGTTGATCTTAATTTATTTGGTAAATTTATTTTTAAAGATATCGATAATATTAATTATGATAATTCTCCAGATAAACTATTTATGCATTATTTTGTTGATAATGGAAATTTTAACGGTTTATTAGCACCTGAATTTAAGGCTGAGGCAAAGCTTTATGAAAATAACATGATTGCAAATGTATCATTGTTTGCTGTAATTACTATAATATTATTATTTTCATCTTTACCTTTAATACAAATTTCTGCAAAGAAAAACCAAATTAGTGAAACTATAATTGATAGGCAAAAATTTTCAACACAGCTAGAAACAATAAGAGAAGAAAAGTTTGGTTTTGATATTGATGAAGATAAAGTAATTGATGTAGCCTCATTACATGAAAAATTACTTGAACGTGCTCAAGATCCAATAATTTTATTATATGAATTTAATAAATATGTGCCTTCAAATATTGTAATATCTGATATTGATTGGGAGGAATATAAAGAAACTCAGATGAAACTGGTTATATCTGCAAATTTTAAATCTGATGGTTTATCTTTCGAAGAAATTTTTTCTGCATATGATTCTTTTTTAAGATCAATTAGAACAGCTTTTCCTAAATATCAGTTAGATCATTCTGATCTTCCTGATACTATAAGTTTTGAAAGATCTAATGAGAATTTACCTATAAATATTCAAATAGTTGGGCCGATAAGATAATGCATTCAAAAAAATTAAAAGCCAAATTGTTGATTAAATCTATTGCAATATTGCTTCTAATCTCATTATGTTATTTTTTCACAGGTCAAAAATATGATAGTTTGCACTTACTAGAGCGAAAGCAAAGAAGTGAGGATGCAAAGCTAAAGAAAATAAAAGATAAAATTAATCATTTTAATACAAAAACTGAGGATATAGCTCATGCACTTGCAACATGGAAATATGTAACATCAGAAGTTAAAGAGTTTAAAGGCCTACAATTGCGCCAGGCTAAAGACCTTCTTGATGAAATGAAATCTAAACATAATTTAAATCAATTAGATATAAAACTTTCAAAACCAGAGATTCAAAAGGGTCAGTTAAAAGGTGTAAAAGTAGGGGTCGAAGCAACAACATTACAACTCAAAATAAGATGTTATAGTGATTTGCAAATTTATAATTTTTTATATGATTTATTAATAAGGTTACCTGGTTATCCGCAAACAATAAAACTTACTATTAATAAGTCTCATGATTTAAATGAAACTAATTTATATAGAATTGCTAGAGATTCAAGATTTTCTCCGGTTCTGTCTGAGATTGATATTAGGTGGAATGATTTAAAAATTTTAGCTAATGAGTAAAATTTTAATAATTTTTAATATCGTTATTTTTTCATTATCCTCATTTGCCAGTCAGGTTATTATGGATAATCAGAATGCTAAAGAAGCACAAGTGCCAATAAATATTGTAGAAAAAGATGTTCAATATAATTTCATGAAAGAAAATTTATTTAATTATTCTTTAGATGAGAAAGTTAAGGGCAGAAGTATATTATTTGATCAAATTCAAATGAATAAGCTTGATAAAGTAATGAGTTCATTGATTATGGGCGAAATTATTGATCAAGAGGAAATATTTGACCCTGAGGAAGAAGAGGCTTCTGAGTCAAAAGAAGTTGTAGTATCAAGATCTATGAAATTTTATCTAGATTCTATCTTATATAATGATCAAAAACATTGGATAATATGGGTTAATGGGAAAAGTTATACTAATAACTCTAATGCAAATAAAGAGTTTGAAATACTTGAAGTGAATAAAGAAAGTATAAAACTACAGTGGGTGACAGGTTATAATACTTTTGTATATGTTTTAAAACAAGCTATCTTAAATAATAGTTATTCTGAAAATATTGATATTCAGATTGTTGATGATATAGCCACAGTTACTTTTAAATTAGAGGTAAATCAGACTTTTTATCTCAGCAAAGAAGTTAAAATATCTGAGGGTAAAATTTAAAATTTTTATATGAAAGCTCTTGAAATTAAAAATATAAATAAAGCATTTTCCAATCAGCAAATTCTTAATGATATTAATTTCAATGTTAATAAGGGAGAGGTTTTTGGTCTTGTTGGGGTAAATGGTATTGGTAAAACTACTTTGCTTAAAATCATTTTAGATCTTCTAAAATCTGATAATGGTAAAGTTAATATTTTTGGTATTGATTCTAATAAAAAAGAAGCAAGAGCCAAAGTTGCATATTTACCTGAAAAATTTTCACCTTCACAGTTTTTAAAAGGCGAGGAGTTTTTAAAACTTTCATCAGCCCAGTTTAATAAAACATATGACAAAGATTTAGCTCTTCATTTGGCTAATGAGCTAGATTTAGATATAAAAGCCTTAAGTAAAAAAATTACTAAATATTCAAAAGGAATGGGCCAAAAATTAGGTTTGATTTCAATGTTTTTGTCAGATGCAGATCTCCTGATTTTAGATGAACCAATGAGTGGTTTAGATCCACATGTGAGAATTAAGCTAAAAGATTTGCTTAAAAATCATGCTAAAGATAGTCATAAGACGATATTTTTTAGTTCGCATATTTTATCTGATATTGATGAAATTTCTAATAAAATCGCAGTAATAAATACTGGGAAAATCATTTTTAATGGTAAGCCTAGTGATTTTAAATTAAAATATCAAAGTGAGTCATTAGAAAAGGCATTTTTAGAGGCTATTAATAAAACATGAAGTTAATAAATAATCACCAAACTTTATCCAATGAGGATCTATCTTTAGTTTTTAACAATATTTTAAATAACAATATTGAAGAATCTGACGTTATTAATTTTTTAGAATATTTAAATTCTAAAACTGATTTATATGAAGAGATTAAGATTTTGAGAGAGGTGATTTATAATAATGCGATAAAAATTACTGGTTTTGAAAATGCGGTAGATCTTTGTGGCACCGGCGGTGATAGTTTAAATTACATTAATATCTCTACAGCTACAGCTTTTGTGGTTGCAAGTGCTGGTATAAAAGTTGCAAAACATGGAAATAAGGGGGTTTCTTCAAAATCAGGATCTTCAGATGTATTGACTGCATTGGGTATTAACGTACAACAAGATATTGAAAGAGTGAAAGCATCTTTGACCGAAATTGGTATGGCTTTCTTATTTGCTCCTTTATACCACCCAATTCTTAAGAATGTTGCACCAATTAGGCAGAAAATGGCTAAAAGAACTATTTTTAATTTACTGGGTCCATTACTTAATCCTTGTCATGTGCAAACCCAGTTAATAGGTGTTTATGATTTTGCTTTTGCTGAAACAATTTGTAAAGTGCTACAAGAATCTGGTAGCAAAAGAGTTTTAGTAGTTAATGCACATAATGGTGCTGATGAAATTTTAACTACCGGTATAACAAATATTTGTGAATTGAAGGATGGAAAAATAACAAAGTGGGAGTTTGATCCTAAATCCATTGATTACTTTGACAATGATGATGGCAGTTTAATTGGAAGCGATGCCGATTACAATGCCTTAAAAATCACAGAATTACTTGAAGGTAAGAAGAATTTGTTGTATAATAATGTTTCGTTAAATGCAGGTTTTGTTATTTATATGTATGGTATTAAGTCATCTATAATGGATTCTGTTAAATATGCTGAATATTTAATAGATTCAGGAAAGGCTTTAGAAAAGCTAAATCAACTTAGGAATTTTCAATAAATGTTAAGTAATTTATTAAGTTTTATTAATGAAATCATAGAGTCAATAGGGTATTTAGGTATTTTCTTGTTGATGGCGTTAGAAAGTAGTTTTTTCCCATTTCCGAGTGAAATTGTGATGATACCTGCCGGTTTTTTAGCTTCACTTGAGAAATATAATTTAATTGGTGTTATTATAGCCGGATCTTTAGGTAGTTTAATTGGTGCATTGTTTAATTATTATTTTGCAAAGCGTTATGGTCTGTATCTACTTTTAAAATATGGAAAATTTATTGGTATAAAACAGAAATCTATTGATAAAATGATGAAGTTTTTTGCAAAGCATGGTGTTTTTGGAACTTTTATTGGGCGTTTGTTGCCTGGAATAAGGCAATACATTTCTTTGCCTGCAGGTATGGTGAAATTACCAATAATTAAATTTTCATTTTTTACAATTTTAGGTGCATCGATTTGGGTTGCTATTTTAGCTTTAATTGGCTTTAGTTTTGGCAATATTATGGCTTATGATAAGGTTGTAGCGCAAAAACTTTCAATTTTTATATTAATTAACGTAACAATATTAATTATGGGATATATTTTATATAATAGGCTGTTTCGTAAAGCTATTAAAATGGTGTCTTAAAATGATTCTGCTCGAAGTTTTTTTATCAAAAATTCATGAAAACTCACTTTTGCTAAAAATAAGGGTTTATAATGGATAAACTGATCTTCCCTTTGTAATGTGAGATTTCTACTCTATTTTGTGCTGTAGAAACAAAATAATCTTCAGGATATTGAACTTCAAAACCCCATAGCTCATATTCATGCGTCTATCAATCTGTTGTTTCATCTATTGTGTCTCAAAATGTAAAAGTGGAAACTATCTTATTTATAGGTTCTTCTATATCTTTTATTATTTCTAAATTTTTGCATTCTGCTTCATATTGGGTTCCGCAATATGATCCGCAAATATTTCCGCATCTGGAAGTAGATCGAATAAGAAAATTTATTACATAATAATTATCATTTCTTTTAGTTGTATAACAATAAGTTTTGTATAGTGAACCAACTCTCCAAACGTTAGCACCAAAAGGTTTTGGTTATGTGATCTCAGACCCTGGGAGTTCATCTCTAT
>JAYOLW010000017.1:21615-33233 GCA_038120515.1 Rickettsiales bacterium | reverse complement strand
ATTGAATCAAATAGAAAAATCTGTTCTTTCGTACCAATTTGAATAAGCCCAATTTTTGGTATGTAATCAAAATCTCTGACAAATTCTGTATCGAGATAGATAACTTTTTCAGATTGAATTATCTTGATTGCTTTTTGTAGTTCTTGGTCATTATCAATGAATTGATATTCGGTCATAAATATAAAGTGTCAGTAAAAACAGAATTTGTTCCCCTTTGAAGTAAAATGTTTAGTTCTTCAGTATCATTAACTGTATGGGTTAAGATTTTTATATCATTCTTGCTTAAGCTCAAGATAAAATCAGACATAGCTCGTGGTTTATTTATCGATACATATTTCACATGGTTGGTTTTTATGAATTCATCTAATTTACTAAAGTCAATTTTATCTTCCTGATATAAGCTAAGAAATTGATGCTGCGCCCCCTGATCTTTGATGTTAAGATATTCAGAATAATCATAACATTGGATGTATATTCTTGGCAGTAATTCAGGGTAATTGCTTTTAATATATTCTAAAAACCTTTGATTGCCTCCAGCTTTTACGTCAGTAACAAGCTGCAAATCCCTATGTTTATGCATGAAGTTTAAAAACTCTTCAAGTGTTTGAGTAGTTAACGAATCCCGTATTTTGAGTTTTTTAAATTCAGCAGCTTTAGGTGCCTTCTTAATATTATAGCCAAATAAATATTCAAAAGTTTTGTCCCAATCGTGAATTAGCACATATTTATCATCGGCACTTAAATTAATATCAATTTCAATGAATTTTGAACCTTTGTTTTGGTAGCTATTAAGTAGTGCCTCTATGGAGTTACTATAATTTACTCCATTAATTTGACCACAAGCATGTGTAATTAATTTTGGTATGGACATCAAGTTAAGTTCTATTATTATCAGTTTTTGTTTTTGAACTTTTTGTTCAAACAAAGTAATAATAAGATTTAAACTAAAATAAATAGTTATTCACTTATGCAAAATAATACCATTAAAAAACCTTACGAATCAGTAGATATGTTAAATAGAAATTTCGCTTTAGAAGCAGTTAGAGTTACTGAATATGCAGCTGTTGCATCAAGTGCTTGGATAGGAAGAGGGGAAAGAGACGCAGCTGACCAAGCTGCTGTAAATGCAATGCGTGAATCATTAAATCAAATGGATATTGATGGTACTATTGTTATTGGTGAAGGTGAGCGTGATAAAGCACCAATGCTTTATATTGGTGAGAAAGTTGGTAATGGTAACGGTCCTGAAATTGATATTGCTCTTGATCCACTTGAAGGTACTAATCTTTGTGCAACTGGCAGCCCTAACTCTCTAGCTGTAATTGCTTTTGCAAAAAAAGGCTGTTTTTTACATGCTCCTGACGTTTATATGGATAAAATTGCGATAGGGCCGAATCTTCCAAAAGGTATTATTGACCTAGATATTCCTGTAAAAGAAAATCTCAAAAATTTAGCCCAAGCTAAGAAATGTCAGATTTCAGATTTAACTGTAGTTATCTTAGAGCGTGAAAGACATAATCAAATTATTGATGATGTAAGATCTGCTGGTGCTAGAATTAACTTAATCTCAGATGGTGATATTGCTGGTATTATTTCAACTGTTATGCCAAATCCTTCTGCTGATATCTATATCGGAACTGGTGGTGCTCCTGAAGGAGTTTTAGCTGCTGCTGCTTTAGGTGCTACTGGCGGTCAAATGCTCGGTAGGTTAGTGTTTCATGATGATATTCAAAGAGAAAGAGCAAAAAGAATGGGTATAACTGAACTTGATAAGAAATATCAGGCTCATGAAATGGCTCAAGGTGATGTTATGTTTTCAGCTACTGGAATAACAGATGGTTTTATGCTTCGAGGTGTAAAACATCAAGCTGGTTGTGATGTTACTCATTCAATTGTAATGCGTTCTGCTACTGGTACTATTAGACGAATTAAAACCACTCAAAGACGCGATATATAAGCCTGGGTTTTAGCCCATGACAAATAAATCTATAATTAAGGGCGGACAAAATCCGTCCTTATTAGTTTTAGAAACAATAGTTAAAAATGATACATCAAATCCTGGTGTTTATCGTATGCTCGATAAAAATGGAGAGGTGTTATATGTTGGTAAAGCAAGAGATTTAAAAAAGCGTTTATCGTCATATCAAAAATTAGACAAGCTAACCAGAAGATTACAACAGATGGTTTTGAGTATTGATGATATTGAGATTATAGCTACAAAATCTGAAAAAGAAGCCTTGTTATTAGAGGCTAATCTTATCAAAACATTAAACCCTAAATATAATATCCGTCTTAAAGATGGTAAAACTTTTCCATTTATTCATATTACAACTAATCATAAAGCACCGGGTATTTTTAAATATCGAGGTGATCTAACAAAATCTGGAAAATTTTTTGGACCTTTTGCGAATATTTATGATGTTGCTAAAATTATCGATCTACTTAAACGCAGTTTCCTAATTAGAGGCTGCAGTGATAATGAATTTAAGAATAGAAATCGCCCATGTCTAGAATATCATATCAAAAGATGCAGTGCACCTTGCGTCGGATTGGTAAGTGATGAAGATTATAAACAGCAAGTAAATCAAGTAATTAGGTTTTTATCAGGAGATGCTGGGAAAATCAGACAAGAATTAATAGAGCAAATGAATGTTGCATCCGAAACTGAAAATTATGAAATAGCTGCTAGAATTCGTGATAGGATTAAATCGATAAATTCAGTTATTGAAAAACAAAATATTATAGGAGTTGAGATTACAGATTGCGATGTAATAGCTTTTGTTGAAGCAAATAAACAATATGTTGCCGAAGTGTTTTTTTACCGCAAAGGTATTAGCTATGGTAATAAAGCAATATTACTTGAGCATGCTGATAGTTTTGAAGATGAAGAGATTTTCGAATATTTTTTTAAAAAATTTTATAGCAGCAATGAGGTGCCAAAATTAATTTTAATAAATGTCGAATTAAAAAATGCTGAATTACTGCAAGACGTGCTAAGTGAAATTAAAGGTGAAAAAGTTAAAATAGATCGGCCAAAAATTGGTGATAAAAAGCAATTAGTAGAAACTGTTGTTACTAATGCTAAACTCGCTCTTATCAAAAAACTCAGAGCTAAATATGATCTTGATAAGATTTATAAAGCTATGACTGAGATATTTGGTCTTATAAAAGAACCAAAGCGAATTGAGGTTTATGATAATTCTCACATGAGTGGTTCTTTTCCGGTTGGTGCTTTAATTTCAGCAAAAAAATCTGGTTTTGATAAAGCAAATTATAGGTTTTTTAATATCGCATCAGAGATTAATCAAGGTGATGATTACGCGATGCTTTATGAAGTATTAACTAGAAGGTTCAAAAGGCTCATCAAAGAAGATCCAGATAATTTAAAACAAACCTGGCCAGATTTGATCCTATTAGATGGTGGTAAAGGTCAGGCATCTGTCGCTAAACAAGTTTTTCAAGAGCTTGCAATACCGGATTTTCCTTTTTTCTGTATAGCTAAAGGAAAAGAACGCAATAAAGGCAAAGAGCGCTTCTGTAATGATAAGCAGGATTATTTTACGATAACCGACAAATCGGTTTTATATTATCTGCAAACCATAAGGGATGAAGTACATAGATTTGTAATTTCAAAACTTAGAAATAAAAGAGATAAAGCCTCAATTAAATCTGAGCTTGATAATATTTTAGGTATTGGACCACGTAAGCGTAATGCATTAATTCAACATTTTGGTGGTGTTGATGCTATTAAAAATGCGCCAATTTCAGACCTTGCTAAAGTCAAAGGTATAAGCGTGGAAATTGCTGAGATGATTTTTAAATATTTTCACTAATTAATCATTTAACTTTCACAACCTTAATTAATGATCTTGGTGAATAGTTTTTAATATCTAGCGGATCTGTTTTTGGTTTGATAATATTCTTTGATTCAATAGTATTATCTATAAGGTTTTGCCAAGAACATTTTTTTGTGGCATGAGGGCAAGTAATACCAGAATTATCTATTGCTGTAGTGTTAGTTTGATTCAATGGACGATTTTGATTAGGAAAATCTTCACCATGATTAGTGACATCAAGAGGATCTTTTAAGATTTTTTTATTATTATCAACACATCCAAGAGTTTTGAGTGCATAATCATAACAAGAAAAAACACCCTGTGATATTACAGCATCAGATGTAGAAAATGCTTCAGTACCTTGTTTATAATTTTCACGCACAATCAAATCTCAGCCAAGTTATCTTCTTAATATCGATTTATATTTCCTGGATTTTTTGCCAATATAAATCTGTCTTGGACGCGCAATTTTTGTATCTGTATCTTCAAGCATTTCTTTCCACTGCGCTACCCAACCAGCAGTTCTGCCCATTGCAAACATCACTGTGAACATATTAATAGGGATTCTGATAGCTTTGTAGATAATACCTGAGTAGAAATCGACATTTGGAAATAATTTTCTTTCAATGAAATAATCATCATTTAAGGCGATCTTTTCTAATTCTGTTGCAATCTCAAGTAGTGGGTCAGTAACGTTTAGTTCTTCCAGCACCTCTTGGCAGTGTTTCTTAAGAACATGAGCTCTTGGATCATAATTTTTATAAACTCTATGACCAAAACCCATTAATCTAAATGGATCATTTGGATCTTTGGCTCTTTTAATAAAAGCTGGGATGTTTTTCTTATCACCAATTTCAATTAGCATATCAATTACAGCTTCACTTGCACCACCATGGGCAGGTCCCCAAAGTGATGATATTCCAGCGCCAATACAAGTATATGGATTAGCACCAGATGATGCTGAAACTCTAACAGTTGAAGTTGAAGCATTTTGCTCATGATCAGCATGTAAGATTAGAATTTTATCAATAGCTTTTTCTAAAATTGGGTTAACTTTGTATTTCTCACAAGGGACAGCAAACATCATTCTTAAGAAATTACCAGCTAGTGATAAATTGTTATTTGGATAAATAAATGGCTGACCAATTGAATATTTATATGCCATAGCCGCAAGGGTTGGCATTTTTGCAATCATCTTAACACAAGCAAGATAACGATCCTGTTCATTATAAATATTTGTATGATCATGATAAAATGCAGATAAAGAAGCAACTGCGCCAATTAAAATTGCCATTGGATGCGATTTCCTTGGAAAACCACGATATAAAATCTGAAGTTGTTCATGCACCATGGTATGATGATTGATGTCATCATCAAATTGTTTATACTCCTTTCGGTTTGGAAGTTCACCATTAATAAGTAAATAGCAGGTTTCAAGATAGTTTGATTTATTTACCAATTCTTCAATTGAATAGCCGCGATAGCGAAGTATACCTTTTGCACCATCAATATATGTTATCGCTGACATACATGATGCTGTTGACATAAAGCCTGGATCGTAAGTAAAAACACCATGATCTTTATAAAGAGATCTTACATCAATAGCATTTGGCTTTTCTGTACCTTCAATCAGATTGAAATCAAAATTATCAGTTCCGGAAGAAACATTTAATTTGCGTCTTTTTGCAGTTTTTGATGTTGTGATTGGCTCCTTTGGTTTTCTTGGCATAGTTCTATGATTTAAATTGATAAATTCTGTACAAAAGTTGTTTCGCTATCGCGGTTGATCATTTTGTTTAAGGCGGCAATATAAGCTTTTGCCGAGGCAACCATAGTGTCAATATTAGCTGCATGACCACTTATTATCCTGCCATTTTTATCTTCAAGCCTAACTGTTACTTCTGCTTGTGCATCCGTTCCTTTAGTAACCGAGTGAACTTGATATAAATCAAGTCTAGCATCATGCGGGTAGATTGCTCTTATCGCCTTAAAGATTGCATCAACTGGACCTGTTCCAGTATTTTTGTGATGTGCTTCTTCACCATTAATCGTAACTGTTAATTCAGCATTTGCTTGATTTACGGATCCGCAATTAATAGCTAAATCCTTAAACTTGATTTTGTTAGTTGACTCTCTACTACCAACTAAAGTAATGATATCTTCGTCATAGACCTCTTTTTTGCCATCAGCTAAAGTTTTGAATTTGGCAAATAATTCTTCAATTTGTTTATCTTCAAGTTCAAAGCCAAGTTCGGTTAATTTGTTTTTAAAAGCATGGCGGCCTGAATGTTTACCCATCACCAGTAAAGTTTCAGTAAAGCCAACATCTGCTGGGTGAATTATTTCATAGGTATTACGGTCTTTAAGCATTCCATCTTGATGAATACCTGATTCATGTGCAAAAGCATTTGCACCAACAATTGCTTTGTTGTTTTGCACGTTAAAACCAGTTGCATTAGCCACTAAGCGTGAGGCTCTTGCGAAATATTTTTGCTCGATATTAGTCATGTAATTTAAAGCATCTTTTCTGGTTTTTAGTGTCATGACGATTTCTTCCATTGCTGCATTACCAGCTCTTTCACCAATGCCGTTAATTGTACATTCAATTTGTCTGGCTCCTGCTTCAATTGCAGCTAAGCTATTAGCAACACCAAGACCTAAATCATTATGACAATGTACAGAAATTATAGCCTTGTCGATATTTGCAACATTATTTTTGATATAACGAATTAAATCAGCAAATTCATTTGGAATTGTATAGCCAACTGTATCTGGTATATTGATGGTAGAAGCGCCACAAGCAATTGCTGTTTCCAATGTTTTGCATAAAAAATCTTTGTCACTTCTGGTGGCGTCCATAGCTGAGAATTCAACATCACCACATAAGTTACGTGCAAGTGTAACTGAGGCTTTCACCGTTTCGATAACTTTAGCTTCGTCCATTTTAATTTGCGCCTGCATGTGAATTGGTGAGGTTGAGATAAAAGTATGAATCCTACCATTTGGTGCAGGTTTTACTGCTTCCGCAGCTTTTTCTATGTCAATTGCTTTGGCTCTTGCAAGTGAACAAATAGTCGCACTTTTGGCATGTTCAGCAATGGTTTTTACTGCTTTAAAATCTCCTTCTGAGGCAATTGCAAAGCCAGCTTCTATGATATCAACTTTCATAAGATCGAGTAGCTCGGCAATAGCAATTTTTTCGTTTAATGTCATTGTAGCACCAGGTGCTTGCTCACCATCACGAAGCGTAGTATCAAAGATTTTGATATGTTCAGCCATTTATCAATCTAAAAAAGTTAAGTAAAAATATGCCTTAAGCATAGGAGTGTCATTTGTAAATTCAATATAGATCTTACTAGAACGAGTAGTTTTTCAAGATTATTTTTGATTTAATTCTAATAGCACCGGAGCATGATCAGAAGGTTTAGTAAGTGCCCTAAAGTCAGTAAGCACTTTTGCATCTTTAATTTGATCTGCCACTTTACTTGAAGTAAAAATATAATCAATTCTTAGGCCTTTATCATAAGTAAAGCCATTGCCTCTATAATCCCACCAGGTAAATTGCTTTGTTTCAGGGTTGAGTAGGCGATATGAATCAAATAAACCAAGATTGATGAACTCTCTAAGCTTCTTACGTTCATTAATTTCAAAACAAATTTTACCATCTAGGCTTTTGGTATCATAAACATCAATATCAAGATTTGCGACATTAAAATCGCCGCCAATCACTAGGTCTTCGCCAATATCTAAATATGATTTGTAGAGCTCCGTTAGTTTCTGATAAAAATTTAATTTATAATGATATTTGTCAGAGCCAACTTCTTGGCCATTAGGTACATAAACAGATGATACTCTAAAAGGTTTTTCTGAACAAATTAAACAGTCGATATATCTTGCTTGTTCATCTTCAAAATCAGGAATTTTAAAATTTACATCATCAATTGGATATTTGCTTAAAATCGCAACACCATTATATGATTTCTGAAAAACAGCTTCAATATTATAGCCAAAGTCTTCTATTGCTGAAAAGGGAAATTTTTCTTGCAGACATTTTAACTCCTGAAGTAAAACTACATCTGGAGAAATTTCTTTTAGAAGTTTAGTTAAATGTTCAATTCGTGAATTAACTGAATTTACATTCCAAGATATAATTTGCATATTTTTATAGGAAAATTTGTTACTTATTTAAGCAAATTGTAACCAGAAGCAATAAATAATTTTTATCTTTCAAAGCTATTGCCTTTTTTTGTCTGGACTAACTTCATTTTAAATGATTCTGATTTTCCTAAAGTATCAGACTTTAGATTAATTGATTTTGCCAAATCTTGTTTAATATCTTCTAACTCTTTTAAATCTTGCTCTTGAAAAGTTTCTAAAAAACTGTGTTTTCTAGTTTTTATTTTATCTAACATTTTTAAATCTGATTTAGTAGAACTTCCAGATCCAGCCAAATATATTGGCTCAATGCTGTTAACAAAGCCCTAACTATCATTATATAATGGATTTAAACTGTGCACTAGATCCACAAAAAATGCATTATGTTATCAGTAAGTAAGTTTAATTGAGTCTAACATCTTATCATTTATAGACTTAGTAATATTTAACGATTCCATCAATGGTTTATCTGGTATACTTGTTCCTTATAATACCGTCTTTGTTGTTTTTATACTTATCAAAAAAAATCATAAATTTGTATTAAGGGCAAAACCTAAATGCTGAGATTATGATTAAGTGAAATAATTATTTTTTTGGGGTAGTGCTGCCATTGGTGATTCTTTCACAAAGGCCTTTTGGTAGTAAAATCCACTCAGTCCCAAGCGAGTCAGCTTTAGCGCCACCATGACATAAATGTGCACCATCACTACTTGCGCAGTCATTTTGTCCAGCTTTAACAATGCCATAGCATTTTTCTGTTTCATTTTTATCGGCATGGGCAACTTGCGATGTAGTTACTGAAAGAGCTGCAGCTGTGGTAATGACTGATAGTGATTTTAAAACTTTTGATTTTTTAGACATAATTAGCACGGAAATTTATTAAAACTTTTTTGTCATTAAATAAGAATTTGTCAAACTTTATCTGCTAGATTTTTAAGATTTAGAACTATTGTTTTGTTTACGTGCTTTGCTAAATATTTATCGATATGACTGATCTTTTTATTATGCATTTCAATTAAAGAATTGCCTTTGCTTATAGCTGATAAAAAGTTAAATTCTGTTTTCGGTATTTTGATAAAGTTTGGTTGCAAATTTTGTCTTGTAATTAAATAAAAAACACAAACTTTACTTGGTTTTGATAATTTATATTTTGAATGAAGATTAAAAAAACTTTGCATTAAAAAACAATGTGGCTTTAACCTAAAGCAAATATTCTCAGCTTTTGTATCTATAATTTTATTAAATTTTGTAATATCTAAGATTAAATCATTTTTAGCTAAATATGATTGATGTAGCAACCATTCAACTCGAGCAATATCAGCAAGAAAAATTTCGTTTTTTGATTTTAAATATTTAGCAAAACTTTTGCCATAATTGTCTAAGTTATTGGTTTTTGAAGGTGTGGTTTTGATAAAATCTTTTGCTATTATCTTAAATTGATTATCTTTTAGATGGGTTAGTACTCTTGGGAATTTTATTCGAAGTGCTTGAGTTAAGTTTTCGATTGTATTATTTCTATAAATCGAAAATAAAATCGCCTTTGATGTTTTGCCTGCTTTTATTTTCGGTAATATTCTTGTATCATCTTCATTAAAAATATAATTAAGAAATTGTTGTTGAGTTTCCTTTAAATTACTCATATTGCCGACCTGATCCTATTAAGTTCTGATGCTAAAACTGCAAATTCAGGAATTTCGCTATCCCATTCAAGTAATGTTGGAACTGGTTTTGCTAGTTTTGCTTTTAAATATTTGAATAAATCAATTACATCATCTGCGACAAAATCATTATGAGAATCAATGCGCAGTTGCATATTATCTTTTTCATATACCGAATGTCCTGCTACATGAATTTCTTTAACTCTGGATATATCAATATTGTCTAAATATTGCTTTGAACTTAAACCAAAATTCTCGCAAGTCACAAAAACATTATTTAAATCGAGTAATAATTCAGCATCAGTTTTTGTTAGTATCTGATTAATAAAATCAACTTCTTTAAATGTTGAATGTTTAAACTCTAGATATGATGACGGGTTTTCAAGTAAAATATTGCGTCCGAATAAATCTTGAACATATTTGACATTGTCACAGAAAATATTCAAAGATTCTTGAGTATATGGCAGCGGTAATAAATCATTGGAGCTATGATTTAGATAATTTGTCCAAGATATATGATCAGATATTAAAATTGGCTTAAATTTATTAATTAATTGTTTGATATTTTGGGCATGTTTTCTTGAAATTCCTGAACTTGAGCCAAGAGATAAACCAACACAATGAAATGAGATGGGATAATGCACCGAAATTTGCTCAAGAAAATAATGAGATCCACCACCATCAGCTATAAAATTTTCTGAATGAATTTCAAAAAAATCAATATTGGGTTTTTTATCTAATACATATTGATGATGAGGATAACGAAGACCTAAGCCAAACATGGGACAAATCTATAAATTATATTAGCATAGTGTGGTGGTACAATAAAACATAATTATTTTTGCTAAATAAAAAAGATAACTACTAGAAAATATCTAAAAAATTTGCCTATTGTAACAAAGGCTAAAAATGTCAAAAATTTTGTTTTCAATACTCCTGATATTACAGTTATTGGGTCACCTATAATTGGAACCCAGGCAAATAATAATGCCCATTTCCCATATTTTTCAAAATATGCGGTTGCTTTAGCTAATTGTTTAGGTTTAAGAGGGAAATATTTTTTATTTTGGAAATATAAGATTTTTGTGCCCAAAAACCAATTAATTACAGCTCCTAATACATTTCCAGCTGTTGCTATCATTAGTAATTTAGCCGTGTTGTGATCAGATAATTTTATAAGACCCACTAATATTACTTCTGAACCTGTCGGAATAATTGTGGCTGAGATAAGGCAGGAAAAGAATAATAAAAATAATTCTGACATTATGAAAGCGTAATGCTATTAATATAACAAAATTATTAGGTCATTCATGTTGTTAGGTCAAGAAATCAAGCTTATTATTACTAATATTAATTCAAAAGCTGAGGGAATAGCTAGTTATAAAAATATAAATATTTATGTCGCTAAAACAGTTGTAGGTGATGAAGTAATAGCCAAAATTTATGATAAAAGAGAGGGCTATGCTAAAGCAAAACTGCTCGAGATAACCAAGGCGAGTCCTATGAGGATAAATCCACCATGTTTATATTATGATAAATGTGGTGGTTGTAATATGCAGCATTTTAATCACAATTCCTATCTTGATTTTAAACAAAATATTGCTGATGAAATAGCAGTTGATCTTACAAAGGGTAGTTTAAAATCAGGCAGAATATTTGAAACTGGATATAATGAAAGGCGTAAGTTAAACCTCAAAATTAATTTTGATTCTGATCTTAAAATTGGTTTTTATACTGAATTATCGCATAAAGTTGTTGATGTTAAAAAATGTTTAATAGCGACTGATCGTATTAATAAATTAATGCCAAAATTAAGAGTTTTGCTTAACTCAATCAAAATTAAACGCATCCTAAAGGAAATTATAATTTATGATCTTGGTCATAGTTTTGATATTATGCTTAGCTGCTTGGAATATCTTACTAAACATGACAAAGAAAATATCAGAAACTTTTGTGAAGACAATAATGT
>JAYOLW010000017.1:16986-21605 GCA_038120515.1 Rickettsiales bacterium | reverse complement strand
GTCCAAGATAAAATAAGCCATAATTTCCAAAAAGTGAATAAAATAATGTTGCAAGATTTGCTCAATTTATAAATCATGAAGAAATAATATTTGATAATCATGCAGCTTTTATAGAATTTGCAAATTTAAAAATCTATCCACCGGTGAATTATTTCATACAAGCTAGTAGAAAAATTGAGGAAAAAATTATTGAAGTTATCGCAAATAATATAAATCATGGTGATAATGTTTTGGAATTATTTGCTGGTGTTGGTACATATAGTTTTAGTATATATGACAAAGTGACAAATATCACTGCCTATGAAGGAATTAAAAATATGGTAATGGCTGCAAAAGAGGTGATATCGGAAAATCAACTTAAGAATGTTGAATATTTTTATCGTGATTTATTTAAAAAACCACTTCAGTCTAAAGAGGTTGCAAAATATGATGTTGCTATAATAAATCCTCCAAGGGATGGGGCTAAAAATCAAATTATTCAAATTTCAAAATCCAGAATTCACAAAGTAATTATGGTTTCCTGTAACCCCATTACTTTTAAACGTGATAGTAAGATTATGCTTCAAAATGGTTTTAAAATTAGCACTTTACTACCTCTAGACCAGTTCTATGCTAATATTCATCTTGAAATGGTAGCAGTTTTTGAAAATTAAATTTTCTTCATAAAATGGAAGGTTTTTTTTTCAAAGCCTAGTTTTTGGTAAAATTCATGAGAGTCGGTATTGTTTGTGAAAGAGTCTAATACAATATTATCGCAATTATTTATTTTACCTTCATTTTCAATATTTCCCATAAGTAACTGTGCTATACCTTTATTACGAGTATTGCTTCTTACAAATAAGCTAGATACTTGAATAAATTTGCCGCAATATAAAAGGGCTCCAATATGAAAAGCCGCCATACCCAAAATCTCCTCATTTTCATTTTGAGCAATTAATAATCTAAATTTACAAGTTTTTACCGTGATTGATAAATAATATTTGATTTCTTCAGCACTTAAATTTGTATATCTCTCTTTAAATAATGGTACAAACTCAAGAATATCTGACAATTTACTATATTTTGTAATTTTAATCATTAAACTATTCTAAAATTTTTTATATCTCACAATTGTAATAATGTTACTAGTAATTTTTTTTGAACTTTAACTAATGCAAAAACTTACGCTTATAATTTTATTAATAATGTTTCCATTGAATTTAGCAAGATCAGAAGGGTTTACGATATTTGTTTCTGCAACTGTAGGACAAGAAATTATCACAAATTATGATATCATGCAAAGATTAAGGTTTCTGTCATATCAGTCTGGGATTGAGGTAACCCAACAAAACATACCGCAGTTATTTTTTCAAGTTAGAGAAATTTTAATTGATGAGGCTATAAAAAATGATGCAGCAGATCAGTTAAATATTACTGTTGATAAGGCCGATATAGATAATGTAATAGCTGATCTTGCATTTAAAAACAATCTAACTCTTGATGAATTTCTGACTAATATTGATAAAGTCGTCGATATTGACCTTTTTAGAGATACTATTCAACATCAATTAAAGTGGCAAAGATATTTATATGGTACTCTCTATCAAGGGTTAAGTGTTAGTGAATATGAAATTGATGAATATATTCAATCATCTAAACATAATCGACTCTATGAATATGATATTATTAAAATTGACTTTAACGAAGATCAAAATAATGCTAAAATGTTAGCTAATGATTATTATCAAGAATTAGTCAAAGGTAATATCAGTTTTACAAATCTCAAACAGCAATTTTATAGTTCTGATGTAGATCAAAACAGGGTTATGAGTAATTATGCAAATGATATTGATACATTATTATTAGAACAAATCAATGCTCTAAGATCTGGTGAAATCTCGCAACCATTTGAAAGCCAAAATAGTTACATTATTTTAAGTCTTATTTCTATTACAGATAAGGTGATAAAAAATCGTGATGATATTAAACAAAAACTACTGATGAATAAGTTTGAGAGAAAAGTAAATACAGTGTTTGAAAATCTTAAAAATCAGGCTTTTATTGAAAGGTATGATCAATTAGCCTCTTAATATGGATAGTTTAAAATCTACATATCAATTCATCAAAGAATTAGGCCTTAATAATAACAAATCATTGGGACAAAACTTTATAATTAATGAAAGTTTAACTGACAAAATTGTCTCTAAAATTGATCTAAATAATAAAATTGTTATTGAAATTGGTCCTGGTCCTGCTTGCTTAACCCGTTCAATTCTAAAACAACAACCTAGAAAATTAATTTTAGTTGAAATGGATGAGCGTTTTAGTCCAATATATAAGGAGCTTTCGAAATTTTATGGAATTGATATAGAAATAATTAATAAAGATTGCTTAGATGTTGATTATACAATTTTTGGTAAAGAAATCTCAATTGTTTCAAATTTACCTTATAATATTTCAACGCAAATATATGCCGATCTCATTAGTAAATATCGAAATGTAAAAGCAATGGTTTTGATGTTTCAAAAAGAGGTAGCAGATAGAATTATTGCAAAATCTGGTGATAAAAATTTTGCAAGATTAGCTGTTTTAACAAATTTAGTTGGTTCTGCCAAAAAGTTGTTTCTTGTAAAACCTTCAGCATTTCTGCCAGCGCCCAAGGTTATGTCAATGGTTATTAAATTTGAAGAAGGTATTGATGATTTTTCCAAAATAAATCTTCAAGAGTTTCAAGATTTCACAAAGGCTTTGTTTGCACAAAAAAGAAAAGTTGTAACCAATGCTTTAAAGGCAATAAATATCAATTTAAATGATATTGATGCTTTGATTTTAAATAAGAGGCCACATCAATTATCAATGGCTGAAATTAAGCAATTATATTTCAAAAGTAAAAGTGATTAGAAAAGATTTGCGATCATAATGATGCAAAGAGTTAAGATCAATAATATGCATAATATTGAATAACTTTTCTCAAATCCAGACATCCTAACATTTGGAAATTCATCAGATAGTTTTAGATTGATCTTATGATGAATAATTACCAAAATTGCTGTTGAAACAAAAGAAATAAGAGTTGCCACCATTATGATTTCACGCATATTAGTTAGCAAAAATAACAAGACTAAGATAGTTCCAATGGTTGTGAAAATTAAAAAGTAATTATAAAAATTATGTTCATTGATTTCTTTGCCTAGATATGACCGTGAGAAAATATTTATTGATTTACTAATCACTCTTGGATAGGCATCTAGGCATGTTATTGTTGTGCTAAACATTGTTAGTAATGCAGCAATTGCAATAATATAAAAAGCCATTTGTCCAAATTGACTTGTATAAATTCCAAGAAATTTTCTAATGAATGGGACCGCACTGCTTTCAATAGTAGTGTTGTTTTTATAAAAAATAAAATAACCAAGTAGTAAAAATAAAATGGCTAAAATACATGCTGTGAAATATCCAATTTTAAAATCTAGTTTAATTGTTTTGAAATCATAATAATTATTAGAGGTTTCTTGTTTGCGTTTATTCCATAGTGAATTCCAAACTACGCAGTCAAGTGGACATGGCATCCAGCCTATGAAAGCAATTAAAAATAAAAAATCAGTCTTAGAAAATAAGGAAAATGCAGGCTTTTTAACAAAAGAATTTGGGTCATTTTGACCAGTTAATGAATATATTAAAGCAACAACCGTTGCTAAAAATAATACTAAAATTATTGGTTTGATTAATTTGTCTAAAAAATCATAGCGTCCTATAAATAAAATGATTGCACAGATGATCAAGACAATTGAAGATAGTTGGCCAATTGTTATATTAAAATGAAATATATTTTGAACAACTGCTGCCGTTATTAGTGTTACGACTGCTTGAAGGCTAAACATTGAGATAAATGTTAAGACTAAAAATAGCATTAAGAAAATTGGGTGTAGTTCAAAATAACCAGTAAGTAGGCTTTTATGTTTATTTGCTGTATATTTTGCTGATGTAAGAAAAAAAGGGTATTTGACTAAATGGCTAAAAATTATAGCTAGAATCAATATTGGGCCATATGTTCCACCAGCTTGAACAGATTGAACAATATGAGAGACACCAATTGCGGTTGCCGCAAGTAGAAGACCAGGACCAAATTTTTTAAAATCTAAGGATTTAATTAATGTTAACATTAAAATTTAACTTTTTAAAAATTGATCTAAATTATCAGAATCATCTTGGTTGTTGTTTTCTGAATTATTATCAGAGCTTTCTGATTGATTATTGCTACCAGTGTCATTTAAAAATCCGCCAATATCAAGTTGATCAATACTCCCATCACCATTATTTGGGTGGGATTTTAAATTTTCTACATTTTCATCTAATTCAAAATCGACATTTTGATCGCTCATTGCTTCAGAATTATAATTATCATGCTCGATTTCTGGTGAGAATTTTTTATTAGTGTTATTTTCAGATACAAAATCATTGTTTTGAAACTCTATAGAATCCGAATTTTCATCAGTTGTTTCATTGGTATTTGATGTAAAATCATCAAAGTCAAAATCAGATTCTGCATTACTTGCATCAGAATTGTCTATTTCATTAGCTTCAGTGGTTGCTGCAGTTGAGTCAGTGTCAAAATCAAGATCAAAATCAGAGCTATTGGC
>JAYOLW010000017.1:9534-16886 GCA_038120515.1 Rickettsiales bacterium | reverse complement strand
TGGTTGTTAGTATCAGCTTCTGTAGGTTCTGTTTCATTAGCTTCAGCGGTTGCTATGTTTGGGATGTTCTTTTCAAATGAAGCGGAAGGATCACTTGCTTGATTATCAACATTTTCAGAATCTAGTGGATTGTCAGAAATATCTGTCAAAACTTTGTCAATGTCATTTGCAATATCGTCAACAATTTTATAATTAACCAATGCATCTTCTAACATAAAAGATGATTCTGCTGATTTTAAAATTGATACAATTCCAGCAGGCATTATAGGATTAATTCCTGCATTATTTATTTTATTAAAAAAATCAAAATTTGGTTTTAATAATTCATTAAATATTATTTCACTAGGTATATAAATTGATGCCATAAATGATTTTACTTCTAATACAGTATCTAGATTAGAGACAATTTCTTTTATACTTTCTTGAAGTTCGGCATTACTTAAAAAATTTATTCTTTCTTCGATTATTTCATTAATTTGTTTGTGTGCATCATCATCATTTGCTTTAAAAGCTGAGCTGTTTTCTTCAAAAAATAAAGCAAGTTTGTTATCAACTAAAATTACTGTTTCATTTGAAATTATAAAAACAGTGTAATGACATTTCTCTTCACCTGAATCTGTAGTTAATTTATCAATCAAATAATCTTCATTTTCAACAAGTTCACTATTTGCTAAAATTTCATCAAAAGATAACTGATATTCAGAAGTTATAGTCTTTGGAGCTAAGGTAATAGTTTTGTTATGAGCAATTAATTGTTGTTTTTTGAAATTATGACGAAGGCAATGGTTTGTAGTGTCGTGCAGTTCTGCAACTAGGCTTGATATTTTTGATTGAATTTGTTCTAAAGCTTTTTTTTGATTAGCATCCTTTGCCAGAGTTTTTATCTTGTTATGTAAATTTTGAATTTCTGACATCTTAGCCTCTAGCTGTTCTTTTAGTTCTAGAGATTTTATTTCTCCTTCCTTCAGTCCTTTTTGATATGATGACTTAAGTTCGATATCGTGATTTTCTGTAGCATCTTGTATTTCAGTTTTTAAATGATCAAGTTCAACTTTAGCAGATTCTATATCTCTTTCTTTGTTGTTAATAATTTCTTGTTTTTCTTCTATTTCTTTTTTGTGATTAACAGTATCTTCGAAAACTTTGTTTTGGTATTTTCTTAGTGCTAGACCAAAAACTATTGCTGCGCCTGAAGTTAATACTGAAAGAATTATAAGTGCTATTTGCATTAGAATAATAGTTGAATTAATTATCGATTTTTTGATGAAATTATTAAAAACACAAGAATAAATTTTGAATTTTTTAACTTAAGATTTTGTTTTGCTAACAAGGTCAATGATTTCGCTGATTTTGTCAGAATAGTTTTGTATCTATTGCATAAAATGTTATTTTGTTTTAGATTTTATCTTTTAACGAATTCTTTGTCTTGATGAGTAAAAGTGATTTATCGATAACATTTGTTATTTTAGCTGCAGGAAAGGGTAGCCGAATGAAAAGCAATCTTCCAAAAGTTTTGCATGAGGTTGCTGGAAGAACATTAATTGAACATCTTTTGAATACAATTTCTGTATATGATGGTAATGTTCATTGTGTAGTGCCAAATTCAAATAACGAAATATCTGAATATCTTTCTCGTTTTAATTCTAACATATATTTTCATAAACAGGTTAGACAATTAGGAACTGCAGATGCGGTTAAGGCTGCGGTTGATTCTGGTAAGGTAAATCAAGAAATAACGGTGATCCTTTATGGTGACACTCCTTTTATTTCTGCAGAATTGATTGATGATCTCGTCATTAAGATAAAATCAGGCTTTGCAGCTGCTGTAGTTGGGTTTGAGTATGAGGAAGAGAATAAATATGGTAAATTAATAACCAAAAATGACAAATTGCTTCAAATTATTGAAGCACTAGAGCTTGGTGATAAAAATGATGATTATAATTTGTGTAACTCAGGAATTATGGCCTTTAAAACCAAAGCATTGAAAGCGTCAATTAGTCAAATCAATAACAATAACAAAAAAGGTGAATATTATCTAACTGATATAATTGGAATCTTAAATAATCAAAATCAGAAAGTTGGTTATGTAGTGTGTGATTATAATGAAGTTTTGGGTATTAACGATCCGTTAGAACTAGCATATGCTGAAGAAGTTTTTCAAATAAATAAAATTTCTGAATTATTATTAAATTCTGTTAAAATTCAAAAAGGAGAAAGTAGTTATTTTAGTGCTGATTGTGAAATTGCTCAGGATGTAGTTATTGAGCCAAATTGTTATATTGGTAAAAATACAAAAATCAAAAGAGGAGCTCATATTAAAGCTTTTTCTTATATAGAAAATTCAGTGATTGGTGAAAATTCCCAAATAGGGCCATTTGCACATTTAAGAGGTGGTGTTGAAATTGCTAGAGATTGTCGAATTGGTAATTTTGTTGAAGTCAAAAAATCGAAATTTGGCAATAATTCAAAAGCTGCACATCTTAGTTATATTGGTGATAGTGAAGTTGGGCAAAATGTGAATATAGGGGCTGGAACGATTACATGTAATTACGATGGTAAGAATAAACATAAAACTAATATAGAAGATAATGTTTTTGTTGGTTCTAATTCAGCTTTGATTGCTCCAGTTACTATTGAAAAAAATGCTAAAATAGGCGCTGGTTCAGTTATTACTAAAAATGTACCAGCAGGCAATTTAGCTGTTGCGAGAGCAAGGCAGGTTAATATTGATAAAAAATAATAAAAACTAAATTTAGCCAATGCGAAAAATTGAGTTATATCTTGCAAATCCTAGAGGTTTTTGTGCAGGTGTGGATAGAGCAATTGAGATAGTTGAAAGAGCTCTTAAGAAATATGGCAGTCCTGTTTATGTTAGGCATGAAATTGTTCATAACAAACATGTTGTTGAGGCTCTTAAACAAAAAGGTGCAATTTTTGTATCAGATATTTCTGAAATTCCTAAAGGTGCAAATACAATATTTAGTGCTCATGGCGTTTCTGATCAAGTTGAACAGGATGCAAAGAGTAAAAATTTAGATGTTATTGATGCAACTTGTCCTTTGGTAAAAAAGGTGCATAGGCAAGTTGAAAAATACGATAAACAGCAAACTGAAATTATCCTAATTGGTCACAAAGGTCATCCTGAAGTTGAGGGCACAAGTGGTAGATCGACCAAAGAAGTATATTTAGTTGAGTCAGTCGAAGATGTTGAAAAGCTTAAAGTTAAAAATCCAGAAAATTTGTTTTTTGTAACGCAAACCACATTGTCAATTGACGAAACCTCAGATATTATTAAAGCTTTAGGTAAGAAATTTCCAAATATTCAAGGGCCATCATCACAAGATATTTGTTATGCTACACAGAATCGCCAAGATGCAGTAAAGAAGTTAATTAAGGAAGTGGATTTGTTGCTTGTAATTGGTGCAAGTAATAGTTCAAATTCAAATCGATTAAAAGATATTGGCTCAAAAAATGACATACCATCATACCTGATTGAAAATATTTCAGATTTAGATAATGTAGATTTTACTGGTGTAAAAAAAATAGGTGCTACTGCAGGTGCTTCGGCTCCAGAATTTCTCATGGATGAATTAATTAATTATTTAAATCAGAAATTTATGGTTGAGCTAAAAACAATTCATGGTAAGCAGGAAAGAATTTCATTTAATATACCAAAAATATTGCAAGATGTTTAAAGTAATTTCAAAATTTTTATTAATCTTTTTCGGGGTGATTATGACTGTAAATGCACAAAATGTTTCTGATGATAATATCTTAATTATGAAACTAAAATATGGTGAAGTGAAAATTCAAATGTTTGAAGATGTGGCACCAAATCATGTGGCGCGAATAAAAGAGTTAGCAAATGATGGTTTTTATGACAATATTAATTTCCATAGAGTGATTGATGGTTTTATGGCGCAAACTGGTGACCCGAGAGGTGATGGTACTGGCGGTAGTGGTAAAAAACTTAATGCTGAATTTTCTGATGTTAAACATGTTAGAGGTATAGTTTCTATGGCGAGGGCTCAAAATGTAAATTCTGCAGATAGCCAGTTTTTTATTATGCTTGATGATTCTCCGCATTTAGATGGTCAATATACTGTTTGGGGCAAAGTTATTTCAGGTATGGAATATATTGATTTGATTCAAAAAGGTGATCCTTATATGAATGGTGCTGTTGGTAACCCTGATAAAATTTTATCTCTTAGAACTGCCGCTAACGATTCATAAATTTTTAACTGAGGCTTTAATGACAAATCTGCTAACGGATTTTAACTTGCATTTTGTAAATAATTCAATTGTCATTCAAGTTTTTCTGACAATATTTATTACTTTAATTTCTGCTTATTTTGCCGTAAGATTTGTTGAAAAACTCTATGCTAAAGCTCAAAAAAACGACATATTCTGGGATAATGTTGTTTTAGACTCTATCAAGCAGCCGCTTAGGCTAATGATCTATATAATAGGTGTTAGTTTTATTCTAAAGCTTTTAGGAGAGAAGTTAAATATCAAAATTCTGTCTGCGATTTCAGAAATTAAAATTGTTTTAATTGTTTTTGTCGTGATGAGTTTTGTACTTAAGCTTATAAAAAGCTATGAAGAAGCAACCCATGATTCTCGTTTAGATGCAAATAGTATTAATATTATCACGCGTTTGCTTAGAGCAAGTGTATATATAACCTCTGCACTTATTTTGATGCAATCTTTTGGCATTAATATTTCTGGGTTACTTGCATTTGGAGGTGTTGGTGGTTTGGCTATTGGATTTGCTTCAAAAGATTTATTATCAAACTTCTTTGGTGCAATAATGATATATATGGATAAGCCTTTTAAAGTTGGTGATACTATAGACTCTCCTGATAAAAATATTTTGGGTAAGGTTGAATCTATAGGTTGGCGTCTAACAATAGTTAGAAATTTTGATCAGAGACCTGTATATATCCCAAACTCACTTTTTAGTTCTATAATTGTCGTTAATACTAGCAGAATGACTCATCGAAAAATTGATGAATTAATTGGTGTTAGATATTGTGATATTGACAAGGTTACAATTATTGCAGATGAAATTAAAGAGTTCCTAAATGATTCTGATCTAGTTGATAAATCCCAATCAGTTATTGTCAGCCTTTATCAATATGGTGATTTTTCAGTTAATATCAGAGTTTACTGTTTTTCTTCAACGGTTGATTTTCAGCAATTTCATAAAGATAAACAAAAAATTTTAATTGGTATTTCTGATATTATCTCAAAGCATAAAGCAGATTTTGCTTTCCCAACTCAAACTTTATATATTGAAAAGGAAGCGGCTTAACTTTTGTTTAAGCTTGTTTTACAATAGTTTATTTTTTTGAAACTTCATTCCTAGATTCTAGGATTCATTAAAGCTATTTTAAAAAATAGAGAATGCGTTTGCTCTAATCTAAAAAAAATGTTCTAATATGATAAATAATTGGGTAGTTTTTATGTCCAAAGTTCAAAAATATGATCTCCTGAAAATCCTGATAGCTATATATTGTTTTTTTACTGCTATGGGTATGAATCTGGTTGTTTTTCCGGTTATTCTTAAAGAAAATAATTTTTCTGAAACCTATATTGGCTTGTCTGTAATTACTGAATTGCTTGCTGGGATTGTTTTTGCTGTTGCTATTGTGAAATTATTGCAAAAAATTGGTGCTAAAAAATTTCTATTGCTAGGAACATCGGTATATTTTGTGATAATGATGTTGATAGGTGATTTTGTCAATTTCACGATTTGGCTTGGATATATTTTGCTTGTTGGAATTTATTGGTATGGTTTTAGTATGATTAAACAAAGCTGGTATAATACTATTATTCCAAATAAAGGCAGAAATTTAATGATTAGTATTAATACGATCGTCTTATCATTTGGCTTTGCTTCAGGTAGTTATATTGTAAGTTTTATGGGGAGTTTAAATCCTTATAATCTGGATTTGGCATTTGTTTTTTCTCTTATTGCTTTGATTGCCATTAGTCTTATTAAAACGCCAATGCCTAAAATTCATGATAAGTTAGCTCATGATGTCACTAAATATTTTAAAGTTAGGCCATTCTTATATTTTTCTAAATTTGCCCAGGAAATTATTACTATCTCGATTTTAAGCTTCATTGTCATTTATGCAATTAATATAGGCTATTCTTATGAGCATGGGGCAATTCTTGCTGGATTATATAGTTTAAGCGCAGTTCTTCATTTGTTGTCAGCGAGAATTCTAGATCGATATGATTATAAAAATATATGTCTTATAGTGTCTTGTTCTCTGATTTGTATTTTAATGGGTTTGTTTTTGCTAACCAAGCCTTTTTATATAATTGCTTTTTTATGTTTTTTGTCCGGTTTCTTAACTTCTTTTTATTATATTGGTTGTGAAGCTGAGGTTAATTATTTCTTTGCTGATAATGATAGGGTAGGTGCAAATAATGCTTTGTCCTTTGTTACAAATCTCGGAGGGGTCTTCGGTTGTGTTTTGACTGGTTTCCTAATGAGTTGTTTTGGCGATATTGGCTTTGTATTGCCTTCAATATTGGGTCAAATGATGGTTTTAACGATATTGTTATTCTTGAAATTCAACTTGCTTAAAACCAATAAAGTTAAAGTATCTTAATATTACTTATCATCTAAGAATACTATTTCAGCATTCTCATTTTTGTTAATATCACCTCTGTTGTCGATAATATCTTTTAGGAAAGTTTCTGCATTAGAAGATAATAATTTTGTTTCTGGGTAGAAAATATTGCTTCTATGTAAGTTAATAGCATCTTCATCAGATAATTTCTTAATTAATTCTATTTGTTTAATCTCCTCAAATTTTATTGTTTTTAAAAGTTCTAAAGCAATTTTAGAATCTTTACAAATTGCTATAAGCTGAGTTATTGAATCCTTGGAAAGATTGCTGTTCTGAAGTGCTAAACTAATAGATTCTTGATCATCTGATTTTGCAATAATAGCAATTAATTTGTTTTCAAGTTTATAATAAATATTTGCCTTGCGAAGAATTAATGCTGACGTGGCTGAAGATATTGGTCTTAAAATTGTTAGCAATATTGAGTGGAATTCTGGAAGGATATGACCTCCACAAAGTGCTCTTTCGATGTCGGCTTTAGGGTTATTTGTTTCTTTGAGAATTTGTTTTAATTGTGATAACTGCCAGGCTCTTACTTCTTGTTTTGATAAAGTTTTTGTGTATGCGCCATTAGCTAATTTATCTGCAATATTTGAAGAGTTGCTGCTTTTAGGTGAGCGCATAAAAATATCAAATTTTTTACTTAGTTATCCAAAAAAAACTGCGGCTGTCAAGCAATAGAAATATTATTTGTCAATATGAAAAGAG
>JAYOLW010000017.1:6583-9524 GCA_038120515.1 Rickettsiales bacterium | reverse complement strand
AAGTTTTTGTTGGTAAATTTTATAGTCAGGCATTGAGTATTGAACTAAATTCCAAAATTCTTTTGAGTGGTTTTTGTGTTTTACGTGACAAAGTTCATGAATAATTACGTAATCAATGATTTTCTCATCAGCCATTATAAGTCTCCAGGAGAGGCTTATAATATTATCGCGGCTACATGTACCCCATGAAGATATTGCATTGCTAATGCGTAATTTCTTATAATTTATTTTGAGCCTATTTGATTGATATAAAACTCTTTGTTCAAAGTATGTTTTCGCTTGGTGTTTATACCATTTTATTAGCGCCAATTTTGGAAAATTATGCCAATCTTTGCTGATGATAATTTTGTCGTAAAATAAGATGTTTGCTTTTTGTTCATTGCTAAAGCAAAGCTTGTATTTACCACCCAAATAATAAAATTCTGATCCATCTTCGAAATTTGCTTTTGGATATTTTTCATTTCTGTTAGCAATTTCTTGTTGTTTGCGTTCAAGCCAATTGGCTTTTTTGCTTACAAAGTTTTCTATAAAGGATTTTGGAGTTCTATAAGGTGCTCTTATAAATATCTTACCCATCGCATTTATTTGCAATGCAACTGTTCTTCGCTTTGAATAAATTATTTCTATATTTTCTAAATAGGACAATTGCGCTAATATTTGATGATTTTTGATTATATAGATTTGATGAAACTTATGTCAAACTATTGTTATAACAGGTTTGGACGATTGGCAAAATAACAAATGTAATAAAATATAGCTCTGAACGAAAGATATGTAGCAAATAAAAAACTATATTGCTATTACGAACTACTTCTGTATGTTTGTGTCAACTTTATTTACAAAAAAGGATGAGAGATTCTAAGGTAAATAAAGGAGGTAAAAATAGTGTAAAAAAGAACTTGTTTCCTGATGATGAGATAGGGGGATATACTTCAGGTGAGTATTCAAGCTCTGACGAAGTTATTCATACTACTCCATGTAAAAAAAACAAAATAAACTCTTCTTTAATTCCAATATTTGAAAAAGAGTTATCTAACGCGGTTTCTTACAATGATTTAGTCCGATTTGAAAACTTTTTACTCCAATATTCTGAAGATCTTAGGATATTAGAGGATGAATTTTTTCATGTTATTAATACTGCTCTTATAACTCCACGGGTTACTCCTTGGGTTATAGATTTATTGTTTAAAAATGGTTTCGAAGTTTCAAATGATGATGATTATATCGCTAATAGTCTTCATATTGCCAATCATAGAAAATTATCCAAAGATATTAAAGATCTGTTAATTCAAAATGGCGCAACAATAGCTTCACTTGGAGAAGGTAGTAAATATAGTGAAGGTATGACTAGTTGTAGAGCTCAATTGTTGCGTGAAAATACTAAACAAAATAGCGCTGCAATAACAACATCAGCAGCAGATCTTGCAATTATAAGTCATGAAGCGGAGTCTGATCAAAGTTTTGTTCAAGATAATCCAAATGTGCTAGCAGTATTTAAGAAAGCAGATCTTCTTAACTATATTGCATCTTATGCCGGAGTGAAAACTGTTTTAGGTGATGAGTTAGAAGAAAATGAAAGGTTACGTTCTGCAAATAAAGGATCTATTGATGTTCAGACTAAAATTTATCAATTATCGCAACAACATAGTTCTAAATTGCCAACTCTAACTGATGATAAAGGCGGTCATAGTTCTGTTACTCAGTTTCAAACTCCTGGTCGTTAAAAATATTTAACTATAGTAGCTTGCTTGACAAATTATATGGCCGGTATTATACCATTGGTATAATACCGTTTTTTTATGTTGAAATTTATCTATGATCGAATCCTTGATCGCGCTAATATTTGTAATCTTAAAGATGAGACTTTAAGAATTAAAGAACATGTTAAAAACAATCAAAATGTTGTTTTGTTTGCGCCAAGAAATTATGGTAAAACCTCTCTGGTTAAATCAATTATTATGCCAGATTTTGAAAAAGAGCATAAAAAATCTTTTGTCCTATTTGTTGATTTGATGGGTGTAAAAGATATTGAAAGCCTAACGATGAGGTTAAAAAATGGCCTTGAACTATCAATGAAAAAATCGATGCCAATTAGAAATATTCTAAAATCTAGTAAGGCATATTTAAAATCATTAAGACCTTCGATAAATTTCTCGATTGAAGGCAATATTCCAAGATTAAATATCAATACAGTTATAAAAGATGAGGAGATATCAATTGAGGATATTTTTACTATAATTAAGAATATTTCCAAGGATTATAATTCTTTGATCGTTTTAGATGAATTTCAAGATATTGTGAGAGTCGAAGAGTCAGAAGCTAGGCTTCGTAATATTTTTCAAAATATTAATATTCCAGTTATTGTTTTAGGATCTAAGAAGCATATTTTGGCTGATATTTTCGTCAAGCCACATGCGCCGCTAGCAAATTTTGGTAATGATGTGGTGATAAAGCCCATTAAATATGAGGAATATCATATTTATATGAATAAAAGATTCATCCAAAATGGTAACAAAGTTAAGCTAAAGAATTCAAAATTAATTCAGGATCTGATGCAGAGAGTTCCTGAAGCAATTAATATGCTTTGTTATGAGATTAATCTTAAAAATAAAAATCAGCAAATATCTGAGGAAATAATTCATGATTCATTGATCAGGTTGCTTGAAATGCGGCAATCTCGTTTTGAATCATTGCTTAATAATTTTTCAAAAGCTGAAGAAAATGTAATTACAGCGATAGCCAAAAATGATGGTTTTATAGAGTCACCAAATTCCAAAGCGTTTGTTAGTAAGGTTAATTTAACACCGCGTTCGATATCTTTTAATATAGCGAAATTACTTGAAGCTGGTCACCTAGAAAAAGACAAAGATCAATACCGAGTTACTGATCCATTATTAATTGAATATTTAAAACGGTTTAGGTCATAATATTTTTGAGAAAA
>JAYOLW010000017.1:0-6573 GCA_038120515.1 Rickettsiales bacterium | reverse complement strand
AACTATGATAGGTCTAAAAAGATTCTAGTAAGTCTCTAGATATAAGAATTTTTTTAAATCCTGATCAATCATCTAGAAAAACCTATACCAAAATTGGAGCAACTAGGATTGCATTAAATGTGTTAGCAATCTATGGTTTTAAAATGTTTGATTTATCTAAATTTTTATCAACGTAATTTAACCATATCAATAATTGATGTTTTTACAAAATAATCATCAATAAATTTCATGGAGTTATATTCAATAGCTCTTTTGCTTGTGTATCTATTGGTAAAAATTTCATGATTGTCAGGTAATTGTTGCAACGAATCGATTAATTCTTGTTTGACCTTAAATTGTTTAAATTCATCAAAAGAGTGAAATTTAGGATGTTTTTCAAGGCTATGATTTATAATAAAAAGAACATGTAAGTTAATATCTTGAGAATCTGATAATAAAAATTCATAATCATCAATATTACCTATGATATTGGTTTTTAAAATTTGTATTATTATCGATTTTAAACTAGATTTAAGCTCTAAAATTTTGTGATCAGATAATATAAAATTTTCTGATTCTGATACTGCTGGAATATCCGTTTGCTTTGGCATTTGTGTATATAATGCGAGGTTTGTTAATTCATGCAGTAAAGCTCTTGATTCAGAATGTTTTGATTCATTTCTTTCTATATCTGTTGGAGTAGTTGCAAACATAATTAATGCAAATAATACATTTTTACCATCCGTTGCAAAATTAAGTTGCGGATTAAGTGAAAGTAAGAACTCAATAATTGCTATGTTGCAACTTCTAGAAGCAATTAATAATGCTGTGTCTCCAGCTAAATTTTCTTGAACAAGATTTGCTTTTTTAGCTAAAATTTTAAGAAGATATAAGTTATTATTTTCGGTCGCGATATGTATTGGTGCATTACCAGAGCTATCCAATAAATTTGGATTGGCGCCAAATAATAATAGATCTTCTACAACTCCTATTTTGTTCAATTCGGTGGCTAAATTAATTGGTTTTCGCCCATGAAGGTTTGAAGCATCAAAGCCAATTTGGTTAATAAAGTCGGTAAAGCTATGATCAGCTATGAATTTGTCTAAGGCAAAATTTTGACTCTCTCTACGCATGATTTGAAGTGATTGATTAGCAACTTATTTTTGAATAAATTAGTTAATGAAAAAAAGTCAAATTATTATTGTTAATTATTTGAGATCAAACTAGTCAATAATATAAAACTTTTATTACTTTATGGAATTACTTCTCGATTACCAGATTCTCACCAGTCTTATTTCTTTAACTGCTCTTGAAATCATACTTGGTGTTGATAATGTCATATTTATTGCGTTAGTTGTCGCGCATCTTCCAGAAAAACAAAAGCAATCCGCTAGAATCATTGGTCTGTTACTTGCGTTATTTATGCGTATAGGTTTGTTATTTGCTGTAGTGTGGATCATGGGTCTTAAAAAGCCTTGGCTGAATCTTTTTGGCATGGAATTTTCTGGCAAAGATTTAATGATGCTGGGTGGTGGTTTATTTCTTATAGCTAAAGCAACCCTTGAGATGCATAGTGAAGTTGCTGGTGAAGATGAAAAATTCTCGGTTAAAAATTTCAAAGGCGCTTTTGTGATGACAGTACTTCAAATCATATTAATTGATTTTATTTTCTCATTTGATTCTGTTATTACCGCAGTTGGTTTAACTGAAGTTGTAATGGTTATTATAATTGCTATGACAATTGCAATGTTTGTGATGATTTTTATGTCTAAATATATCTCAGATTTTATTGAGAAGAATCAAGCTTTTAAAATTCTAGCATTAAGCTTTATTATGATGATTGGAGTTTTGCTTGTTGGCGAAGGTATTGGACTTCATGTACCAAAAGGTTATATTTATTTTGCTATGCTTTTTTCCCTATTCATTGAGGTTGTGAATATGAAAATTAGAAAACGTAAAAAACTAAAAGCTTAATTTATTTTTTATTAAAAGGTTTGATCCCTTCCACGCGCATATAAATTATAGCGAGGACAAATAAGCTAAAGGCTAAAAGAAACCAGGTAACAGCATATTTAGCATGACCGTTAAAGAAATTAGCTTCATTCTTATCAAATTGTTTGATCATAGGGGCGTAATCATCTGATAATAAATGGAAATATACCGGAGCAATCTCACTGTTATAATGCGCAGCCAATGATTTATGATCTAGATAAAACCAGAACTTACTATTTGGTTGGTTTTCAGGGATAAAAATACTTCTTCTGCCACGAAATTTATGTTGTAAAATAGTTAGGTCCTGAAATTCAGTATTGATTGATAATGTTTCTTTATCATCGAGTGGAATAAAGCCAAGATTTAAAACAAAATGTTGGTTATTTTCAGTTTCAAATAAACCAATAATGTTATAACCAACTGTTTTGCCAATTTGTTTAGGACCAAGAAAAATCTCACTATCTTTGCTAAATTTTGCTCTTACATTAAAAATTTGAAAACGATCTGATATTGGATCATTTTCATCAAGATTAGTGATAGTCCTAATAGGTTTTTGAATTTGACTTTGGTAATTTTCAATTAGGGCTTTTTTCTCAAAATGCCTAGAAGTTTGCCAGACTCCTAAATAAAAAACTCCAATTGTAATAATTGTTGTAAAACCTAGAAATGTGAGTTTTTTAAAATTTGTTTTTTGTTCTTTCATCTTAAAATGCAATTATTGTTCTTTTGCTATGATTGCCCTGAAGCATATTATCAATATATTCTGAAAGTTCATTTAGGCCAATTTCTTGATAAATGCTATCATTAATTATGGCTTTATTCTGGCCAAGTAATTGCCAAGCTTGTTTTCTACTCTCTATCTTAGCGTTTGCAGAGGTAACACCAATTAGGCTAATACCTCTTAGAATCATAGGTATGACTGATGCATTAAAATCATTACCTAAAATATTGCCGCAGCTGATAACAGCTCCATGATAATCAATGATTTTGAGGATGTTACTTAAGATATTACCGCCCAAAGTATCAATGGCTGCATTATATTGCCTTTGATTAAGTGGTTTGTTTGATGATAGATTTAAAGAATCTGTAGCTATAATGTTAGCAAATTGATAGTTTCGTAGAAAGCTGTTCTCAGGGTTTCTTGTTGTAGCTGTTACCTTAAAACCAAGCTTTTGCATAAGTAAAGCTGATAATAAGCCAACGCCACCTGCGGCCCCGGTGATTAAAATTTTATTTTCTTCGGGTAACAAATCATGGTTGATGATATGAAGTGCAGATAGTGCAGCTGTAAGGCCTGCGGTACCAAATATCATTGCCTTTTTTAGCGTAAGCTCTTTTGGCCTTTTTAGGCACCAATTACCTGGAACTGCAACATATTCGGCAAAACCACCATTGATATTCATACCAAGATCAAAACCTGTGCAAATGACTTCATCATCTTTTTGCCATTCAGATGATTTTGACTCTGTCACTATGCCTGCAACATCAATACCGGCGATATGTGGGTATGTTCTGGTAATGCCTTTATGACCAGATGCAGATAATGCATCTTTATAATTAAGAGAGGAATATTGGGTTTTAATTAAGATGTCACCTGCGTTTAATTTAGGTATATCAAGTTTTTCAATCTGTCTTTTATAGCCAGTTGCTTCCTCATATGTTATTAAGGCGCGCATTTTATTATCTTTCGGCATTAATCTAACCACATAATGACTCTACATTCGTCGGTATGAACATCTTTAGTATTTAGTTCATTTGATGCATTAATGCATGTTAAAGCCGAAGCAGTAACCCCATCGCCATTTGCTACCATAACTTCACCAATTGTTGGTGCGCAATCATCGATCTTACAATCTAGTTGATATGCTTCAAGCGGCGTCATAACACCGCCAAAACTAACAGTTTCTAGAGTTATAGAATTACCAAAACTAGAATATAAATCAGAATAATAAATCATGATAAAATTGATTGCTTCATCTTCTGCTGTTGGGTATTCTAAAGCTTCAAAATCATCAGGAACAAATCCAGCTAGAGCAAGATGGACCCATGCATTTGCAAATTCATCAGTTGCTAAACCTGTGTCATATTCAATGTTGCCATCACCATCGCCGCTTATTGCTGTACTCCAAAAATATGCGGCATTTGAGATATCGCCAGGGTAGCCGGAATAAGTTGAGAAAAAACCATAATATGATGTCTCATATTCTTTTAGATCACTGACTAGAGCACGAGTTTTAGCTGATTTGATAACACCAATTCCTGCAGTTATTGATGCTGTAAGTAAGCCAATAATTATTATGACAACCGATAATTCAATTAATGAAAATGCCTTGCGCATTTAGAGCCTCTTTTGATATTTGCTTTTTTAAGCATATGGCTCAACTGATTAATTTGCAATCGCCAAGATTGGATAGTTTTGGTAATATTTTTATCTTCATTTTGATTGAATACTCCTTCGCTTTAGGTGGCAGTCGATGTCAACGGCTTCTTGCAATCTTAGCATTAGTCTCAATAGGAGGTTTTTCATTGTTAGGCTCTATAAATCTACCTGTTAATTCATGAAGCATTTCTTCAATTTGTGCATCAGATTTTGTTATTATGTTTTGGATAATACCTCTTGATTTTGATTTCTCCTCAATCGGAAATGTTAACAGCATTTTATCGCTTTGATATGATGGTTGAGAAAAAGTGATGCCATCAATTAGTTTTTTTAGTATTTGTTGTTCTGAACTATTTAATTTCTTAACTTTAACGATATCAATCCCAAGTTTTTCACGGTCGTTTTTATTTAATAATTCAACAGGAGCTTTGATTTGTAATTTTGTGTTATCATTAACATTAATTTTTTGCTGAAGCTTTAGAAAGCGATCGCCCATTTCCGAATGTTTTGCTACAAGCTGTAAACGAGCTTCACTATTATTTGAAAATGGAACTGTAATTATTTGATGATTTCGTTCAATTCCGCTAATAATGTTAATTTCTCTACTTAAATAATGATGAGCTTGGTTATTAGTTCTACTATTAATGTCTTTTAATGTTTGAGCGTCCAGTTCAGCATTTTCAAACTTACGTATTAAGTTACGTAAATCTCTATTGCTAATACCAAATAATCTTGGAGATGTAGCTTCTATGGTACTAAATTGAAGATCTAAGGTTTGACCATTTGGTGGTTGAAATAAATATGAGAGATTTCTCTTAGCTTGTCGATATTCCAAGACTGCAGGGGAGATTTTGCTTGATTTCCTAAATTCTGATTTTGAGATATTTTGAACGTGACTGTCTAAATCTATTAAAGCTCTGCCAGTTAAATCTGCTTCTGTTTCTACTGTATGTTCTTTTATTATTTTAGGATCTGAAGCTAATGTTTTTGTAACCTCTTGAGCCTTTGCAAGTGATAATTGATAATGTCGATATGCCGCTGGAAATTTTTCTA
Organism: Rickettsiales bacterium; assembly: GCA_038120515.1. Lineage (GTDB taxonomy): Bacteria > Pseudomonadota > Alphaproteobacteria > Rickettsiales > JABIRX01 > JADHOX01. Next base: position 1,169 of record JAYOLW010000017.1, on the reverse strand, counting down.
AAAGCTTATGATTTGATAGAATAATTATTTGTGTAATTTCTTTGAAGTTAAAGACTTGAATTTGGTCATTTACATCTTTTGGGGTTACAAATTGATCAAAATGGATTAAAGCATGTTTGGTACCATCAGTAAAATATAAACCAACGCAAGTCACTAGGTCCGATATAAATAACCCTTGGATTTCAGCAGTTATAGGTTCCACTACTATCATACCTCCCTGGCCAACACCTAAATATTTATGATGTGGATTTGCTGTAGTTATTTGTCTTGTCATAAAGCTATCTTAAAGTTGTAAAATAGCTGCGATATATGATGTTTTATTGTCTGTCAATTATATTGGGTCAATTAATGCTGCAAGCTTTTGGATTATATGATTAGATTTCTTGGAGCCAAATCTTGTGTTTTGTAGATGACAAGAAATGCCATCAAAATATAAATCTTCATTTGTTAATTCTTGAACATTAGCTTTATACAAAGCTTCTGAGATTTGAAAATTCTCTGCTTGGTAGCCATAAAAACCGGCCATACCGCAGCAATTCTGGCTTACATTTTCAATGTTTAGGCCTATCTTATTTACAATATCATGCCATTTTTTAAAATGATCTGGCTGCATAGAGTTTGCAATACAATGGCTATAAAGTCTTATAGTTTCATTTGGGTTTTTACTTATGTTAGCAAAGTGATCTTTGTTTTGATAAATGATATCTAATATTGGTATTAGATTTACTTTATCTTCAAGGTTCTTTTGCATTAGATAATAAATTGCAGGATCTAATATAATAACCTTGTCAGCAGCTTGTAATTTTTGAATTAATTTATTGTTATATTTCTCAAGTTTTGCTGTATTGCCAAAATGTTCAAAACCAATAGCAGTTGGCATTGGTTTTAATATTTCATGTTCAATATTTAATTTTGTAAGTAGTTTTGAACTTGCTTCAATTATCTCTGGTGCATAAAGCAGACTAGCAATATCTGAGAAAATATAGGTTTTACCAGATTGTACTCTATCAGTAATTTTAATATTATGATTTTTAAAATCTGAATTAACTGCTTTGATATTAAAAAAACTTTCAGTGAAATTTTTAAGAAACCTGATTTTCATAAAGTATTTTATTAAATATCTAAATCTGTATAATTTACATAAAATAACTTCAAGATTCTCAAGTAAA
>JAYOLW010000016.1:27150-33698 GCA_038120515.1 Rickettsiales bacterium | reverse complement strand
TCTACTCATTATTACTCATAAATTTATATTCCATTACGATAGGCAAAACTCACCTATTCTTATGTAATTATAGCAGATTTTCGGGTTTAAAGGAAATTTTTTCTGAAAGAATCAGCAGAAAATTTGTATTTTCAGGGATTTTTATAAAAATTATAAGATTTTACAGAAATTTTATAAAATTAATCTGAAATGTAAAAAATCAATAAAATAGTTAATTTTATCTAAAAGCTTAGGTGAATTTTGGTAAGGAAATAGAAATAATTATAATTCTAAGATGTAAATATTAATTAATTTTATTTTTGATAAAAATCTATTTTAGTTAAAACAACAAAGAAGAACCCAAATTTTTGCTAACCAAAATATTAATTTATATAACCTTCAAATAATTTCTGCTCCTTAGCAAGATATTCTTCCTCAAGCATCACTAAATTCGCAGCATTAGTATAAGTAAGATTTCGCATTGCTGTTTCATAATCCTTTATCTCCATGTTTTTCATCTGAAGAGCACTAACTGATGCCTCATAAGCCATAATAATTGAACCAACCTTTAATTTATGCATTCTTCTTAACTCTTTAAATGGCTCTTGAAGCTCAGTTGGTATTTTAGCAAGATCAGCTTCATCTATTTTAGCTACAGCACTAAGCTTAACTCTCTGTATTTCCTGAAGATGATAATAAACATCTTGAGGCGTCGCATTTGAAACATTATCAGCTTTATGAAATCTCTGTTTTTCAATTTTTACATGAGAATCCAATATTTTTATTTCCTTTTGTAGGCTTTCAAGCTGCTGAATTAATTTACTATTTTCTGACTTTAAATTTGAAATATTTAAATCTTTTTTATCAAGATTCGTGTTTAATTTCTCAATTTCAGCCTTGTAAATATTTAACTCTTTTACTAATTTCTGATTTGACTGCTCAAATACAAATTTTAAATCCTTATGATCATTTAATTTTGCATTTAATTCATGAAGTTCTAATTTAGAATTTACATCGAATTTATGTGCCTGAACTAGTTGTTGCTTAATATCTGATTTTTCAATTTCTAACTTTTCAATTTCATTATTTTTAGCATTTAATTTTCTTTCAAAATCACCAATTAATTTTTGCTGCTTCTGAATTTTTAGCTTCATTTTTTCATCAGCTTGTTTTAATGATGTGAAATTAGCATATAAATCATCATATTGACCTTGAAGATTCTGCTTAATTTTATCATTCGAATCACGTATTTCTAATAAATCTTTTTGAAATATCTCATATTGCTTCTGCCCTTCATATTTAGCAGTATTTTTGATTTCCTCAATTGATTCTGATAAAACGAAATTCTCCTTATCAAGATTATTTATTTCATGTGTTTGGTCATTAATTACAACTTTAAGCTGCTCTTTTTCCTCTGTTGCCTGTTTTTTAAATTTTTGGAATTTCAGATCTAAATCTTTATTGATAGACTCTAAAGCAAAAATTCTTTTACCACCCTCGTTTATTTTATTCTTTAACTCCTCGATATTTGATCGATGCTCATTTTTAATTCGATCATGCTCATATTTTAAATCTAATAAATCATTATCCTTAATTTTTAAGGCATGAGCTAACTCTTTCTTATCGTCCTCAAATTTAGCTATTAATTCTTCCTTATGATTTAGTTGATCAGCTAATTTTTGATATTTAATATTATGTTCATGTAGCTTTTCATTGATGATCTGCTTCATATCTTCTGATGATTTTAACGCTAGATGTAAATCTTCTATCCTAGCTTCATAACTTCTTACCTTACTATTATAATCATCCTTTAAAACAGTTATTTCATTTTTGTGATCATTAGACATCTCCTTCATTTTTCTTATATATGAAGCCTCAGAATCATGAAGTTGTTTCTCAATATTATAAATTGTATCTTGAATTGTTAATCGCTCTTGTTGTGCTTTACCTAGATTTTCCTCTAATGACCTAATTAGTTTTTGACTTTCATCTATTTTGTCATTTGTTATTTTCTCATAATGAATATACTCCCTTGAGATATCTTCAAATTCCTCTGTTAATTGCTCAAGCTGCTTCTCATTTTTCTCAAAATTAAATTTATAATGATTTAATGATTCATTTAACTCTAGTTTTTCAGCAGCAAATTTCTCCTTTAACTCATTCATATTATCGGAATATGATGCCTTTAACTTTTCAGCAAATATTTTTTGATCATCAACTTCCTTTAATAATGAATTAGAAAGTGCTGATGCCTGTTCAAATTGCTTAGTTTTTTGATCATTATCCGACTCAAGCTTTTCTAGTAATTCTGTTTGCTCAGAAAGATCATTTGATAATGTAATTAGTTGTAATTTATATTCTTCGACTATCTCTCTATCACTTTCACTAATATCCTTTGCAGATTCTAAATCAAAAATAGCTTGCTCTAATTTTGCGTTTGTTTCTGAAAGTTCAATTTCAGCATCAATTAAATCATCTGATAATTTTTTAACTTGCTCAATTAAAATGTTATTAGATTCTTCAAGCATTAACTCCGCCTGCTCAAGATCTGCATATAATTGCTTTATTAATTCATTTTCTTCATGAACTAATAATAATTGATCTATAGAAATATCCTCGCTATTAACAGCTTTGCTTAATAATTTCGATGACTTGCTATTATGACTTCCTGAATTATATTTTGTCACGAATTAACCTCCTAAAAAATCTCTAAATTTTTTATGGTAATTATGAGAAGATCAATAATTTAGAAACCAAAATAAATTTAGACTTAATGTCACTATAACAAATTTCTAAGGCGAAAAAAACCTTTTTTTTTGATAATTATTAAAAAATAATAATTTATAACTTAATTAATGTATCCAAAAAGCTTGATATTCTAGCAATACGCCTAGTTGGATTATCATCAGCATATTTCAAAACTAATTTCTGATCTGGACGGATTTTAATAATTAGTGGATTGCTATTAATAAACGCTATTAATTTCTCAGGATCAGGAAAAACATCATCCCTAAAACCAAAAAGAATTGCTTTAGGACCGGCCTCAATCCTATCAATATTTAACTTATAACAATATTGCTTAAGCGAGACTATGGTAAATAAGTTTTGCACCTCTGTAACAATTGATCCAAATCTATCTGTCATTTCAGTTGCAATTTCTTCAACCTCAACCTCATCTTTTGCAAGAGATATTCTTCGGTAAAACTCGATCCTGATTGACTCATCATTAATATAAGTTTCAGGTATTAAAATTGATGCCCCTATATTTATCTTTGGTGTGTAATCATGATCAATTACTTGAGTTACTGGTTTTTCTTTATTTAAATTTGCTATTTTTAGATCATTTATAGCCTCAGCAAGCATTTGCTGATAAAGCTCAACTCCAATATCCTTAATATGACCAGATTGCGCCTCACCTAACAAATTCCCAGCACCTCTAATATCAAGATCATATGACGCAAGGGTAAAGCCAGCTCCCAAACCATCTAAGGTTTGCATTACTTCTAAACGCTTTTCAGCATTACTATTTAATTTAACTTTCTCATCAAATAACAAATAAGCATAGGCTCTTATTTTAGATCTACCAACCCTACCTCTTAACTGATAAAGCGCAGAAAGACCAAAATGATTAGCATCATGAATAATTATAGTATTGGCAGAATGAATATCAATTCCAGATTCAATAATTGTAGTAGAAAGTAAAAGATGATATTTACCATCGCAAAAATCTATCATAATTTGATCTAACTCAGCAGGTGACATTTTACCATGAGCAATAACAATACTAATTTCAGGAACTAATTTAGTTAATTTATCATAAACCTTGTCCAAATCACGTATCTTAGGACAAACATAAAATACCCTACCTTGACGATAAAATTCCCTGAGAATTGCCTCTCTAATTATTAAATTATCAAAAGGCATGATAAAAGTCCTTACAGCCATTCTATCCACTGGTGGAGTAGTAAGTAAGCTTAAATCACGAATACCATTTAATGACATTTGTAAGGTCCTTGGTATTGGTGTCGCTGATAATGTTAAAATATGTAAATCCTGCTTGAGCTTTTTTAGCTTTTCTTTCTGCGAGACACCAAATCTTTGCTCTTCATCGACTATTATCAAAGCTAAATTTTTAAATTTAACCCTATCTGCTAGCAAAGCATGAGTTCCAATAACAATCTGAACCTCACCTGATTCCAAACCTGCTAACACCGCTTTTTTTTCTTTAGCAGTTACCATTCTAGATAACTGCTCAATTCTTATATCAAAACCTTCAAAACGTTTGATAAAATTATTAAAATGCTGACGAGATAATAATGTTGTCGGTACAATTAATGCTACTTGAACCTTATCATTCATATCATTAGTAATAACATTAAAAGCTGCCCGCATCGCAACTTCTGTTTTACCAAAACCAACATCACCACAGATCAAACGATCCATATTCTTACCACTTGATAAATCAGCCAAGACATCCTGAATAGCTCGCTCTTGGTCATCTGTTTCCGTAAATTCAAATTTAGCATCAAATTCAGATTTTAAATGATCATGCGAATAAAAACTTTTTCCCTGTTCAAGCTCCCTGGCTGATGCAATTTTAAGAAGATCTTCAGCTATATCCTTGAGCTTTTGCTTAACTTTCGCTTTTTTCTCACTCCAATAACTAGAGCCCAATTTATCAAGTTTAATATTATCACCATGCTGACCATATCGTGATACCATATCCATGTTCCATACAGGCACATATAATTTATCGTCGCCAAGAAAATTTAAACATAAAAAATCATGTTCTAAATCTTGAATTGTTAATTTCTTAAGACCTAAAAATTCAGCAATACCATGTTCTTTGTGAACTATAATTTCACCTTCCTCAATAGAATTAGCTTCTAAGATAAGCCTTTCGGCCTTTCTTTTGCTTGATACTGAACGATTAACTTTCTGCCCCAGTAAATCCTGCTCACTGACGATAAAATAATTATCAATTTCAAAACCCTTCTCAAGCGGCATTTTCAAAAGATTAACTATCCCATTTGCTTTAACAGGCAAAGAATTAGCAAAAACTGATGGAATGTCATGCTCAGCTAAAATATGCTTTATTTGATCAAGCGAATTGTCATTAAAGGCAGTGATAACAACAATTAATTGCTTATTTACATAAGATTTATCGTCAATTTGGGCCTTGAATATTTCAATTGCTGATTTTTTAAGGGCTAAACTTGATTTATGAAAATCATCAGCAGATTTTATATAATAATCAAAATTACCTTGGCGTTTTATATCAAAAATTAAATTATTATATTCTGATAAATATGCTAAAATTTGCTCTGATGAATCATATAATAAATCAGGCTCAAGCGGCAAATAATCCCTTACTTTAACTTTTAATTTATCAAAATTTATCTTTCTTGATCGATAATAATCATTGATTGTCTCAACACGCTCATTAAGTGCAGCATCAGCATTAGCACCAATTACAATATTTAAATCATCAGGTAGATAATCAAAAAAACTAGCTAATTTTTTATAATATAAAGGTAACAAATGAAGCGACATGTCACCAATAATACCATTTACTGTTTCTTGATAAACTAATGACTGAGTATCATCATATGAAAAATATTTTGTAAAATTAGTCGTGAAATAATCAATATTTGCCTCATTTAAAACTACTTCCGCCGAAGGAATTATCTTAATTTCAGAAAGCTTGTCCTGAGTTGAGGTCTGAGTTAATGGATCAAAAAACTTAATTGTTTCAAGCTTATCACCAAAAAAATCTAACCTAACTGGCAACTCATATGAAGCGAGAAAAATATCAACTATAGAACCTTTACGAGAGAAATCACCAATTTCAGTAACTGTTGATGAACTTCTAAATCCGGCATGAACCAATTTTCTAAGCAAATCATCTTGTAGAATTTTCTCACCAGTTTTGATTTTAAAACTCATTAAATCAAGTTCATCATATGGCATCACTTTATTAAGAATTGCACTAAATGTAGCAATAATAATTAAAGGTTTAGTATTATTTATAATGCACTTAAACGTTTGGCCTGAATTTAAGTATTAGGCGCAACTCGGTCATAAGGTTGACAATCCCATGCAGGATATTCAATAATCTCATAAGCTGACACCATCTGTTTAAGAGATTTTGCACTATTTTTTAAAGCTAACTCATTCGCTACTAAATAAAGATAATTACTTGATTTATTATCTTTTATTATTTGTGCTAGGATAAAATCATTTGCATAATTTGGCACCCCAGAAATATATGATTTTTTGGGAATTTGTTTTAAATTTGGAAGATTTTGCATGAACTAGCTCAAATTGAAAATTATCTTTTCTGTTATTACTCAAACCCCTTAGCATTAAATTCTAAAATCTGCTTAGTTAAAGCCTGATACTTATTTGGTATAGCTGTCTTACCAACTAACCAATTATAAATATCCCAATCATTCTCATCTAGGAAATCCTTGAATAAATTAAATTCATAATAAGAAAATTTACCAAGCTCACTAGTTGCAAATTTACCAATTAAAATATCAGTTTCCTTACAGCCCCTATAATTACTT
>JAYOLW010000016.1:3402-27140 GCA_038120515.1 Rickettsiales bacterium | reverse complement strand
CAATACATCCTAGTAAATTAGACACTATTTTAATTTCCACTGGTTCAGGAAATATAATAGAAATTGGTCTACCTTAAGAATTTAGATATTAATAAATAAACATAAGATAGATGAAGAACAAATTTTATTGAAGCTTTTATAAGTTCTTGAGCTTTAGCTTTGTTTTCAAAACCAGTTACTTTGGCCCATTTACCTGATTCTAAATCCTTATATCTTTCAAAGAAATGCTTTAATCTTGCAAGTGTAGCCTCATCAAGATCACTAATATCATTTACATTTTTAGTGAAAGGATGAATTTTATCAACAGGAACTGCTAAGATCTTTTCATCTTGACCTTTTTCATCTTCCATTATCAAAACACCAATTGGCTTACATTCAACAACAGCTCCAGGAATAATTGCTTCTTCAGCTAAAACTAATACATCAGCAGGATCTCCATCATCAGATAAAGTATGAGGAATAAAGCCATAATTTGCCGGATAAAACATTGCAGTAGTTAAGAATCTATCGACTAAAATTGCTCCTGAATCTTTATCAAACTCATATTTGACCGGATTTGCGCCCGCTGAAATCTCGATTATAACATTTACAATTTCAGGTACATTTTTACCTGCAGATATTTTATTTATATTCATTTTACAAAATAATTAATTTTTGGGCTGATAAATTATGAGATTTTTTACAATTTACAAACAAAAAGTTAATTTATCTCAATTGCGGCAAAGGAATTAAGCATTATAAAATCAATTCTGTCTCTATGAGATTGAAATAATGCAAGCTCTTCACCTTTTATTTTTGTCTGTGGCTGAATTTTAACTTTATTAGGATTGATAGCTTTAGAGCCTTGATATACTTCATAATGCAAATGTGGCCCTGTTGACCTTCCAGTTGAACCAACATAACCAATAACATCTCCTTGACTAACCTTTTTACCTTTTTTGATTGAAGATGGAATTCTTGATAGATGTGCATAAGCTGTATTATATGATGAACTATGAGCTATTTTCACATATTTACCATATGAACTAAACCAACCAGAATATTTTATAGTACCACTTCCTGCAGCATATACTGGTGTTCCATAAGGTGCTGCAAAATCTATACCCTTATGAAGTTTAGTATAGCCAAGAATAGGATGTTTCCTATAGCCAAATCCAGATGAAATTCTAGCACCATTAACGGGTGTTCTAAGTAAAGATTTTTTGATACTTTTGCCTGATTTATCCAAATAAATCTTTTCACCATTTGAATTAATATAACGATAATTTTCGATATTTTTTGAATTAGCTTTTGAATAATAAGCTGAGAAGATCAAATCACCATATTTTACTAAATCACCATCTGAATTGTAATAGGTTTCGTAAAAAATTTTAAATTTATCACCAGATCTAATATCGCGTTGAAAATCTAGATCATAACTAAATAATTTAATATATGACAAGATTATCTCAATAGGTACATCATTTGAAATTGCATCATTATAAAGACTATTTTCAATAGTACCAAAAGCTAATGTTGGCTTCATATAAAGCTCCTGATCAATATCATGAGCATAATATTTACCTTGATATTTTATAGATTCATATTCACTGCCATCAGTAATTTGAAATTTTACCCTATCAACAATAATTCTATCAAATTTATCATTAACAAATTTTTCTTTATATTCGATGATTATTCTATCTTTAACCCTTAGCTTTTCAGGCTTATAAACTTTTTTAAAACTTTGAGAAATTGCAAAAATATCTTCATTTTCAACTCGGATTTTACCAAGAGCAGCACCCAAAGTATCACCCTTTCTAATATTTATAGCAATTTTCTTTTCATGGTAAATTATGGAATCATCATTTGTATCGACAAACCTTGATAAGGGTTTTTGAATAATATTAATATCAGATACGGTGAATATATTAGCAGAATCTGACCTGGTATTATAAGTGTTATTATTTAAAATTAAAATTAATGAAGAAAATACACTTATTAAAAAGAAAAGGTTTTTAAAAGATAATTTTTTGTTAAAGCTTTTAAAAAATATTCTCACAATCTCAGTTATTTTAATTGATTTCAACTTGATCAGCTATATATATATCTATAAATAATCCAAAAGCAATTAGAAATATCAAATGAGTTTACTTCAATATATACTAAACTTTAGTAGACGTGGTTTAAATGAGGATGATTTTATTTTAGGTGATCACAATATTGACACCTATAATTATGTAAGACAATTCCCTGATTGGCCCAATAAAATAATTTTCATTTCTGGCCCTGAAGGCTCTGGCAAAAAACATATTAGTGAATATTGGAATAAAAGTTCTGAGGCAACAAAAATTGAGTTATTTAATGAAACTGAAAAAAAATTAAATCAACTACTTGAAAGTAATAATTGTTTTATTCTTGAGAATATAGACATTTATTTTACCCGAAAATTTATACTTAGAAATCTTGATAACCATGATTTTAAATGTTTCGAAAAAACTATATTTTCAATATTAGATCATGTAATCAATGAAAATAAATATTTATTTATTACATCCAAAGAAGCTCCTAATGAACTTAACATTAAATTAGCTGATTTAAAATCAAGAATTTTATCAGTTGCTTCTCTTAAAGTTACACTGCCAAATGAAAATGCTTTAAAGACGTTTTTAATTAGGGAATTCTCAAACCGTCAATTAAAAATCAATAATGACATTTGTGAATATATATTAAAACATTCAAAACGCTCATTTGACGATTTAGAAGCTCTGGTAAATAAGATCGACACATTATCATTACATAAAAAACGCAATATAACCAAACCTTTCATTAAAGAAGTATTGGAAAATGATCCTGGCTAAAACAATTGATGATTTCCAATTTGCTCAGAACAAAATCAAAAAAATTGATTATCCTTTTTATTTAATTTTCAAGAATGAAGCTTACGCAAGTGAAATTTTCACGATTTATTGTTTTCATCTTGAGCTCGCCAATATTCCTGTTGCTAGTTCCTCAGCTGAAACAAGATTAATAAGATATAAATGGTGGTTGGATACTTTAGATAGTATTAACAATCTTAATCAAAAACTATCACATCCTATTATCAATTTAATTGCATCCAATTTTGGTAATAATCAAAAAATTATCAAACAATTTAAGGATTTAATTGTCATCAGAAGCAAGGAAAATGAACTTCATGGTTTTAAATCAGAGCAACAGCTTATTAAATATATCGACAAAACTAATCATGTTATTTGGCAGCTAATTTACCAAATGCAAAATCAATGCTTAGCAACAAATCAAAAACTAACAATCTTACATAAATTTTCTCTAAGCATCAAATACACAAATATTGCCTCCTCATTATATTTTAGAGATTACAACAATCATTTCTTTGTTAGTAAAGAAACTATTGATAATCTTAATCATGAACCAGCTCAAAATCGTCAATTTGAGATTTTTAAATTTAACATTAAATCTGCTAAAGATTTTTATAATGCTTCAATTGTTAATTTAAAAAAGCATAAGGATTTGCAAAGCTTTTATATATATAGTAGAATAAATAAATCACGTTTACTTTTACTTGAAAAAGCTTATAAGAAAACTGAGATTAACACGCCTCCAAACGTGCCAAATTTATTAACATTCTTAAAGATTAAATTTTTTACTAAAAAATTATGGAAATAGCAGCTCATGCATCTGGAATCTCTCTGTTACAAATAATCATTGTATTATTTTCAGCTATTTTTGTTGTTTTAATTTTTAAAAAAGTAAAATTATCACCTGTAATTGGTTATATCATTGCTGGTGCTATTATTGGCCCGCATGGTTTTGAATTTGTAGAACATTCCGATGTAACTAGATCTCTTGCAGAGCTTGGTGTAGTATTTTTACTATTTGCAATAGGTCTTGAGATGACACTGGAACGTATTACTGAAATGCGTAAATATATCGTTATTTTTGGATCATTGCAATTTGTCTTAACAACACTTGTGTTTACAGCCTTAATCTATTTATTCACATCACAATTAGCACTTTCAATGGTTGTTGGTACCGCTTTTGCTATCTCATCAACAGCTATTGTTTTGAAGATTTTATCTGAAGAAAAAAACACCAATTCCGTTACTGGTAAAATTAGTTTGTCAGTTCTGCTATTTCAAGATATGGCAGTTATACCAATTTTTATTATAATTCCACTAATTGGTCTTTCTGATGTTGATTATACATTTCTTTCGATAAATTTAATCACTAAATCTTTAATAGCTTTGGTTACTATCATTTTAGCTGGTAGATTTTTACTAAGACCAATCATGCGCTATATTATCTCCTCAAGAAATGATGATATTTTTATTGCCAGTACTCTTTTAGTTATTATTGGTAGCGCCTGGGTAACTTTTGAAATGGGTTTATCACTAGGACTTGGGGCTTTTATTGCCGGCGTTATGATCGCAGAGACTGAATTCCAACATCAAGTTGAATCTATAACATCTCAATTTAAAGCCCTATTTTTAGGCTTCTTTTTCATGACAGAAGTAGGAATGAATTTTGATTTTAATGTCATTTTAAATAATACACATATCATTTTGATTATTACATTAGCATTAATGTTAACAAAAGCAGCCATATTTTTTGGCGTTATGCGTATTTGTAATATTAAAACTCCTATGGCATTCCATACAGCTTTGCTAATTTGTCAATCAGGTGAATTTGCATTTATTATTTTTGAACTTGCAAGTGATGCAGAAATCTTGAATCAAATGCAATTACAGATTCTATCTGTTGTTGTTGGTCTATCAATGGCGTTAACTCCATTATTTGCAGCAATCGGCAAAAAATATGAAAAATCATCATTTCAAGTTCAAACCAAACATAATGTTAAAAATATTCCTGAATTTTCTGACCATGTAGTAATTGCTGGTTTTGGCAGAGTTGGATCAACCGTTGGTGATATATTCGATAGTGTTGAATTAAATTATCTTGCAATAGATACTGATCTTAAACATGTATCAGAAGAATTTAATAAAAAACGCCCTGTATTTTATGGAGATATTAGCGATTATAAGGTGATCAATAAACTTAACCTAAAAGAAGCTAGAGCAATATTACTAGCAATCACGGATATGGTAGCTCTTCAGAAATCGCTTATTTATATAACAAAAAACTATCCCGATCTTCCTGTCATTGTTAGATCTGTTGAAGTTAAACATCATGAAAGCCTTAGGAAAATAAATAAAAAAATTATTTTGCCAGAGGTTTATGAACTTGGCTTGCAAATGTCTAGAGAGTTTTTAATTCTATCAGGAGCTACTCAAGATCAAATTTCTGAAATTTTTAACAAACATAGAATTAAAGTAAAAATCTCATAATGTTTGGTCAAAACAAACCATTACCAAAAATCATCAAATATGATAAATATTTAGATGTTGTAAATATATTTAAAACTATTCAAGGAGAAGGACCTTATGCAGGAACACCAGCTGTTTTTATAAGGCTTGGAGGCTGTAATCTTAAATGTAGTTTTTGCGATACTGAGTTTGATGATTTTAAAAACATACATATTGATTCAATTATAAATGAAATAAAACAACTCACAGCCAATACTATAAAACTTATAGTGATTACTGGAGGCGAACCATTAAGACAAGACATCAAAGAATTATGCGAGTTATTAATTAAGGCAAATCTCAAGGTTCAGATTGAGACAAATGGAACTATTTTTAGGGATCTTCATAAATTTGTTATGATTATATGCTCACCAAAGAACTATAATAGTATTGGCTATAAACATCTTGATCCTTTAATGCTAAAACGTTCAGATTATTTCAAATTTATAATTTCTAAAACCAACAAAGATTATAATTTTGTTCCAGATGAATTTTCTAAATTTAAAAATATTTTGATCCAACCAATGGATGAGTATAATGAACAGAAGAATATAGATAATAAAAAGCTATGTGTAGAACTTGCATTAAAATATAATTACAATATTTCAATTCAGACTCATAAAATTTTAGAAATAGCATGAAAAAGGCAATCTTATTATTATCTGGCGGACTTGACTCAGCTACAACTGCAGCAATTATCAACAATGAAGGTTATCAAATTTATGCTCTTAGTTTCGACTATAATCAAAGACATAAATTTGAATTAGAATCTGCTAAAAAAATTGTTAAATCCTTAGATATTTATAATCATAAAATCATAACAATTGATCCTAATGTCTTTAAAAACTCAGCATTAACCGATAACATCTCAGTTCCTAAAGATCAAAAAATTGACAAAAACCATATTCCAGTGACTTATGTTCCAGCGCGTAATATTTTATTTTTAAGTTATGCAACAGCATATGCTGAATCACTAGATATTAACGAAATTTTTATTGGTGCAAATGCAATTGATTATAGTGGCTATCCGGACTGTCGTCCAGAGTTTATCAAAAGCTTCAACAAAATGGTTAATATTGGAACCAAAATCGGCCTAGATAAATCAATTAAAATTCAAACACCCTTAATTAATTTAACAAAAAAAGATATTATACAATGTGGGTTAAACTTGAATTTTGATTATTCACTAACTATAAGCTGTTATGACCCAACTATAGATGGTTTAAGTTGTGGTCATTGCGATTCATGTCAAATTAGACTAAATGCATTTAAAGAATTAAAAACCATTGATAAGATTAAATATGTTTAATTATGCTGAATAATAGTTTTTTCGATGAGTTTCCAGTTATAGAAATAGATGAGAATTTTATTCTAAGAGAGCAATCTATTAATGATTATCAAGATTTCTTTGAATATTTTGCCGATGCTGAAGTATCTAAATATATCCTTTCGAATATTCCTGCAACACTTGCGGAAGCAAAAGATGAAATGCATTATTGGATTAGTCTTTATAATAGAAGAATTAGTGTTTATTGGGCAATTGCCGACAAAAAATCAAACAAAATGATTGGTGCTATTGGTTTTAATGAATGGAATCGCTATAATAATCGGGCTGAAATAAGCTACGATCTTAGTAAGGTATATTGGCGAAAAGGCATAATGGGAAAAGCTATGACTAAGGTTTTAGATTTCGGATTTAATACAATGAATATAAACCGTATTCAGGCATCTACACTAATTGTTAATAAACCATCATGGAAATTATTAAAAACCGCTGGTTTTAACCGTGAAGGTTCTTTAAAACAATATAGGTTGCATAATGGTCAATATTTCGATATTGAAATGTATGCTTTAACTAAAGATCAATATTTAGAAAATAAAGCTAAATCAAAAAATTTTTTCTCTGGCTTGATAAAATAAGGATATGACACAAAATTTAACTAATCTTGGAAAACAATCACAAATACCTTCAGAACCTTCGATTGATATATTAGAATCCGTTGCTAATCCTCATATTGACACAGATTACTCAATTCGTTTTACCTGCCCGGAATTTACATCAATTTGCCCTATTACCAGTCAGCCTGACTTTGCGCATATAACATTAGATTATGTCCCAAACGAACTTATTGTTGAGAGCAAATCACTTAAATTATATCTGTTCTCTTATAGAAATCACGGAGCATTTCATGAAGATTGTACGATATCTATTGCTAAAGATATTATCAAAACCATCGCTCCTAAATGGTTAAGAATTGTTGGCATATGGTATCCAAGAGGAGGTATACCAATTGATATTTTCTATCAAACCAGTAAAGAACCAGAAGATATCCTTATTCCTCAAATAGATTTTAAAAATTACTCACCAAGAAAATGATTAAGGAATTATCACCCATAGAATTTAGTAATAAGGATAAAAACACATATTATCTTATTGATGTTAGAACTAAGGAAGAATTTGATTACGTTAATATTGGTGGTTTTTCCATTCCTCTTGATGAATTAAATTCAAGATCTCAAGAAATTAAGGATGACAAGGATATAGTTTTACTTTGTCATCATGGTCGAAGAAGCATGATTGCATGCCAAATGCTTGAAAATTTCGGTTTCAACAATCTCTTTAATATAACTGGTGGTATTGATCGTTATGCAATTGAAGTTGATCAAAATCTTATCAGATATTAAATTTTTCAAAATTTTAATAATTTTATTAGCAACAATTGATCATTCATATGCTTCAATTGAAAAACAACTAACTGCTTTTCCAATTCAAACACTTGGTGGTTCAAAATATTCATTTGAACAAATTGATCATGAGTTAATTTTAGTAAATTTCTGGGCGTCATGGTGTGGTTATTGTAAAGATGAATTTGACTCAATGTTTAAGCTGGCAAATGATATGAATGGTAAATTGTCAGTACTTGCAATTTCTGTCGATGAAGATAGATTTGATGCACTGGCTTATTTAAGAAAAATTAATTTTCAATCGCAACAAAACCCAAATGTATATTTCGCCATAGACAAGGAAAAGCTTCTTTATAAAAATATATTCAATCTAAATAATGTGCCAACAACATTGATTATCAAAACCGACAAAATTTCAAAAGAAAAAACCTATATTGACAAAATTACAGGTGCTAGAAATTGGCAAGAAATAGATATTTCAAAATATTTAAAATAAACAAATATTTGATTTACTTATAAACAATTAGGTATAAATTTTGCTAAATTTTTTTTAGATTAATGACAAATATTGATCCTTTTATACTTTTCAAAGAATGGTTTGAGGAAGCTAATTCAAACAAAAAAATAAAACAAGCAAATGCTATGAATCTTGCTACTTCAACGGCAAGTGGATTTCCTTCAAGTAGAATTGTCCTGCTAAAAGACTTCAGCTCAGATGGATTTATTTTTTATACAAATTTAGATAGTCGTAAAGGTAAAGAACTGCAAGCAAATCCAAGAGTAGCTCTGTGTTTTTACTGGGAACCTCTTGACAAACAAATAAGAATTGAAGGCAATACCAAACAAGTAAGTGATGAAGATGCTGATAATTATTTTAATTCAAGACCAATAAATAGTAGAATTGGTGCTCAATATTCTAGACAATCCGAAACTATGAATATTTCTATAAATGAACTTAGAGATATGGTACAAAAGAATGTTGATGAAAATCCTAGTGAAATTAAAAGACCAAAAAACTGGTCTGGTTTTAGAGTTGTGCCAACGAGAATTGAATTTTGGCAAGATGGAGGGATTTCACGTTTACATGATCGTAAATTATTCATTAGATCTGACATAAACTCAAAATGGGAAATTAAGAATCTATATCCTTAAAATTAATTTCTTTTAAAAAATTCGATAAGTTTTAAAAAACTATTTTCCTTTGTATTAATATAAAAATAATCAATATTTTTTGAGCTTAGGAACTCATTAATTTCGTTAATTTTTTGCTCAAATATATTATGGTATTTTTTCTTATTTATTTGCGTTGAATTGATAATATAACCTGAAGGATTGTTTATATTTGTAACCTCAAAATTTTTTAACTTGGGTAATTCATTTTCAAGATCGTCCCAAATAAAAATAAAAGTGATATTATTTTGGACTGCTAAAGTTTTAATAATTACTTTATATTTTTCATCAAAATCATATAAAATTGGCAAAATAAAATAAATATTTTTACCTAAATTAGCACATTCACTAATTTGTTTTAAAATATTAAGATTTGTAAGGTTATTTGTTTTATCAGGAGATGCTTTTGAGATCTTTGAAATAATATTTAATATTTCATTTTTGTTATTGGTCTTTTGAAAAAATTTATAATTATCATTAGATATAAAAATATTTGATAAAACGTAATCCTTATTTTTAAGAGCTAAAAAGGCAATATATGCAAAAATTTCAAGAGCTATATAAGATTTGAAATTATATTTTGAGGCAAATAACATCTCAGAAGAATTATTTAGCACTAACATAATTTCTGTGTTTCGTTCTTCTACAAATTCTTTGACATAAAGCTTACCTGTCCTAGCTGAAGCTTTCCAATCTATACGCCTTTTGTCATCTCCAAATTGATATTTTCTTATATTATCAAATATTATACCTGAAGATTTAAATTTTGATTTATAGGCACCTGAAAGTGTTGAGAAATATTCTGCAGAAAAATGCAGCTTTTCACTCTCAATCAGACTTATCATTTTATTCAATGATTTAAAATCAGGATATAAATGAAAATCTGTCATAATTAATATGCTACTACCGATATAATACGTTTAATAATTTCATCCTTTGAGATATTATCAGCTTTGGCATTAAAATTAACCATTAACCTATGCCTTAAGATATTAGGTAACATTTTTTGAATATGAGCAGGAGTTACATATTCATCACCATTAATATATGCAAGAGCCTGAGAAGCCTTAAGTAACGATAAAGAAGCTCTTGGAGATACACCAAAATCTATATAATTAGAAAGCTCTGAATCATATTTAGCTGGGTTTCTAGTAACAGAGATTAATGACACTATATATTCTTGGAGAGATGGGCTAACAAAAATACTTGCAACCTGATTTCGCATTTCAGATAATTCTTTAATATTAGTGATTGGCTTAAGATCGAAATTTTTAAACCTTCCATCTATTTCATATTTTATAATATCAAGCTCTTGTTTAAAAGATGGATATGTTACAACTATATGGAGCATAAATCTATCTAAAGCAGCCTCTGATAAATTATATGTACCCTCTTGCTCAATCGGATTTTGAGTAGCTGCAACCAAGAAAAAATCTTTACTTAATTTATAGGTTTGATCAGCAACAGTTATTTGTTTTTCAGCCATTGATTCTAATAAAGCCGATTGAACTTTCGAAGGCGCCCTATTTATCTCATCTGCTAAAATAATATTACTAACAAGGGGACCTTTTTTAAATTCAAAGCTATTTTTTTCATGATTAAAGATTTCAGTACCGATAAGATCAGTCGGTAATAAATCTGGGGTAAATTGTATTCTTTTAAATTCTGCATCTACTGATTTAGCTAATGAATTAGCGGCTAAAGTTTTAGCTAATCCAGGAACACCCTCAATTAAAATATGACCTTCTGTTAATATTGCTATTATTAAATTTTCGATCAACTCTTCTTGACCAATAACAAACTTTTGAAGATTTTCCTTAAGTGCGATAATCTTGTTGTTTATATTGGATATATCTACTATTGTGTTTTTCATATTTATAAAAAATTTTTTATTATTTAAAACAATGCGTAGAATTTTCTCAATAATAATTTTTTATTTTTTACCTCTTTCTTCCTATGCAAATTTTAATGAAATTGAGAATTTCCCACAATATGGCTCTTTAAAATACCATGAAACCAATGTTAGAACTGGTCCAAGCATTGACTACCCTATTAAATGGATATATCAAGGCAATAACATCCCACTTGAGATTCTTTCAAAATATAACAATTGGTTAAAAGTTAAGGATTATAATGGTGATATTGGTTGGATCCATCTTACATTACTTAGCCAATCACGTAATTTTATTGTCAAAAATAATAGTTCTGTTTTATACAGAAAACCTGGAAAAAAACCTATTGCTGAATATGTTGTAGATTCTAATGTAAGAGGTACAATTTTATCCTGCCGAAATAATTGGTGTGAAGTTAATATAAATGGAATAATTGGTTGGCTTAAGAAAAATAATATTTGGGGAGTTTATGATTTTGAGAATTTTTAATTACAAAACTAAAAAAAATGTTTGAAGCCCATACACTATTTGTAACTAAATTTATTGATTATCATACATATTTTACACTTATTGTAATTGCATTAGCAATTTTATCATATGTGTTTGAAAAGATATCGCTAGAGCTTACTTCTTTATTTGTAATATCAACCTTTATGATATTCTTTCATTTTTTTCCGCTTAATGATGCAGGTGGCAATAATGCATTATCAACAAACTCTTTTCTACTTGGCTTTGCCGACCCATCTCTAATTACTATTGTCTCAATGCTGATAATTGGTCAGGCTATAATCCAATCTAATGCATTAAATATTGTACCAAAATTAATTCTTAATATAAGTCAAAGCAATGGTTTCATTGCAATATTTATATCATTATTTGCTATTATTTTAATAAGTGCCTTTATGAATAATACTCCTGTTGTTGTAATATTCATTCCTATACTGAGCGAAGTTGCAAGAAAACTAAATATATCAGCAAGTAAAGTCATGATACCATTATCTTATGCCTCTATTCTTGGTGGTATGACTACATTAATTGGAAGTAGTACAAATCTATTAATATCTGGTTCTGTGCAAAATCTTGGTTTACCAGCTTTAGATTTTTTTGAATTTATTATTCCTGGAAGCATTATGGCTTTTACTGGCTTGATGTATATAATGTTTTATTTACCTAAAACCCTTCCAGATAATGCTAAAGATCACGATTCATATATTGATGACCGTCCATTTATTTCACAAATTAATATATGTATAGATTCTAAATTAATTGATTCCACTCTTATCCAAGGGCATCTTCCTGGATTTCCAAATTTAACAATTAGAGCAATTGAAAGAGACGAACAAATTTTCTTACCGCCCTTTCAAGATGATATGATTTTAAGAGAAAGTGATATTGTAACAATTTCAGGAACGAGAAATGACCTTGCTACACTTGTTCACAAAAAACCAAATGTATTCCTAAAAAACTTACATTTTCTTGACGAAGATGAGAATAATAATTCAGATTCAGAAATTACTGAAGATAAAAACAATAATATTAATGTAGAAGAAGCTAATCTGGCGGAATTAGTTGTAGCACCAGCATCAAGATTAATTGGTAATACAATTAAAAATGCTGAATTTTACACTAATTATAATTGTCCAGTAATTGGAATTCAAAGAAAAGGAAATCTCATTAAATCTAAGATGACTAATCTTCATTTAATTGCTGGTGATGTATTGCTTATACTTGGTGATATTAATAAAATTTTAGCACTAAGGAATAACAAAGATCTCATTTTAACAAAATGGAGCACTCAACAAATAAGTTCAATTACAAGAATCATTAAAACTTTAGTAATTTTCTTTTCAGTGATTACATTATCTGCCTTAAATATAATTCCATTATCAATTTCAGCCTTTACAGCAGCAGGTTTATTAATTTTATTAAATTGCATTAATATTAGACAAGCAGCACGATCAATTGATAGGACAGTTGTATTGCTTATTGTTGCATCTATTGCGATGGGTACTGCTCTTCAAGCAACTGGAGCTGCCTCATTGATTGCAAGCTCGGTTGTTGGTTTGCTTGAAGGACTATCAACCTCAATGATTATTGCCTGTTTCTTTATCTTTATTACGGTAATGACAAACTTATTATCAAATGCTGCAACAGCGGTAATTTTTACACCTGTTGCTATCAACCTAGCTCTTAAATTAATGCTTGACCCAAAAATATTTATTTTTGCCATGATTTTTGCATGCAATTCATCATTTATTACTCCTATTGGTTATCAAACCAATCTTCTTGTTATGTCACCTGGAAAATATAAATTTTATGATTTTGTAAAATCAGGAATTCCACTTGCTCTTCTCCTTTGTTACGTATATATTCTGCTGCTCAAATATTATTTTAATATTACTTAAGCTAGGTAATGATAGAAATTGGCTCTCATAAATTAAAATCTAACGTTTTTCTTGCTCCAATGTCAGGTGTTACTGATTTTCCTTTTCGAAAATTAGTTAATAGCTTTGGAGCTGGTCTTGTTGTTTCTGAAATGATAGCATCACGTGCTATGATAATACAAACCAAGCAATCAATTCAAAAATGCAAATTTGATGATTTTACTGATATGCCAAAGGTAGTACAACTTGCTGGCTGTGATCCTGAAGTTATGGCTGAAGCTGCAAAATTAAATCAAGATCTTGGTGCTGATATTATCGATATCAATTTCGGCTGCCCTGTTAAAAAAGTCGTTAATGGCTTTGCAGGCTCTGCTTTAATGCGTGATGAACCTCTTGCAACCAAAATTCTAGAAGCTGTCGTTGGTGCTGTTGATATTCCTGTTACTCTTAAAATGCGTATGGGCTGGGATCATAATAGCTTAAATGCACCGAAACTTGCAAAAATTGCAGAGGATATCGGTATCAAATTAATCACCATACATGGCAGGACACGATGCCAGCTTTATAATGGTGTAGCCGATTGGAAATTTATTAAAAATGTTAAAGATTCAGTTTCAGTACCTGTAATAGCTAATGGTGATATTAGATCTTATGAAGATGCACTACAAGCACTTAAAGAATCAAATGCTGATGGTATAATGATCGGCAGAGCTGCTTATGGGCGTCCATGGCTTATTAATCAAATTGATCATTATATTAAAACTGGTGAATATATAGCAGAACCTGATTTTGATAGCAAATGTATAATTATAAACACTCATCTTCATGATATGGTTGAACATTACGGTGAAGAAGTAGGAATTAGAATGGCTAGAAAACATTTATCTTGGTATTCAAAAGGTTTAAATAAATCTGCTGAATTTCGAAATAAAGTTAATAAGATGTCTAAATTAAATGAAGTTGTAACATTGGTTAAGGAGTTTTTTAATAATGAAGAAAACTAAGATAATCTATCCGCTTATTTTCACCATTATCTGTTTAGTACCGTTTTTATTATATTTTGTAGAATCAAAGCCAAAACAAAATGATTTAGCCGATGTGCAAATCGAGTTTCTTAAAATTAATGATGAAATACCTGTAATTTTTATTCCTAACAATAAAGTACCAGCAATATTAAATATGGTATGGTTTAAAGTTGGTGGAATAGATGAACCTAAAGATAAAACAGGAATTGCTCATTTCTTTGAACATATAATTTTTCATAATACTGAAAAATATAAAAAAGGTGATTATGATTCATTCTTAGAATCAATTGGTGGTAGTAATAACGCCTTTACATCTTATGATTACACCAGCTATTTTGCTACTTTTCCTAATAAGTATTATGAACAAGTAATTGATTATGAATTTGATCGTTTAAATAACTTAATTTTTGATGCAGATCTTATCGAAAATGAACGAAAGATAATCTTAGAAGAAAGATTATTAAGAAAAGACAATAATCCTTCACAAGAATTATATATAGACGCTAAGCAAGAATTATTTAGTGATCAAAGCCCTTATGCTAGACCATTAATTGGCTATGAGAAAGATCTTAACAATATTACAGTTGCAGATCTTAAAGAATTCATGAAAAGTCATTATAATTTTCATAATATGTTTTTAGTTGTAAGTGGTGATATTGAGAAAGCCAAACTTCTTGAAATACTTAATAGCAAATACTTAGAATATTTTGATACAAATATAGCAAAGCCTAAACCATCATCTGAAACTGAAATAATATTACCAGAAATTGAAAATAAATATTTTGTCAAAGAAACTCATAAAACTGATAGTTATAACATTAACTGGATATATCGTATTAATAATTTTTATGATCAGGATGTTAAATCTAGATATGCACTTATTATTTTAGATAATATGCTGTCTGGTCTGCCAAATTCAATGCTTAAACAAAATTTTGTCTTAAATAATAAAATAGCAGAATCAGCCAATGCTGGATATTCAAATATTTCAAGAGCAGGAGCTAATTACTTTGCTTTATCATTCTCACTTAGTGATAAATACAAAATTACTGAACTTGACAAGCAAATTACACTACTTATTCAAAATCTTAAACTTGGTCGTTTTGATCAGAAATTATTCGAGTCGGCTAAACAGAATCTTCTAGCCACATCTATTTACCAAAAAGAATCATTTCAAACCCTTGGTTTTAATATCGGTTTTGCCTATGCTTCTGGTATGAATAAAGAAGATATAATCAATTGGGATAATAATATTGCGAAGGTTAGATATCGTGATATTATAGAGGTAGCAAATCAAATTTTCGTTAATGATAATTTGGTTAAAGCCTACCTGATTCCACAAGGAGATAATGAATTTAAAAATATGATCCATGAATAAAATTACCTATAAAGATTCAGGCGTTGATACTGAAAAAGCTGCTAATATGATCTCCGATATTAAAGTAAATATCGAAGCTACAAAAATTCCTGGTGTCATGAGTAAAATTGGTGGCTTTGCCGGCCTATTCGATCTTAAAGCTACTGGATTTAATGACCCAATATTAGTAACTGGTACTGATGGTGTTGGTACAAAATTAAAATTGGCAATAGATTATAACATTCATGATTATATCGGTTTTGATCTTGTTGCTATGTGTGTTAATGATATTTTAGTCCAAGGTGCAAAACCTTTGTTTTTCCTAGATTATTTTGCTTGTGGTTTATTAGATGTTAATGTTTCACAAAAAGTTATAAACTCAGTTGCTCTTGCATGCACTGATGCTGGTTGCGCATTAGTTGGCGGTGAAACCGCTGAAATGCCATCTATGTATAAACCGGGTGATTATGATCTAGCTGGTTTTACAGTGGGAGCTGTCGAACGTAATAATATTTTGCCAAAAAATAATATTGATGAAAATCATACATTATTAGGCATTGCATCATCAGGTATTCATTCAAATGGTTATTCATTGATTCATAAATTACTTTCAACTCATGGAATCAATCCAATTGAAAATTTTGAATTTAATCCAAATAAAAAATTAATTGATGAATTACTAACACCAACAAAAATTTATGTAAAAGAACTATACCCACTAATTGAGGCAGATTTAGTCTCAGCTATGTGTCATATAACAGGTGGTGGTTTTGATGAAAATATGCCAAGAATTATTCCAGAAGGTTTTTCATATCAACTTAATGACCAAGAACTGCCTCTAGACAAACCTATTTGGCAATGGATAAAAAAATATAGTAATCTAGAAAATCACGAAATGCTCAAAACTTTTAATTGTGGGATTGGCATGGTGCTTGTTGTTGATAATAACAAATTAGAGCAAGTAGAAACGTTACTTAAAAAACAAAATAGTGAATATTACCAAATCGGTAAAATTGTTAAAGCTTAAGAGAATGTCAAACCAATCATCAGGTAATCAAGTCACTAAGAAACAAATCGCTGTTTTAATTTCTGGCACCGGAAGTAATTTAAAGGCAATTATTGATGCTTCTTTAAATAACAAAATAAATGCTGAAATTGCTTTAGTTATTTCAAACAACCCAGATGCTTTTGGTATTAACCATGCTAAAGATCATAATATTCCTTATGCCATAATTAATCATAAAGATTTTAAAGACAGACATGCGTTTGAAATTGAAATTGCAAAACAACTTGATCAAAAAGATTTAGATCTTATCTGCCTAGCCGGTTTTATGCGTATATTAACTGCAGAATTTACCACAAAATATCATGGTAAAATGATTAATATTCACCCTTCTCTTCTGCCAGAATTCAAAGGTGCTAATGCAATTGAAGATGCTTTTAATGCTGGCGCTGTTGAAACTGGTTGTACCGTTCATTATGTCATACCTGAAATCGACTCTGGTGATATAATTATTCAGAAAGCTATCGCTATCGATAAAAATGATGATCTAGCTTCACTCAAAAATAAAATTCATCAAATTGAACATATTGCTTATATTGAGGCAATTAACAAAATTTTATAAATTTTCTTTAATCATTATTTCTACCCATGCAATTATCAAAAGATAACAATGATAAAATAGGTATATTTTTAATAATTTTAGCAACTTTCTTGCTTTCAATAAGATCAATATTAGTGAAACTTGCATATATTGAGCAAATTGATGTTTTAGACTTATTTTATTTAAGATTTTTAATTACAGTTCCACTTTTGCTTAGTTTTGCATTTTATAAAACCAAAAAAGATTTATTTACTAAGATCTGTGATCACAAAATTTTCTTCAGTTGCTGCTTGGCTGGTTTCTTTGGATACTACTTAGCAACCTTGTCTGATTTTTATTCACTTAAAATGATAAAGGCTAATATAAATAGAATTATTCTTTATACATTCCCTATTTATGTAATTATTTGGAATTGTTTTATTTCAAAGAAACTACCCACTAAAGCAAACTTAATAACATTTTTAATTATTCAAATATGTTTACTATTTGTTCTTGTTGGCTTTAACATTGATTTCGCATCATCAAATCTTCATGGCATTCATTTAGCACTTATTGCCGCAATTAGTTATTCAATTTATATAGTAATAAATCAGCAAATAGGTAAAAAACTTGGTAGCATTTTATTTCCAACTTATGCAGTTACAATTTCATTTATTTTCTTAAACATTCATTTTTTCCTTATTGGCCAATATTCTAATATGAATTTTAACATCTCAGTAAATGGATACGTCATAATAATCACTATGGCAGTGTTTTGCACCTTTTTACCACTTCTTTTAATTTCTGAAGGAATAAAACAAATTGGTGCAACTAGATTTTCAATGCTTAATACATCAGGTCCGGTTATTACAATCACCTTATGTTACTTCATACTTAATGAAACAATGGATTTTACACAGATAATAGGCTCTTTGATTATAATCCTTACATTATTTATTGCTGAAAAAAGAAAACTATCTCGATAACGTTGTGCGATTATAGGCTAAATCTTCTAATTTATTATGATCTATAACCAAAGCTAACTCATCAGAACCTTGTTTTTGTATATCTGCATCTAAGGCATCAACATTAAGAACCAGTTCTGTACTATTATTTTTTTGATAATCATGTTGGCAATTACAAATACCTGTAACCTTACCACCTAAACCACTTCCTGGGTTTCCTGATGATCTTATAATTATTGATAAATAATCAGCAACTAAATCTAAACTTTGATCATCCTGCCATTTTATTGCATCAGCACCAGTTTGGATAAGAGTTGTTCTAGTATCATATGAATGATCTGGTTTTCTAAAATTATGAATTTTCTGAGCAATAGCTGCATAAACCTTTCTATCATCAATAGTTTGGGCTTTATCATCAACTAAAACCTGTAAAATTTTAGTTACTGCTTTACCATAATTTTCAAATAATAACTGACTAGATTCTACCTCAGTTAAAATCTCATCAATTGCGTTTTTTACAGACTGATCTGATATATCAATTAATGGCGTTACGATATTACGTAAAATAAACTTAGCCATAACAGCATGATAACAACAAATATATTCCTTAAAGGCATTTAAATTATTAAAGCCTTTAGATTCAGCAAATTCAAATGCGGCTTCATCACAATCTTGTTCAGAAATATTTAAAAATTCTTCATATAAACCTGCCTTTAATTTAGCTTCTTGAAAATCAGGCCTTATATTTAAACGATTTAACAAAAACAAAGATTTGTAATCAGCAATACCAAGTTTAAATAGTGCTGTAAAAGCTATATTCCTAAATTGTGGAATATTATATAAATCAGCAAGTAATTCTGGTTCAAATTTAGATGCAGATTTATAATATGGAGCTAAAGAAAATGTTGAGACACTCAATCTTTGCGTATTAGTCTCTCCTATTCTACGCATATCTTTTTTAAACATTGTTTGTGTAGGTGCATCTAGATCTAGATCGGACAATAGTTTTTCAAATGAATTTTCACCACCACGATTTGATGGTCTAGAACTTAATCTATCAAGCTCATTAAGTGTTTTTTCCTGAATTATACCTCTATGAATTGTTTTACCTAAATACAAATCCTTGCCATTTATATCCATCATTAAACCAAATTCACTTTGTTTGTGCTGAGTATAATAAAAGTCGAGTAACTCTTCTAATTGTTTATCTGAATATTTAACTCGTAACTGTGCCAATAATTGCTCAGATGAATCTTGAGTCTTAAGTGACAAATCAACAATTCTAGCTAGATCAATATTTTGACCATCAGAACCTTGAACAGTAAGATGATTTGGAGTGACAACAATTGAATGCGAACCATTTCTATCACTATCATTATTACCAGCACCAGCTAGAATTCTTGCTGTTAAGCTATTATTCAAGGCTTTTGATTTAACAGTTTTATCTGCTATTAAATGAGAGTAAACAGCATAATGACTTCCAAGAGCTGCAGTACCATCACTATTACTTCTAGTTTGTCTAAGAACGCCACCAGCTTGTTTTATATATGATAAGATATCAGGATCAGAAATTATAGATTCTGTATAATCAGAAATTGAAGAGATAGTATCATACTCTTCAGCAAGTGGTGATAATTCAACCATTGATAATGATGCAGCTTTCAGTGAATTTGCACTAAATAATTGTGCATATAAATCAAAACCTTCTTGTTGACTTATTGCTGCGTAATATGATCTAAAATATTCTATATCTTGATGAAATTCAGGTAATTTTTTGACTAATTCATAGAAAAACAAAATCTGCTTATAACTTTCTGAATTTCCATTAAATTGAGATATTATATGTTGATGTCTATTGTTTAAAATAGCTCCTTCCATCATACACATAACTTGCCTTTTGGCCATAGCTGATAATTTATCAAAATTCTTTGCAAGTTTTGCAGCGTCACTTGTTAATGAAAGAGATGTTCCTGCAAAACATTTTTCTTCAATTTCTGCTACTGCAGCAACTGTTTTATCAACTTCTTCTCGACTACTGAAACCATTATGAGAAATTTTACAACCTGATGATCTTATAAAATTTCTAATTTTAGAATATTTACTTATGATAATCTCATTATCTTCAAGAGGAAATTCTGCTAATATATGATCAAGTCTCTGCTCCATTCTTATAGCATCTTCACCAATAAGAATTTTGTCATTATTTTGCGAAGCTAAAAAGATGATCTTATCTAAGACATTTTCTCTAAAATCACTATTATCAATCTTACAAAGTCTAAGCAAGTTATCAAAATCTTCTAACTGCTCAATTAAAGATTCGAAAAACTTTTGCTGGGCTTTATAAGTAAAGATAACTACATGACCAGCATTTATATTATCTTTGCCATCCAAATCACCTACCCAAGAACCAATTTTAACATGAGAATTATCAAAATAATCAGGAAAATCAGTTGATAATCTTGCAGCTGCAAGTTTAACATGGAGCATTCGATTAAGTAGCATATCTGTTTCTTCCTGCCTGGTCATTTTCTTTTCATGATGAATAGGACGCGCCATAAAATCGCTAACTAAAGTCTCACATGTTTCTGAAGCTGTATTTAAAAACCTTCTAAAACTAGGTAGTCTTGATAAGTCAAAAGGTTCCAAACCATTACTAATTCTAACACGATTAAGCTCAATAACATCTATAGGTGATACTTTATGAAAATACATAACCTTACCCATTAAAGACATAGTCTTGATAATAGATTGTTTTTTTCCAACAAAAAATTCATTTTGCCCCTCAGTTGGATGAGCGGTAAAATCAAATTCTACTGGGTTTTGCTTAATTAAAGTTTTAATTTCTTGTTTTGAAAATTTTTTTTCAAGTTCTTTAATTGGGTTCTCAGTCTGGTATTTTAATTCACCAAAAACTTTATGATACATTGTTCTAGAAGCTATAACCTTATGTCCAAAACTTATATCTGAGAGCTTGTTGCTTTTAAAACTTGGATGATTCCTAATATTTTCAACCTCATCCTTAACAAAATTTTCTATTTGTAGTTTTAATGAACTAAATACAACTCCTAAAACTGAAGGAGTTTGACCTGAACTGTATGATCTAGGAAAAGTAAAATTATTCTGAGGACTTAATATTCTTTGAGTGAACGAAAACAAAGAAGATAAATTTTTAGCATTTCTCATTTTACAAACATCATATATTCACGCATGAGTTGTAATTTTTTAGATGGTTTTGTCAATAAACTTTTGTTAAAAACACAAATAACTATACAGTTACAAACAAATTTTGTGTCTTAATTTTGACAAAAGGTAAAATAAATAATGGTGCACCCGGGAGGAGTCGAACCCCCGGCCTCCAGAGCCGAAATCTGGCGCTCTATCCAGCTGAGCTACGGATGCATAAAAGAAAATAATAAAGCGAAAAATTTAGTTAGCAATCATTGCAATTACCATAACTATATATTTCTTACATAATCACAAATTATATTTACACCCTCAAAAATTCTAGCAAAATAATTATTACAGAAATCATCTGTAAATTCACCATTGAAATCAGAAAGAGCCTTATCACCATTGAAATCAACAAATGCAAATCTTATTAAAAAATCTGTCTTTTTAAGTCCAAATAATGACGCAGGAAGTAAAACGACATTATTAGTGTCTAAAATCTCATGACATAAATTTGTATCAGAGAAAATATTATTATTTTCAAATTTTGGCTTAAAATTGACAAAATCTAATAATAAACAAAAACCCGAATCAGCCGTTTTAGTTGCAATACCAGCATTTGTAAATTTATCAAAAGTTGAATCTGCTAAATATTTTAAAATAGTCCTTTGTTTTGCTATTAAACAATTATCAGACAATAAATGATTATATAAATTAATAATTATTTGCTGAATTGGATAAGCAACATAAGAATAACTAGAAGAACAGATGGAAAGTAATGAAGATTTAATTTTATTATTAAACTGACTACTGTAAAAGCAACAACCAAATCGCCAATCTGATGCTGCATATGATTTAGATATACCAGTTGTCACAATTGTTCCTTCTGGATAATAATTGATAATAGAATCAAACTTTTCATAGCTTAGCATCGCTAACATCTCGTTTGAAATCACTAAAACATTATATTTTCTGCATATATCTGCAATTATTCTCAAATGATTTTGACTATAAATACTGCCATTTAAGTTTCCTGGAGAATTAAAGATTAAAATCTTTTGCTTATCAGATAAATTATTGAAACTTTTAAGCTCTTGCTCAAGCTCTTTCGGATCTAAAAGAAAGTTATTTGTTTGCTTAGTTGATATATTTTTTACTTTATGACCTAAAATCTGAGCCTGAAATTCATAGAAACTTACAGATGGAGCAGTGTTAAAAATTATAGCTTTTTTAAATATTGCTAAAATTGAGAATATCATCATTTTAGCACCTGGTGCAATAAAAACATTATCAGCTGTTAAATCAATAGTGTCAGTAGAATGAAACTTTGCTATTAATTCTCTAAGTTCAATTAGTCCTTGCGGATTGTAATATGCTTCATCTCCTCTATTTACCGAGAAATTATCAAGATTTTTTGGTGGCGAAAATGGTGAATTGGCAAAACCAAATTGAAATAAATTACGACCTTCAAACTCATATTGTTTAGCTTTCTGACTAAGGTATGAAATTTCAAAACTATTAATATGATTTAAGTTTTTATCATTAAAGTTTAGATAGTTTTGTTTTGATGAATCTTCAAACATTTATAAAAAAATGAATTTTAATAATGGATAAATTTTACAAATAAAAATTCAACTAGATATATTAATTTAAAAATAACTCGGAAGCAAAATCTTCAGCATCAAACACTTTAAGATCGGAAATCTTTTCCCCCTGTCCTAAAAAATAAATTTTAACATTAAACAAATCAGCCAGAGCTACCAAAACTCCACCTTTTGCCGTTCCATCTAATTTTGTTACAATTAAACCATTTATGTCAATTGTATCATTGAAGCCTTCAAATTGTTTGATAGCATTTTGTCCAGTATTACCATCAATAGTTAAAAGCGATAAATGCGGTGCTGATTCATCAATTTTTTGAATAACTCTTGAGATTTTCCCAAGCTGCTCCATTAAATTTTTATAATTTTGTAACCTTCCAGCTGTATCAATTAAAACAATATCATAAGCCTCAGCCTTAGCTTTGCTTACAGCTTTATGAGCTACTGAAGCTGGATCCTGACCTTCTTTTTCAGGAGTAATTATATCAACACCGGCTCTTTCAGCCCAAACCTCCAATTGCCTAACCGCAGCAGCTCTATAGGTA
>JAYOLW010000016.1:0-3392 GCA_038120515.1 Rickettsiales bacterium | reverse complement strand
ATTTACACCTGAGAACAAAATCACATATGGTGATGATTTATGGTTAATCTTACCTTCATATCCTTTTAAATAACCAGCAAGTTGCGCAGCTAATTCTTTATTTAAATTTTGACCAGATATATTGTTTTCCTGAATAAGCTTAATAAACTTTTGAGTAAATTTAACGCCAATATCACTTTTGATCATAATCTCTTCAATTGATTTGATATCAGTTTTACTCAGGTTATTTTTTGCAAAGAATCCACTTAAATATTGTTTAAAATGATTGCGAGATTTAATAAGGCCATCACTTGTCGGCTTGGATTGTTTTTTACTAAAAATTTTTCTTATGGCGTTTAACATAATATAATATCAAATTGATCTAATGACATATCATAAGAATTAATTTTAACATTAATAATATCACCTTGTTTAAAATCATTATTAAAGCCAAGCTTTAAAAACTCTTCGGAACATATTGTTTTTTCTGACTCTACTAAACATGTCAAAACTTTTCCAACAATAGAATTTTTATATTTCTGCATATTAATTTCTCCTGCCTGCCTTAAAATATCGGCACGAACTTTACGAGTGTTTTTGTCTACTTGTTTGGAATGTGGAATTTTTGCAGCTGGCGTACCTTCTCTCTCAGAATATGGAAAAATATGTAAATGCGTAAATTCTAAATCATTTATTAATGCTAAACTATTTGCAAACATCTCATCAGTCTCGGTTGGAAAACCAGTAATAATATCAGCACCAAATGTGCAATTTGGTCTTATATTTTTGACTTTAATACAAAAATCATACACCTGTTCTCTTGTATGACGTCTTTTCATACGTTTAAGAATCATATTGTCACCAGATTGTAGCGAAAGATGTAAATGTGGCATTAATCTTGGTTCAAACTCAATTAGCTCCATTAAATCATCGTCTATCTCGGCAACATCAATAGATGAAAGCCTTAATCTTTTTATATCTGGACATAGACTTAGCACTCGTTTGATTAGTTGACCAAGTCTTGGTTTGCCTGGAAGATTAGTTCCATAATCAGTTATATCAACCCCGGTAAAAACAATTTCTGAATAACCTCTTGCAACTAATAAATTACAAGCATTTACAATTTCAGTAATGGTGTGACTTCTATTGTTACCCCTACCATATGGAATTATACAATATGTACATCTATGATCACAGCCATTTTGAATTTCAACAAAAGCCCTAGCCTTACCCTCAAAATCATTAATCATATGCAACGCTGAATCCTTAAGCTGCATTATATCTGAAACTATAACATTATTATCATTACTTAGATTAACATAATTAGCTTTGCTTAATTTTTCAGCATTACCTAAAACAAAATCAACTTCCTCCATATTTTTATATTTATCAGGATTAATCTGGGCTGCACAACCAGTTACGATAATTTTTTTATTTGGATATAATTTGCGATTTTTGCGAATTGATTGCCTTAATTTTCTTTCAGCCTCTTTTGTTACTGAGCATGAATTAAAAACAATATAATCATTCATAATAAAAACCCAAAAGATAGGCTATTTCTTATGTAAAGAATTATAAAAAGGAATTCAGCTTACACTTATATACCATCTATATTTGATATAACAAAGTGTAATGATGAATATAAGTAGAAGCCTTTTCCCCACACTCCACAAACAAGTTCCCCTACGCGGGAAATATCCAAATATATCAGAATCCAAAGAAGCGTGGAATCCATATCCCACATATCCATTGCACTGAAAGAGTGAGTATTCTGATATATCCAAGATAGTATATTCAATGCCCCTTATATATAATTGGAAAAATCTAACGATTTTTCGCATTATTTTAAAAAAGCTCTTGTTTTTGTCCGCATTTATTTATATATTATGGTATAAGATAAGGAGATTATAAGAATATGGCAATATTATTTGAAAAGAAATTTGATGACCCAAATGAAAAAATCAAACGACAATTTACTAATTGTTGTGGGGCTTCTGACAAAGGAACCGAATTTGGTGTGGTGTGTCGTAGGTGTTGGGAACCTATTACGGGGTATTATGGAGAAGGTGATGAAGAATTCTTCAAATTGTATATCGACAACCCTATTACATTAGAAATTTTCAATAACTTTCTTAATGAAAAATGGTGGAACTTTACAGAGTGGCACAATGCAATCATTGAGAAATATAAATTTTAGATTAACAATGCGATCGCGATAAAACTAACAAGACGATTGAGTTTCCGTTTAAAAATCGTCAATTAGGAGAATATATGACTTTTACACTATCAAAATTAGTAGAGATTTTAATGGGTGACGGGTTCACCGATTCTGAGATAAATCAGTTCATCAAGGACTTCAAAAACTTTGATGAAGCAGATTTAAAGTCAGTAGAAAGGTGGTCTAAAATGTCCGACAAAGAGAAACAAGAATATATAGATTTTGAGTTCAATGAAATCTAAGTAAAAACTATATATATCAGTAGTTATTATTACTATGGAATATCTTCAACAACAATTCCAAAATCTAATGGAATTATCAAACAATAACCTACTTTTAGTGGGTTTATTCTTTATATTAGCAACCTTAACAATCGTCTTGTGGATAGTGGAAACGAAATAATACAAGTTTTCTCTTTCTTCATAGGTTTCTTTTATTTGATTTATCTAATCGTCAATGATTAGAGTCTAAATTTTTTCAACGGGAGTGTATCGGGAACACACGAAATGGGTGTTTTACGACACTTTTTTCTAAAATCTACACAAATACTTGAATAAAAACTAATCTATCAATATATTTAATCTTGAAAACCCTAATGACGCCTTCCAAATTTCATATCCAATTTTGATAAAAAGGGAATTTAAGGGAATTTAACCCACCTTTTACCACTCAAATCTCAAAAAAACCCGACTTTTGTTTCTATTATAACAAGAAAAACTATTCGTGTGTGTTCAGCCCTGCGATGCCCCGTTCTGATATGACACAATGACATATACTTATCCACAGCTTATCCACACCCCATTTTTGAAGTAGCTCCTTTAAACTACAGCGACAATCCAAGCTCTAAAATGTAATAATGGAGCTTAATCTATAATCTACAAAGATTTGCCGTTAATGTCAAGTGCTTTTTTATTTTTTTTGTAAAAAAAGAAACTCTGACAAAATGACAGACTGCGGCCTGGTTTCTATCTCACGAAAGTTTTTTTAAAATAGCTCTTGACTTTGTGGTGATTTTTTTGTAATATAGAGTATGATAAACAAAGGAGATACTATGGACATTGGAACTTTCGCCATTGGGTGTATGAATTACGAGGTTGCTCGTAAATTAGGAAAATTTAAAGAACACGACTTAGAATTTCAGAAGAAAACTGGGATTGGTCCTGAGTGGAATAATAATAAACCTATGACCGACGAC
>JAYOLW010000015.1:14050-39306 GCA_038120515.1 Rickettsiales bacterium | reverse complement strand
AATTGGTACTATCAAAGAAATTGTTAAAGTTACTGATAATTCAAGTTTTAGAAGCTACTTTCCTAGTTATAATAATGCCCCTTATTTTGCGACAGATACTCTTACAACATTTATAAAACCAAATGAGGATTATAGTATTGAAGGTTTATATGATATGGAGGCTTCGGTATTTTTTGAAGCTATTAGTAAATTAACAGAAAGAGAAAATATCAGAATTATTAAATTAGTATCTGATAATAAAAATAACCCTATTAAAGATTTTGATCATAAAAAGATTAATCAAGTTATAAGCAGTAAAGCTGATGAGCTTTTTGATTTTTTAGATAAACTATTATCTTCACAGCAAAAAGATAAGACTATGCTGTTTGATTTTAATAGATGCACATTCCAAGAAAATAAAATTTTAAATACTTTAATTAGACAAATTAAAGCTTTTGATCCTGATTTTGATTTTTGTAATGATAATTATTCTGATTATAATGAAATGAGATCTGCTTTAGAGGCAATAATAGATAAACAAGAACATAAATATTAACATGAGTTTTATTTATCTAGAACAACAACTTCGTGATTCACCTGAAGCTCACAAAATTATTAAGAAATTTCCTCGAAAAAAGATAATTGAAATTAATCATTATGGAGAAGTATTTAACCCATCTAACCAAAATTTTAAAAAACAAAAATCTAATCCTGCAATAATTATTGCCAAAAAAACTAATAATTTGATTCTAAAATCTCCAGAATCATTTGGAATTGGTGGTAATCAAAATTATTATTTTTCACATATGCTAAACTGTCCTTATGATTGCAGATATTGCTTTCTTCAAGGTATGTTTAACAGTGCAAATTATGTAGTTTTTGTAAATCATGATGATTTTAAACAAAAAATAAAATCCTTAGATGAAAAAGCCGAAGACAAACAATATTTTTTTTCAGGCTATGATGCTGACTCATTAGCATTTGACCATATTACTGATTTTACTGAAAGTTTTGTGCCATTTTTTCATAATTTAAATAATTCTTTGTTAGAGCTGCGTACCAAATCTACTAATATCAGAAGTTTATTAAATCACCCTGCTCATCCAAATATTATTATTGCTTTCAGTTTTACGCCTAGTGAAATATCTCAGCAAATCGAGGCAAAAGTTCCAGCTTTTAGCAAGAGATTAGATGCTATCAAAAAATTAATTGCACATGGTTATAATATAGGTCTTAGGTTTGACCCATTAATTTATTCAGATAATTATCAGGAATTATATCAAAATATGATTCATGAAATTTTCACCAATATAAATGTAGAATACATACATTCAATATCCCTTGGTAAATTAAGATTTCCTAATAAAATGTTCGATAAAATAATTAAGCTTTACCCTAATGAGAAATTACTTAATTATAAGCTTGCAAAGGACAAAAAATATACCGGCTATAAACAAGAAATTGAAGCTGAAATGTTTGATTTCGTTGAAACTAAAATAAGGCAATTTGCCAATCCAAAATTAATCTTTAAATGCTATGCTTAAATGGAAAAATTCTTAATTACAGGTTCATCCAAGGGAATTGGTCTTGCTGCAAAAAATTATTTCTCTAAAAATCATAAAGTTGTTGGAATCTCAAGATCTAAGCAAGAAGTATCAGAAAATTTCAATCACTATCAGATTGATCTAGCGGATATTAAAAATTTAAGTCACAATATTAAAAAATTATTATCCGATCATCCTGATATTAATAATTTTATCTTAAATGCTGGCTTTGGAAATTTTAAAGAGCTTGATCAATTTAGTGAAGCTGAGATTCTTGAATTACTAAATGTAAATCTTCTAGCAAATATAATAATAACTAAGGCCATTTTGCCAATTATTCGAAAAAGTAACAATTGTCGTGTTTTCTTTATTGGTTCAGAAGCTGCACTCGAAGGACAAAAAAAAGGCAGTATTTATTGTGCAAGTAAATTTGGCTTAAGAGGTTTTGTGCAATCTATTCAAAAAGAATTTACTAAAAATAATACGCAGATTGCCTTAATAAATCCAGGAATGGTAAAAACAGAATTCTATGATAATTTAGATTTTATTCATGGAGGTGAGCAAGAAAATTATATAAATGCTATGGATATTGTTAAATATATTGAATTAATAATTTCTTCTTCTAATTTTTGTCTTGCTGAGGAGATAAATTTAAAACCTTATAAAAAAGTAATAATTAAGAATTAATTAAAAATGCAACCTTATCTAATTACCAAAGCTGGCTTTGAAAAAATGGAAGCTGAGCTAAAAAATCTTAAAAATGTTGAAAGACCGGCAATTATTACTGCAATTGCTGATGCAAGAGAACATGGAGATCTAAAAGAGAATGCAGAATATCATTCAGCAAAAGAAAAGCAGGGTTTTATTGAAGGCAGAATTATGGATTTTGAGGATAAGATAGCTAGAGCAAATATTATTGATCCTGCAAAAATTGATGAAGACACTATAAGATTTGGTGCAACTGTTAAACTAATAGATGATGATACAGAAAAAGAAATTACCTATCAAATTGTTAGTGATTATGAAGCTGATGTAAAGGCAGGTAAAATTTCTATTATATCGCCCTTTGCAAGACAGTTACTTGGTAAAGAAGCTGATGATAGTGTCGAAATTAAAACACCTAATGGCAGTAAATTTTATTCTATAATTGAGGTAAATTATATTTAGCGCAAGAAGGCTCTTTCAGATGATTTAGTAACTGTTTTAGAGGGTACAATTGAGGGCAAAGTATTTTCTAAATTTGACATTGTATTTAAAGGACTGTCTTCATCTGATATAGATCTTGCTGTGGATTCCTTTTCTGGAGTTGTGAAAAGTACTTTTGCAACAAGGTCCTCTTGCTTACTCTCTTCTAAAGAAGAGTCGTCATATTGATTACTTCTGGTGTCAGATAAATCTTTATTTATAGGAGTTTGATTTGATATTGTAAGTCTATCTTCTAAATTGTCAGATGTTGGTAGTAATTTTTCTTGAGTAAAATATAAAGATTTTTTTTTAGAGCTATCAGTTCTTGCATCTCTTCCTGCCATACTAATTTCATCATTATTGATGTCATAAAGATCTCCACATTTTTTTCGACCTTTTTCCTGAGATGAATTACTTATTGCTACAAAACTTTCTTTATATCCTTCCCTTCTATCTGAGTTAATGACAATATTTCTTAAAAGTTTTCCATAATGCTTTATTAGATGTTCCGTTAATTCTCCTAGGGGATATTCAACTGTTTCTAGTAGCTTCTGAAATTTAAGATAATCATTTTTGTCGATATTAAATACAGTTTTATACTGACGATGTTTTTCGATTGTCATATCATCATCCCAGTCTCTATCAAATCTTGGTAAAATCATTGGTAAGGAACCTTTGACGAATTTACCATCTATTTTAGATGTAAAGGTAACCTCTTCTATTTTTCTATTAACAGTAGTTAATTCTCCTGGTGCATCCATTGTTGCATCAATCAAGTCATTATTCTTTCTTAAAGCCTTATAATCAGCTATAGGAATAGAAATTGCAAAACCATTGCCTAAAACTCGATTCACAGGTTTTCCATTCTTTTGATAACCAAATGCAATATCCCTGCCACCTCCAGATGATCCTCCCATTTGTCCAACATTATATTCTCCTGCCACAGAAGAAAACTTTGAGGTTGCAACTAAAGGACAGCCATTAAGTTCTGTTAGGCTCATTAGATATCCTACAGCATTTGTATAAGAATGATCATTGCCAAAAATTTCTTTTCCTATCTCACCAGATTTTATATTTTTTACATATTTTCTAACTTTCTTTTCTGCTGCTTCTAATCTAGAATTATCATTTCTTATAGGATAAGTAGCATCTGAATAAACAGGGATACCAATATATTTTTTAGTAACATATTCTTCTTTTTCTTGTTTTGTTCTTACTCTTGAAGCTCCAGTAATAGGATCTTTTATCCTTGTATTCATACTTTTGCCACGAAAGAAATGCATTCTACGAGACGCTAATCCTTTCTCCACATAATCCAATTCTTCTTCATCTGGGAGAACACTCCTCTTAATGTATAAAGCTTCAATTTTCTTGTGATTTTCTGCTTTTAGCTTCTCTCCCTCTTCTTTTGTTAGAGTATAATTCCTTGTTTTCTGTCCTATAGCTCTATTATCACGCTCCAGTTCTTTCATTTCTAAATTTATAATAGCGACTTCTTTATTTGGTACTATTGCGTCAAGAATTTCATATTCACTTTTTTGGATTTCTAGTGCTGGATCAATTTGGTCAGATATCATTTCATCAACTAAATCAGAATATTGACTCATATCAGAATCACTTCTTTGTAACTTATAATATTCATATGTGTCACCATTAGCCACTTTTCGGGCTATTGAGTCCATTCTCTCAGTTATTTCGTCAATCTCTAAATTTGATTGTTCTTCAATATTATCATGGATATCTTGTACTTTTTCAGCTAGCTTAGGGCTCACCATAATGATTTCTCTGATTTCTTTCTCTATATATGGTTTTGAAGATTGATCAATGCTATCTGGTGATAATATTGAATATCTATGGGATGATGGTCTATCGCGAGAAGTCTCCATATCTAATGTTGGTGTTAAGATAGATCAAACTTGACTATGATTGTAAGAACTAAGATCAAAAATGTAAAAAATCTTATTTGCTTTATAATTTAATATTACAATTAGTCAATTTGGCTAATATAATTTTCTAATTTTTCTTTTAATATTGAGTTTTCAAAATCTTCAAATGCTAAATGATAATTCTCATGCAGTTTTATTAAATTATATTGAGCTTCATAAGCGTTACCATAAATAGGCTCTTCAGGTTTTTCTCTGGCCTGAATTCCATCAATAATTTGAAATAATAATAATAAAGAAATTGTCGATATATCAGCATTGGGTGCAGCAACTCTATATTCTATATGTCTTGATTCCGGATTTTCTGAGGAATCTGGGATTCTTATAGCAGTTGTTCTATTATTTTTACCCCAGCAGATGTGAGTCGGGGCATAACTACTACTACAAATATATCTTTTTTGTTTTTGGTCTATTTTTATTATTTCATTATAGCGTTCAAAGTCTAATTCATCATTATTCATGAAGATAATCGAGCTATTCATATGTTTAAGCAAGCCTGCAATTGAGCTAAGTAAGAATTCTGACTCTAAATTATTTTGTTTTCTAAATAAATTTCTATGTTCTTTGTCATGAAGAGAAATATTGATATGCATACCATTACCATGCATATCATGACCAAATGGTTTAGCATTAAAATTTAACTCAATTTCATATGTAGCAGCCAGTTCAAAAATAATTTGTTTAAGCTTATTAAATTGATTAATTAATTTGATGACATCAAAGCTTTTATCAAGCGCAATCTCAAATTGCTTTTCAGAGGCCTCTAAAGATAGTGCTAAAATGTTAATTCCTCTATTTGAGGAAAAAGTTTTAATATCATCTAGAAAATCAGCTGAATATTTAGAAATATAAAATTCAAACTCAAATGCAAAACAAGGTAATAAACCAATTTTATCAAAGTCATTTAATAAGTGGTTTATTATCTTGATTTTATCATGCTTATCAAAAAATGAATGCATAAATTATAAATGTGAATCAAGCCATTCCTCAAGTGAATTTTTAGGTATTGCTCCAACTTTAGAATCAATATTTTTACCATTTTTAAACATGATTAAATTTGGAATACCACGAACACCATATTTTGAAGGTACTTCTGGTGAGTCATCAATGTTAATTTTAACAAATTTTATTTTGCCTTTATATTTTTCAGATATTTCTTCAAAAACTGGTAATAATAATTTACATGGACCGCACCATTCTGCCCAGAAATCTACAATAACCGGAATCTCAGATTTCAAAACATCATTTTCGAAATTTGTATCATTTGAACTAATAATCATATCTATATCTAAAAATTATTTTAATAAGTAATTTGGTAAAGTAATTAAATGATGAGTTTTACCATCATCATCAATTGTTGAAAACCTTCCACTATGCAATAAAAGCATAGATTCCAACTCTTCTGAAATTATAGGAAGTGCTGTAAAAGAAGCAACAGAAATAACTAGGTTTCTTTCGTAATCAAGAAAAATATCAAATGTAATATCTCTAGCTTCCGCTTTAATTTGTTGAGTTAAATATGAAATAATTGCATTTTTAAATATGCTTAAATTGCCCTGAAATAATGGCAACTTCGCATTGTTTGTAAATTCAATTGGTTGATTTGAGAAAATTTTAATTAAATGCTCATTAAATTCATTAATATCAATAATATCTTTTAGGTTATCAACCTCTTTTTTAATGGTATCTTTGTTAAATGTTTTAGAAATTTGAGTATTTAATTTAAGTGCTGCAATATAAATTTTCGATGCAATATTAACGTATTTTGGGTCGATAAAAGCACCAAAAGTTTCTTTCTTTAAAGTTGCTGAATATTTAATTATAGAATCTAAAGGCTCTTTTATTTCATTTGGTAATAAATACGATACCTGGTTACAAAATTGATCAATTTTTTTAACAGTTTGCTGTTTGTTAAAATCTGATTTTGCAATTTTAGAATTAATTAAAGAAAGCAAAACCTCAAAATCAATTGGTTTTACAACATATTCATCTGCACCTAAATCCATCCCTTTTATAAAGTCATTTTTTTGACCGAGAGCCGTAAGAAAAATAAAAGGAACTTGATTAGCATTTTCGGGAAAATCAGTTGAGATTTTTTCGAGAAACTGATGCCCATTCATTTTAGGCATGTTTATATCACATAAAATTATATCTGGTTTTGTTTCTATATATTTATTATAGCCATCTTCACCATTTGAAGCTTGGATTATGTCAAAGCCTTTTTGATTTAAATAAAAGCTTATATTTTCACGAAGATCTTTTTCATCTTCGATGCATAATACTTTTTTTGGAAGAGCCTGTGAAGTCATTTTTACC
Source organism: Rickettsiales bacterium (assembly GCA_038120515.1). Lineage (GTDB taxonomy): Bacteria > Pseudomonadota > Alphaproteobacteria > Rickettsiales > JABIRX01 > JADHOX01. Next base: position 32,339 of record JAYOLW010000015.1, on the reverse strand, counting down.
TCTAAAATGATTTAAGTAGTTGGTAAAGTTATAGTAAATTTTGTTCCTTTATTAACTTTAGATACAACTCTAATATCTCCGTGATGTAAGTCTATAAATTTTTTAACTAAATATAAACCAATGCCAGTTCCAGCAATTCCTATAGAATTTTTAGCTCTAAAAAATTTAGTAAATAATCTTTGTAAATCCTTTTCATCAATACCTATACCATTATCTTGAATTGAAATAATATGACCTTTAGTTGATGTATATGCTTCAATTAATATTTTTGGATTATCACCAGCATATTTTATTGCATTACCAATAAGATTTGTGAAAATTTGTTCAACAAGACTTTTGTCACCATTAAAATATTCAGTTATTAGAATGCTTGTTTTAAAGGTAGTTTCTTTGTGTAAATCTTTAAATTTTTCAATGGTTTCCTTAAGGATATTTTCAATTGAAAATAATGTTGGTGTAAATTCCAATTTACCAGTTTCAAGCTTAGAAAGATTTAAAGTGCTATTTATCAATGCTGTCATTCTAATAATGGCTTTATCGATTTTTTCTAATTGCGAAACAATAAAATCTGCATCAGTTAAGTTTTCTGAGTATAATTTTAATATATCTGATGATGCTTTAATAATAGATAATGGAGTTTTAAATTCGTGAGATACAAGTGACACAAACTCAGATTGCATGTTATTAATGCTTTTCTCATTATGAAGTGCTCTTATTAAGCGATCAGATTTATCTTTTAGATTATTATTATTTTCGTATAGATCATGAATGATTTTGCTACGCTCAAGTGAGAGCATAAGATTAGCAGAAAGATTATCTAAAGTAAAATTATCAGAGATATTAGAGTTAATACTCTCTGAAATCAAATTATGGTTATTTTTACTTTTATTATTAGACAAAATTCAACTCAAAATAGATTTTTGCAAAATTCTATAAGTAATATTTTAGTTATTACAAATTAAAAATTTGAAAAATTTACTTTACATTTGTAATCACATAAATTTCAACCCTTCTGTTAACTCTATCAAAATATCCACCTTCGGTTTTATCATCCTGTTTAGTTTCACCATAGGCATTTTCTTTAATAATATCTTGTCTTTTGATACCTAGTTCAAGTAATTTTTTTCTAACTGACAAAACCCTTTTTCTTGATAATTCAACATTAGCATCAACATTGCCAACTTTATCAGTATGACCTTCAATTACTAATTTATATTTAGGTAGTTTGTTTAGATAATAAACGAGCTTATTAAGTTCTTTCTCTGCAGTAATATCTATGTTATGCATGTTAGAATCAAAATATATCGTGTATAGGTTTTTTTCTTGCAGTTTATTTTCTTTAATTTGTTCATCACGAAGTATTTTAATTGATTTCTTTAATTGTTTAAATTTTTCAATAAATTCTTTTCTAAATCGAAGTGTGGATTTTGCATTTGGATCTTCTTCTGTTTGCTCAACCCAACTATCATATAAAATTTGAAGATTTGCAATTTCTAAGCCAAATTTTACAGTAACTTCATCAGTCTTTAATTCGATAAATTCCATTCGATAATATAAGAGTTCATCAAGATAATCTTCATCTCTTATATTTCTTTTAATTGGATCTTCTAATTCTACTAAAATATTGTTTTTTGCTTTTATACCTTTTTGCGCAAAATGATCAGAATCTTGCCAATCATATTTATCTTGCTCCCAAATTGATAGGTTCCTGTAACCAACAACTAACGCATCATGATAATTACTTTTTAAATTATCTGTATTTTCTTGAAGAATCTCTTTGTGAGTACAAGATGTTAAGAATATTGTAATAAAAGTTAATTTTAATATAAAAAACTTTAAAAATGACATTGGAAATTATAATTAATTATAAAAAAAAGTAATAATGTAATATTTTACACTAATGAAACCAAAACGCAAAATAATTATTGGTGTTGATGAGGCTGGGAGAGGACCTTGGGCAGGACCAGTAGTTGCCGCATCAGTAAAGCTTAGATCACTTAATAAACAAAAAGAGTTTTATAAAGAGATTAAAGATTCTAAAAAATTATCTGAAAAGAAACGCGCAATTTTATATCAACAAATTATAAGTGACTCTAATATTGAGTATTATTACTCAGTAATTTCTAATATTGTAATAGATGATATTAATATTTTAGCAGCAACTAAAGCGGCAATGGTTAATTGTTTAAATCAATATGATTCAGAACATGATGAGGTTCTAATTGATGGTAATCAAATAGTTGATTTTAAAAGTCCGGTAAAAGCTGTAATTGGAGGTGATGATTTGATTTTTGAGATATCAGCAGCTTCAATCATTGCTAAAGAGGTTCGAGATAATCTGATGCTTGAATATGACAAAGAATTTCCTGAATATGGTTTTAAAAAACATAAAGGGTATGGAACTAAACTTCATAGAGATGCATTACTTAAATGTGGCCCCTGTCCTATTCATAGATATAGTTTTAAGCCAATTAAAGAATTAAACTATTAGATTTTTTGTCTTAATACCCACTCTCTTTCATCTTGAGATAGTTCTTTGCCAATTTTTTTAATAATCTGATCATGGTAATTATTAAACCAATCCTTCTCAGATTCTGATAATAAATTTTTATCAATTAATTTTTTACTTATTGGAGCAACTGTTAGGGGTTTAAACTCAAGAAAATTGTTTTTTGAATCAGTGACAAGCTCAAGATTTTCAATTCTTATTCCATAACCACCATTTTGGTAATATCCAGGTTCATTTGAAACAATCATACCCGATTTTATAGGTTCATTAAATGATCTTGAAGAAATGGATTGTGGACCTTCATGCACATTTAAATAATAGCCTACCCCATGCCCAGTTCCATGAGCGTAATCTATATGATTGTTCCATAAAAATTGTCTAGCTATACTATCTAAAGCGGCTCCAGAATTACGTTTTGGGAATTTTTGTTTTGATAAATTAATATTACCTTTTAAAACTAAGGTAAAATTTTTTATCATTTCTTTAGTTGGTTTACCAACTGAAATAGTTCTTGTAACATCTGTTGTACCAAATAAATATTGGCCTCCAGAATCAATTAAAAGTAAAGAATCTTTATTAAAAAATTTGTTAGATTTTTCATCAGCTCGGTAATGAATTATAGCTCCATTATCAGCAAATCCACAAATTGTCGGAAAACTTGGTCCCATATATTTATCTGATTCAATGCGAAATTTTGCTAATTTTTCAACAACATCTAACTCTGATAACTCAGCTTTATTTTTATAATGTTCAAACCAATATAAAAATTTAGTTAAGGCAATGCCATCAATTTCGTGAGCTTTAATAATATTCTTAATTTCAGTTTTGTTTTTTATAGATTTTGCAAGAATAATTGGGTCATTAAAATATAAAATTTCACTATCCTTAAAACAATCTTTGAAAAAATAATTAGTGATTTTGGCATCAGTTTTGATTTTTTTAGTAAATTTTGCTAACTGATTTGCTATTTCTAATAACTTTTCTTTACTAAAAATTTCAATTTCATAGGCATTAACTTGGTTTTTGACTTTATCAACATCCTGACAATCAACAAAAAGTTTTATTTTATCATTCGAAACAATTAAGTAACTACATACGACAGGGTTAAAGGCAATATCAATACTTCTGATATTAAATAACCAAGAAATCGCACTGCTATCACTATTTATATAAATCTCATCATTTGATAAATTTAAACTTTTTATTAAATCAGAAATTTTTTCATCCGAAGATTTGCCTGCTTCTTTTTTTGATAAACAACTAACATCTGAATAAAAATTAATTTTAAGATTTTGGTCAAAAAAATTAACGTCTTTTGGAACAAAAATTGCTTTTTCACCAAAATGTTTTTGAAATAAGTTAATTTCGTTAATTGAAAAACACATATTTGGAAATAATATATTTGTTTCGTCTTTTAAAACAAATTTATCTAAATCTACTAAATCTATTATTTCAAAATCTTTTGCTAGCTCTCTTGATGCTTGCTCTAAATATCTGCCATCTGTAAAAAATACATTACGTTTTTCAAACATTAGTAAATAACCATTAGAGCCACTAAAACCGATATAATTAAATAATAAATTAAATCCCTCCTTTGAATATTCTGATAGAAAGGGATCTTTAGTATTAAATAAAATAGCTGAGTTATTATGCTTACATATAATATTTTTAAGTTTAGATATCATGTTGATTTTTTTTCCTTTTAATCTAATTAACTTTATAAAATCTAATCGGTTATATTATATAGCTACTATTTCAATAATAATTTTACTATGAGCAATTTTGACAAAAATAAATTACCATCAAGACATGTAACTGAAGGTTTTGAAAGAGCACCACATCGTTCATATTATTATGCGATGGGTTTAAAAGATAAAGATATTCATTTGCCTCTTGTTGGCGTTGTAAGTACCTGGAATGAGGCAGCACCATGTAATATTGCTTTAAAACGTCAGGCTGAAGTTGCAAAAAAAGGTGTTAAGGTTGGAGGTGCTACTCCTCGCGAATTTTGTACAATAACTGTTACAGATGGAATAGCTATGGGACATCAAGGTATGAAATCTTCACTTGTTTCTCGAGATGTTATTGCTGATTCTGTTGAACTAACGGTTAGAGGTCACTGTTATGATGCATTAGTTGGATTAGCTGGTTGTGATAAATCTTTACCAGGTCTTATGATGGCTATGCTTAGATTAAATGTTCCATCAGTATTTATGTATGGTGGTTCTATACTTCCTGGTAAATTCAAAGGTAAAGATGTTACTGTAGTTGATGTTTTTGAAGGTGTTGGAAAATGTGCAACTGGAAATATGTCAGAAGCTGAGCTTACCGAACTTGAACAAGTTGCTTGCCCTTCAGCTGGTTCTTGTGGTGGTCAATTTACTGCAAATACAATGGCCTGCGTTTCTGAGGCTATCGGTCTTGCATTACCAGGTTCTTCTGGTGCACCTGCTCCATATCAAACTCGTGATGAATATGCTTTTGAATCTGGGAAAATGGTGGTTGAACTTATTAAAAATAATTTAAGACCTAGAGATATCGTAACTAGAAAATCCTTCGAGAATGCAGCTGCTATTGTTGCTGCAACTGGTGGATCGACAAATGCTGCACTTCATCTTCCTGCTATGGCTAATGAATGTGGTATTGATTTTGATATTTTCGATGTTGGCAAAATTTTTGAACGTACTCCTTATATCGCTGATTTAAAACCGGGTGGTAAATATGTTGCGAAGGATCTATTTGATATTGGTGGTGTCCAGGTGGTTTTAAAAACACTTTATGAGGCTGGATATATTCATGGTGATGAAATGACAGTTACTGGAAAGACAATCAAAGAAAACCTAGCTAATATTTCATTTCCTCATGATCAAGATGTTGTTTATGAGGCAACTAAGCCGATAACAGTTACTGGTGGTGTTGTTGTTTTGAAAGGTAATCTAGCACCAGATGGTGCAATTGTAAAAATAGCTGGACTTAAACATTTAGTTCATACTGGGCCTGCTAGAGTTTTCGATTGTGAAGAGGATGCTTTTTCTGCGGTTGAGAAAAAACAATATGAGGAAAATGATGTTTTAGTAATTCGATATGAAGGACCAAAAGGTGGTCCAGGTATGCGTGAGATGCTTTCTACTACTGCTGCTTTATATGGACAAGGTATGGGCGAAAAGGTAGCTTTAATTACTGATGGAAGATTTTCTGGTGGAACCCGCGGATTATGTGTAGGTCATGTAGGCCCAGAAGCTTATGATGGTGGGCTAATAGGTTTACTTAAAGATGGCGATATAATAACCATTGATGCAAACTTAAAAATCTTATCTGTTGATCTTAGCGATACTGAAATTGACAAAAGAAAGCAAAACTTTATACCTAAAGAAAATGATTACACCTCTGGTGTGTTATGGAAATACACTAAAACTGTTTCAAAAGCTCGAGATGGTGCAGTAACTCATCCTGGAAAGAAAAACGAAAAGATTTGTTATGCTGACATTTAAAGATTTAAGAAAAACCTCTATATTTTTATATCTTATTGTTTTTTTTCTTAGCTCCTGCTCTTTTAAAGAAAAGAGTGTAAGTTTTCATGATTGGCAGCTAGATATTAAGGATAAAGCCATAAAACAAGGTGTTTCAGAACAAACATTTGATCAAGCTTTTGTTGATGTTAAGCCAAAAATTCAATTTAATAAGATTGATCAAAAACAATATAAGCGAAAACAAAGTTTCGATGAATATTATAATAATCATGTAAATAATTCTAGAATCAATAAAGCTCGTAAATTATTAAAAGAAAATCAGGATTTGCTTAATCAGGTTGAGCAAAAATTTAATGTTCCAAAACAATATATATTAGCTTTATGGGGAATAGAGACTGATTATGGAAGACAAACTGGAAATTTTTATGTGATAGAATCTCTCGCTAATCTTGCATATAACTCAAGAAGAAAAGATTTTTTTGAATATGAGTTAATTAACGCTTTAAAGATGATTGATAGCAACTCAATTGAAATTGAGGATTTCTATGGATCTTGGGCTGGTGCATCGGGACAATGCCAATTTATTCCATCTAGCTATTACAAATATGGTTATGATGGCGATAATGATGGCGATATTGATATATGGGATAATTACAATGATATACTAAGCTCTATTGCTAATTATTTGGCAACATTAAATTGGGATAAAAACTTACCTTGGGGGTATAAAGTAGAATATGATAATAATTTGGTCAAATCTAATGAATCTCTTGATTTAAAAATACTTGTTAATAAAGGTCTTGCTAAGAAAAACGGGGAAAACTTCACCGAACATGAGTTAACTCAAAAAGTAAAGATTATTACTTTAGATAATGAATTATTTATAACATTTAATAACTTTGACATTCTTTGGGATTGGAATCACTCAAATTATTTTGCTGCAACTGTTGGTAAATTTGCTGAAAAAATATGAATAAATTAAAACTACTGATATCAATACCTTTTCTTTTTGGTTTAAAGCCTAATTATAATTATCAAGGTTATTTTAAAGTTGGAAATCCATATGAAATTGAAGGCATTGAATATTTCCCCGAAGTTAATAATAGTTATTCTGAAATAGGTACTGCTTCTTGGTATGGAGATAAATTTCATAATAAAAAAACAGCTAATGGTGAAGTTTTTGATAAAAGAGAATTAACTGCTGCGCATAAAACTTTACCAATGCCATCTATTGTAAAAGTAACAAATTTTGAAAATGGCAGATCGATCATTGTTAAAGTTAATGATCGTGGTCCATTCGTTGGCGATAGAATCATAGATTTATCTGAATATGCAGCAGAAGAACTTGGTTTTATGGAACAAGGTACAGCAGAAGTTATTGTGGAGTTTCTTAAACAAGAAACTGATGATTTACATATTGAGCTTTTTGGTAAAACATTTTTGAACTAAGGAAATGGTAAATTACTTTATTTCAGCAACAGGAACTGAAATTGGTAAAACATTTGTTTTAACGGAAATTATTAACAAGTTAAAATTTCAAAATAAGAAAATTGAGGCTTTAAAACCTATTATTACTGGTTTAGATAATAATAATTTTCATGAATCTGACTCAGCTAAAATTTTATCTGCTCTTCTTAGGGACATTACTTTTGATAATGTAAAATCTATATCACCTTTTTATTACAAAGCTGCACTTTCACCAGATCAAGCTGCTAAATTAGAAAATAAGGAAATTAACTATGATTCATTAGTTAATTTATGTGAACAATTTTTAACAAATAACAATGAAAACGACTATAATTTCATTGAAGGTGCTGGTGGTGTATATGTACCTATTAATAAAGAGAAGTTAATTTTAGATTTATTAATGGATTTAAATATACCAATAATAATTGTTACAAATAATTATCTTGGCTGCTTAAGCCACACTCTTTCATTATTAGATTGTTTAAAAGAATTAAATGTAAGATTATATTTTAATAATTATCCAATATTAGATAATTACGAAAATAATTTAGAAAGTTTGATAAGATTTACTAAAGTACCAATTTATACAAATATTGATGAGTTAATTATATCTCTATAAATTAATTAGTTTCAATCATAACAAAATCAGCTTTTGGAACGGCACTTAATTTTTTTACTGAAATATTTATATCCTTTATTCTATTATCTAATTTTAAAATTGTTGCTTTTAATTCTTTAATATAATGCTCAATTAGATTATAATGTTTTAGATTAGAACTATAATCTATAGCCTTACATATATTATCATAATCAATTGTGTCGGTTATATCATCAGAAATTGAAGCTTTTGTTGCATCAAAAACAAAAATAATTGTTACTAAAATATTATTTTTAATAGTTTTTTCTATGGGGTAAATACCAAGAGACAAACTAGTTTTGTAATTTTGAATAGTAAATTTCATTTAAAAATTTCCAAACTCTAAATCCAATGATTCTGCAACTGCCTTATTTACTAATTTATCATAGTAAATATTAAGACCGTTTCTAAAATTTATATTACTACGGCATAATTCTTCAATGTTATTTGAAGCTAAAATTTCAAGATATGGAAAAGTCATATATTCAAGTGCAAGTGTTGCTGTTTTTGCAGCGACTGCTGGCATGTTAGTAACACAATAATGAATTACGTTTTCATCAATATATGTTGGATTTGAATGGGTTGTTGGTTTGCTAGTTTCAGAACACCCTCCCTGATCAATTGCAACATCTACAAATACAGAGTTTTTAGGCATTAATGCTATATGTTCTCTAGAAAGGATCTTTGGTGCTGATTTTCCAGGAAGCAAAATTGCACCTACAACAACATCTGCATCAACCAATAATGTTCTGAGTAAGGAATCTGAAAAGGGTTTTACCTTAAACCTATTTGGATATAAACGACTTAATTCATCGATTCTAGAATCGAATTTTTCTAGAACTTCAACATTGGCTCCCATACCACTTGCGACAAAAGCTGCATTTTCACCAACCACACCACCGCCAAGAACTAAAACATTACATGGTTTTATATTTTCGACACCGCCAATTAATAAACCACTGCCAGCATTATTTTTTTGTAGCGCAAAGCATGCAGCCTGAACAGCTACTCTTCCAGCAACTGCACTCATAGGCTTTAACAATGGTAATTTGCCAAAATCATCAGTTATAGTTTCAAAAGCTATAGCAATTGCCTTTCTGTCAATTAAAGCTTTTGTAAGATCTGGTTCAGCAGCAAGATGTAAATAAGAAAATATTATCTGACCTTCTTTAATATGTTTAACTTCTTCAGGTTGAGGCTCCTTTACTTTAATAATAAGATCAGATTTCTGATAAATTTCTGAGTTCTTTTCTAAAATTAATGCACCTGAATTAACATACTGCTTATCACTAAAGCCAATTGCATCACCAGCGTTTTTTTCAACATATATTGTGTGTCCTTTGGCTTTTAAAATAGCAACCTTTTCAGGTGTTAAACCAACTCTATATTCATTATCCTTTAATTCTTTTGGTATACCTATTTTCATGGTTTTTCATCTAAGATATTATGTTTAATACAAAATATAATCATTATACCAGGAATTGCAACTAATGATGATATTACAAAAAATACAAACCAATCAAAGTTATCTGCAACCATTCCTGCAGAAGATGAGAATAATGTTCGTCCAAAAGTTGATAGGGAAGATAATAACGCGTATTGTGTTGCAGTGTAATTTAAATTACATAATCTTGAAATAAATGCGACAAAAGCAACAGTACCCATAGCACCTGCTAAGTTTTCAAAGCCAATTGTTACCATCAAAAATGTTTTGTCGCCAGGAAAATAAGTTTGAATACAGAAAACAAGGTTACTTATGGCTTGAAGAATACCACAAAAAATCAAACTTTGTTTAAGATTATATCGGGCAACAATGAATCCACCTATTGACAAACCAATCAATGTAAAACCGAGACCAATTGTTTTGACTATTGAAGCAATATCAATTTTGTTAAATCCTATCTCAAGTAAAAAAGGATTAGTCATAATGCCTGCAAAAGCATCACCAAATTTGTAAAGAACAATAAATATTAAAATTAATATAAAATTGTCATTTTTTGCAAAATTTACAAATGGATCAATAAGATAGTTTCGACTCCATTTTGAAACTGAAAGTTTATTTTTATCAACTATATGTTTTGTGTCGGGAAATGATAAAATTAGTATTGAAATAAAGCCAATAATCATTGCCATAATGATATAAACCATCTTCCAGCTCATAAAACTTGCTAGAAATAAAGCACCGGCTCCAGATATCAGCATACCTATTCTATAACCATAAATAACAAAAGTAGCAAAAAGCCCCTGCTCGCTTTCATTAGCAAGCTCAATTCTATAAGCATCAATTACTATATCTTGAGTTGCAGAGAAAAATGTAATTACTAAAATTGTAATTGCTGAAAATAATAAATATTTTTGATGATCAATTAAAGCCAGCACAATAATTGCTATAACAAGACCAATTTGCGAGACAATTAACCATGATTTTCTATGGCCTAATAACTTACTTAAAATTGGTAATTTTAGCCCATCAATAAAAGGCGACCATAAAAATTTAAAACTATAAGGAGCTGTTGCAAGAGCAAATAATCCGATGGTAGTCTTTGACACAGAAAGTTCTAATAACCAAATACTGAAACTTGATAATACTAATACGATTGGTAAACCTGACGCAATACCTAAAACAAATATTCTTGCTAGATTTGAATAATTAATTTTTTGCATCAGCCCTATAGTGATTAAGCTATTTTGGCAATTTCCTCTGAGATTACAGGAACTTGGATATTAGGTCTTGCACCTAATTGTTGAATTACTATTTTTGCAAGTAAATTACCAATCTTACAAGATTTAATAGGATCAATTTTATTAACAGTTCCATATAAGAAACCAGCTGCAAATGCGTCACCTGCACCAGTAGAATCATATGCTTTTACTTGCTCGGTTGTAATTTGCGAAATTTTTACACCGTCAATGTGATATGCACCATTTTTATTAAGGGTAATAATAACATTCTGTAGATTTTGATTCGCTTTAAAAAGATTTAAGGCATTTTCTACATTATTAGCATTAATTGATTCAAGATCTAATAATTTAGCAAATTCAGATTCATTACCAATGATAGTTCCTGCGCTATCTTTAATAATTTTTCCGATTACATCTTGATTGCGCTCAATACATCCTTTATCAGACAATGATAAAATATAATGAAATTGTGGATTATTATCAATAAAAGTTAATATTTCATCAGTAGTATCTGGATTATCAAAAATATAGCCTTCTATATAAACAAATTTAGCATTCTCTAATTTTTTGAGACTTGGTTGATTTTGATTTAAATTTAAATAGCTACTACAACCTAGATAAGTACATAATGTTCTTTCACCATCCTCTGATACTAAAACAATGCATTTAGCTGAGTTTTTATCTTGTGCATCATGTAAATTAACAAATTTAACACCGGATTTTTCAATATCATTAATAAATTTTGAACCAAAATAATCATCAGAAACATTACCAATTAGCGCTGTTTTAATGTTAAATTCAGAGAGTAATGCAACCGTATTTGCTATAGAACCACCAGATGATATAGAATAATTATAACCAGCATTTTTAATTAGGTTCATAAGATCGTCAGCTTCTTGATATGAAATTAAAGACATAGAGCCTTTTTGATATTTTATTTTGTCAAAAAAAATATCTTCAACTTTTACTAAAATATCACAAATTGCATTACCGATTCCTATTAATTCTGTCATGTTAAGCCTCTAATCGAGTTATATGTATATAGTCACTATATTGTTTTGAATCTGGAACTGGAAAAGCATATAATTTAGTTTCAGAAGCAAAAAACACAGTAAAAACATCATTAATCATATTTTCAAATTCTAGCAAGTTATTTGCAAAATTATTTAATTCTAGGATTTGGTTCTTCACAAAGTTTATATCACCTGATAAACCTACTAAAACTGGATCCTGTATATTTTGAATCGTGAGTTTATTTGCTTTTATGTAAATCAATGCTTCTAAGATAAGTTGCGTATATTTTCCTGTTTTTATATCCTTGTCACTAGGCAATTTTGAAGTTTTATAATCAATTATTTTAAAATCATCATTTACTTCTAATTCGATTCTATCAAATATAGCGGTTATATTAACTAAATCATTAAATCTAGCTTCAACTTTAAGTTCTGTAAGTGTTTTTACAGAGTTTAAAGAAAGCTTTTTATGTTCTTTGATCCACCATTGAAATAAATTAGTAATTTTGGTATTTAAAAGTTTTAACATCTCATGATATTGCGTCATTTGACTTAAACTATAAAATTCTGAAATCAAAAATTTTAAATGATCACCAGATATTTGTTCCTGCTTTTGAGTATAAGTTTCTATGACTTTATGGATAATAACTCCATAAATTTTGCGTAAAGATGATTTATAAATATTATCTAAGTTTTGTAATCTAAGGATTTTCTTAACATAAATTCCATATGGGTTTTCAATTAAGGTTTTAAAATCTGATACAGAAATTCTAGTTATTTGTGATTTTTCCTTAACTTTTGCAAAGACATTTTTTTTGTATTTAGGAGTAAATTGTGTAATCGGTTTAATAAAAAGGACTTTAGCTTTTTGTTCTAATAAAGTAAGTATTGCCAAAGGATCGCTATTGGCATCATTGGTAAATGATAAGCAGATATTTTTGCAAGAAAATAAGGTTATAAAATCTTGAAGCGCTAGTAAATGATAATCAATTTCAGATCTTAGGCCTAGGCTTTGTAATATCTCAGATTTTATAACATTATATTGGTTTTGATTAATCCAATTTTTATCATTTAAACCCGCAATAACAATATTATCTGATTTAAATAATTTTGATTCATATGAAAATTTTAAATATTTTGAGTTTGATAAAACTGGTTTTAAATCAGAGATTAGAAATTTTAAGAAATCTAATTTTGTTAAAAGTTTAATATTTTTAATCGAAGATATAAATTTAATAATTATCTCAAATTTACTTAATAAATTTTTTGATAATGATAATTGATATTCTTCAACTAACTTTTTAAATAAACAAAATTTTTCTTCAATTTCTAGATCATTTATTCCTTTGGTCTTACTAAAATTCTGATAAAAATTAACAAAGTTTTTTTGTTTCTCTTGATTATAAAATAAGGTTTGGGCTTCGATATTTTTAAATGATTCACATTTTAAAATATTAATGTCTGAAACATCATTAAACAAAAAATTTATTATTAAATTCTTCTGAAGATTTAAATTATCCTCATAATATAAAGGATTAATTAAATTATTTACCAAAAATCTCAATTCATGCCCATTAATTATAGCTTTAGTTTTATCATTTTTTAATTGGTAATTAACGAACTGAGCTTCTTGATATTCATCATTAAAGATATAACATTTAACAGCTTCATTTGTTTTTGTTTCTTGGTTATCAATCAGAGTTTTAAAATCATATTGATGCTTTAGTGATTTTATAAATTGATTATCTAAATCGATTGTTATTGATTCATAATCAACTATAAAAATTTGATTAAATTTATTTGCTATTATGGAATTAGCTAAATTTTGAGTTACATATAAGCTAAAGCTTGAACCCGCTATAATAATCTTATTTTTAAAATTATGCTTCTGATTTTGAAGTAGTTTAGCAATCTTAAATAATATTTCTATTTGCTCAAAATTGATAACATAATCCTGAAAAGTAAACTCGTTTATTTTTACATAATTTTTAAAATCATTCAGAAGTTTAGATAATAATTTTTCTTCAATTGATTTTTCAAAACTTGGAAAATTAACATCAGTTATATTTATTCCAGATTGATATAAGTCATTTAATAACTTAGATAAATCTTCTAGTATTGTTAATTTATCAATCTCATCGATATAATCACAGCTATTAATAAAATTTATTAAATTAATTCTTACTTTAAAATTATTATGAAATTGATCATTGCTGTTAACTTCAATTGCAAAATATTTGCTAAGCTTTTGATAATCTGATAAAGCTATTATCGCAGGCAAAAAAGCACCATCTATGATGTTTTCTTGGAAAATCTTTTTAAGTTGATTAACAGAATTTTGATCTGGTAAAATTACAATTAAATCCTCAAGTTTTTGAACTGAATTATCAAAAATAATTTGTTTATAAAGACAATATAGAAAATTTTGATGGTACGGAATTTTAAAAAATTGATTCACAAATCAAATTAGGCAAGAATATTATCAACAATTTTTTCAACACTAACATTGAAGATATCTGCCACAGGAAGATTATAAAGATTTTCATATTCTTCAATAATTTCAAGTTTTTGTTCTTTCGAATTTGCACCGGCAAGATTAAGAACAATACCTTTCACAGCAACATTTTTATTAACCCTACTTGCATGCAACATGTTTAAATTAATAGTGTCTTCAATAGAAGGTATGTTATAATTCGTGTGCCTCATTGTATTTCGAAATGGCTCATGACATATAACTAAATAATCAGGTTGAGATCCATGAAGTAAACCAAGCGAAACTCCGGCAAAAGATGGATGATGCAATGAACCTTGACCTTCAACAACAAAATATTGATCATGATCTGAATCAGGTGATAAACTAGCAGCGGCTCCTGAGATAAAATCAGCGATAACAGCATCTACAGCAATACCTTCGCCAGAAAGAATAATTCCAGTTTGTCCAGTTGCAGCAAACTTACTCTTAATCAATCTTTTTTGTAATTCATTATTTATTGCAATTGATGCAAACATTTTTCCAACACTACAATCAGTTCCAACAGTAAGAATCCTTTTGCCAGATCTTTTTTTTGCATCGTCAGTCTGAAGTTTCTGGTTATGAAATCTTAAATTATATACATTTTGATTGGTATCAATACATGCTTGTTTTATCTTAGGATACTCTTCAAGTTTAACATGCATACCAGATATAACATCAAGACCTGATCTTAAAGCTCTTTCTGCAATGTTGATATCATGTTCAGTAAGAAAACCACCTGAATTAGCAAAAGCAATAACTAAAGATTTAATGCCATTTTTGAAGGCCTGCTCTGGCTCTAAAAAATCAAGAGTATCATATTTTATTTCACAATCAGGAAGGCTATAATAGCCTTTTACATTCTCAGGTGTCCATGTCACTAATGCATCAGCAATTTTAGCACCAAATTTAGTTTTAGAGTTACCTAAATATAATAGATAAGGTTTTTGTAGCACTATCATAAAATTAAAAATCTAAATTAGCATAATTTGAAACAGGGTTATATCCAGAAATATGATCATTGAGAATTGATTGAAAACATGGCCTAGATTTTAACAAAGAGTACCATTCTTTGACAGACTCATTTAAAGACCAGTTTATATCTCCAAAATAATCAATAACTGAAAGATGGCTAGCTGCAGCAAAATCTGCAAGAGTAATTTTGTTAGCAGCAAGCCATTTTGTTCGTTTTAATAAGAAGTCAATATATTCAAGATGATATGTTAAATTAACTCTAGCAGCTCTTACATAATGAGGATTAGGCGTTAAATTTGTACCAGTTTTCTTTTTGTAAAACTTAAGAAGCCTTTCATTTAGAATATAAAAACTTACTTCATCATAAAATTTTTCATCAAACCAATTAACAATATTGATTATTTCTGCTTTTGATTCAGGATTATCACCAATAAATTTTGTTCCATTATTTGATTCTTCTAAATACTCACAAATATTTAAGCTTCCTCTTATTGCTGTAGAATTTTCATAATTCAAAATTAAGGGAACTTGCCCTGTTGGATTTAATGCCAAAAAATCTGGCCTTCTATCCCAAAAATTTTCATTGGCTAAATCAAGTTTAATATTTTTTTCATTGGCGAAAAGCCTAACTTTACGAGAAAAGGGACAAAGTGGAAAATGATATAATTTATATTTAACCATTAGAGTAACAAATCCTTGATAAGAATAAATAATTTGCTAATACAAACTAGTTTATAGTTTTAAAAAAATTTAATACAAGAATATTAATATGCACGTCAAAAAAATAGTTTTACCTGTTGGCGGTCTCGGTACAAGATTTCTACCTGCAACAAAATCATTGCCTAAGGAAATGCTACCTGTTTATAACAAACCAATTATTCAATATGCTTATGATGAAGCATTTAGTGCTGGTATTGATGAGTTTATATTTATTACTGGTAGAAATAAAAATGCTATTAATAATCATTTTGATCACGCATATGAGTTGCAAACAGTTCTCAATAACAAACAAAAGCATGATGAATTATCACTTACGAAAAATTGGCTTCCAGATGCGGGGCAGATTGCTTTTATTAGACAACAAGAACCGTTAGGTCTTGGCCATGCAATTTGGTGTGCTCGAAACTTTATTAAAAACGAGGCATTTGCAATAACTCTAGCTGATGAATTACTGCAATCAAAGCAAAGTTTTATGCAAAATATGATTGATGTTTTTGAAAAATTACCGCCTAAATCTAATTTAATTGGTGTTTATCAAGTACCTAATGATCAAACCAACAAATATGGTATTATTGATTTTGAGCAAGTTGGAGATTTGTTAAAAATTTCATCCATGATAGAAAAACCTGAATCTCAAGATGCTCCATCAAATTTTGCTATTATTGGTCGTTATATTTTACAGCCTGAAATTTTTGAAATTTTAAATGAAAAAACTGTTGGTGTTGGTGGTGAAATTCAACTTACTGATGCTTTAAACAAACTTCTTAAAAAACAAGATTTTTATGCGCTTGAATTTAAAGAAAATAGATTTGATTGTGGTAGCCCAGCCGGTTGGTTAGATGCAAATGTTAGCTTTGCTAAGTTAGCTCTACCATCGTCAGAATTCAAAGATATAATTAAAAAATATAGTTAAATGTCGGATAAACTTGAAATTGCTATAATAGGAACAGGTTATGTTGGCTTAGTTTCGGCCTTATGTTTTTGTAAATTAGGACACCATGTTACTGCTTTTGATAAAGATAAACAAAAAATACAAAAATTAAATAATGGAGAGTCGACGCTTTTTGAACAAAATATTGATCAATTACTTGCCGATGCAATTAGCCAAAAACAAATAATATTTTCTGATGATCTTAGTAAACTTGCAAAAAAACAGGTTATATTTATTGCTGTTGGCACCCCTTTTGATTATGAAACTTCAGAAACTGACCTTTCGCAAATTAATAATGCACTTGATGACATATTTAAATATGCCTCAGATAACAGCTTAATCATTAATAAATCCACTGCTCCACTTGGCACATATGAAAAAATAAAGCATAAAATTGCAGAACATAAAAAAATTTTGCATCTTGCAGTAAACCCAGAATTTCTTGCTCAGGGTCAAGCTATAGATGATTTTTTAAATCCAGACCGAGTAGTTGTTGGAGTTGAATCTGACTTTGCTAGATTAACTCTTAGGAGAATATATCAGCCACTTATCGACCAAAAAGTCGAATATATTGAAACCACACCAATTTCTAGTGAAATTGCCAAATATACAGCTAATAATTTCCTAGCTCTTAAAATAGCTTTTATTAATGAAATTGCTAATTTATCTGAAAATCTTTCAGCTAATTTTAGTGATATTAAAAAAATTCTTATTAGTGATAAAAGAATTGATTCAAGCTTTATGAATCCAGGACCTGGTTTTGGTGGTTCATGTTTTCCAAAAGACTCTGCATCATTTTCAAGGTCATTTAAAGATTTAAACATTTCGCATGATGTAATTGCTGCTATTAACAATTCAAATAAAAACACCATTGACCATATTATTGATAGAACTTGCGCACTTGTTAAATCTGGTAAGGTAATTTCTATATTAGGTTTAACATTTAAAGCCGGTACTGATGATGTTAGATCTTCTCAATCAATTATAATAATTAACGAACTATTAAAAAGAGGATATAGTATCAAAGCTTATGATCCAGAAGCATGTAAGAATATTGTAAATAAACTACTTGATGATGAAATTATCATTGCTGATAATCATCAAGAAATTTTTGTAGATAGTGATATATGTTTGATATTAACAGAATGGCCTGAATTTAAGACTTATAACTATAAATCATTAGCATTAAAAATGAATAATAAAGTTATTTATGATACTAGAAATCTGCTGGATGTTAAAAAGCTTTCAGATTCAAAAATTTCAATTTATAAACGTGGTAATTAGTATTTTAGAGTCGTAATTATGAGGAAAATTGATCCAACTATTTTAAGAGAATATGATATTAGAGGTATTGTTGACAAGGATTTATTTAA
>JAYOLW010000015.1:0-14040 GCA_038120515.1 Rickettsiales bacterium | reverse complement strand
ATGCTTTGATTTTAGGCAAAGCAATTGGTACTAGATCATCAAAATCAAAACATAAACAAGTCATAATTGGCTATGATGGTAGACATACATCTCCTGAAATGCGGCACTTTCTTTTGGAGGGTCTTATATCAACTGGTATCAAGATTATTGATATTGGTTTAGTCCCTACTCCATTACTTTATTATGCTGCAAATACAATTCCAAATGATTATGCAATAGTGATAACTGCATCCCATAATCCATCTGAATATAATGGTTTTAAAATTACTAAAGCTGCAAAATCATTTTTTGGTAATGATATAAAAATTTTAGCAAATGAAGCTATGATTGGTGATTTTGCCAAAGGAGTTGGTTCAATTGAAAGTATAAATATTAACGAAAAATATATTGACCGTCTTACCGAAAACATTTCAATAAATCCTAATCTTAAAGTTATTTGGGATCCAGCAAATGGAGCTGCCGCAGAATTATGTGGTCAATTAGTTAAAAGACTAGATGGTACACATATTGTTATTAACGATGTCATCGATGGAAGTTTTCCAAATCACTTCCCTGATCCCACAATTGAAAAGAATCTTGAACAATTAAAGGCTAAGCTGAAATCAGAAAATGCGGATCTTGGTATCGCTTTTGATGGTGATGCTGATAGAATTGGTGTCATTGATAGATTGGGTCGTGTAATTTGGGGAGATCAATTATTAACTTTCTTTGCGAAAGAGTTAATCTCAAGAAAGCCAAACAGTACAATTATTGCAGATGTAAAAGCTAGTAATGTATTTGTTGAAAAAGTTACCGAATATGGTGGTAAGCCAATTATTTGGAAAACTGGTCACTCTCTTATTAAAAGCAAAATGCAAGAAGAAGATGCTCTGATTGCAGGTGAAATGAGCGGCCATATTTTCTTTAAAGACAAATATTATGGTTTTGATGATGCCTTATATGCCGGTGTTAGATTGCTTGATATAATTTCAAGACAAAATATCAAATTAGATGAATATCTTGATAGTCTTCCAGAAACATTTGCAAGCAATGAAATAAAAATACCATGTGAAGAAAGTCAAAAATTTAAAATTGTTGAAGCAATTCAAAATTCCTTAAGATCAGAAAATATTGATTTTAACGATATAGATGGTGTTAGATTCACAAGTGATATTGGTTGGTGGCTTATAAGAGCTTCTAATACATCAGCAGTGATAGTAGTTAGATGCGAGGCAAAATCAATTGAAAATCTTGAAAAACTTAAAGATGAGATTAATTTTTATTTAAAACCGCATAAATTAACATTACCTATTGAATAAACCTCCATTAAGGAAGGATTTGTAAAAAATGAGAAAAGATATAACTATATTAGGTGGCGGAATTATTGGGGTTTTAACTGCATATTATGCAATTAAGAATAATTACTCTGTTTGCCTTATTGAAAAGAATAAAGCTCCTGGAATGGGTGCTTCTTTTCAAAATGGAGGCCAATTAAGTTTTTCGCATTTTTTTTCTGTATGCGATATTAATATTTTCAGATATTTGTTAAAGAATATATATTCTAACAATTCACCAATTAACGTAAGTTATTTAGAATTAATAAAAAATCCTTCATGGTCTCTAAAATTTCTTAAGAACTTACCTAAAAATAAAGAAAGGCAATATTTAGATCTTTTTGATCTTGCCTGTAAAAGCCAGCTTGAATTTCAGAATTTAGCCAAAGAATTACCAGAAATTGGAATTAAGAAAACTGGATCTATTCAATTATTTAGACAAACAAATTCATTTAATAAGGTTCAAAATTTAATAAATTCTTTTGATAAACATAATATAAATCATCAAGTTATAAGTAACATTGATTTAAAACAGTATATAGCAAATTACAAAGACAATGATTTCAATGCTATATATTTCCCTGATGATATGTCAGGTAATACATATCATGTAATTGAAACCATATTAAATTATCTAAAAAATAATAAAAATTTTAAATTATTAACTAACCAAACTATTAAAAATATTAATATTAGTAATGGAAAGATAACGGATGTCACAACTAATAACAACAATGTAATCACCGAGAGATTGTTAGTAACTACAGGGGTTTACATAGAGGAGTTAGTCCAGCACTTTAAGTTGAGATTGCCAATTCTTCCTTTAAAAGGCTATAGTTTTAATTGTAAAAAATTAAAATTAGAAAAATGTTTGATTGATCATGATAGTAAAATTGTTCTTACACCATTTGATGGCTGTGTAAGAGTTTCTGGTTTATATGACTTTGAAGGTTTTAATAAGGATATTTCCTTAAACAGACTTAATTTTATAAAGAGCAAATTAAATAATATCTTTGATCAGGAAATTGTCATCGAAGATTATCAAGATATTTGGTGTGGTTTTAGACCAATCTCAAGTGATAGATTGCCTATAATTGGTAATTCTACATTATATCAAAATTTATATTTTAACTTAGGGCATGCCAATCTTGGTTTTACATTATCTGCTGCTAGCGCATCTCATCTTATCGCCTCATTGGCTAGTAATAACAATACTTTACAGGATAGTTTTAATGTAAAGCGTTACAAGTTGTAGTAATAAAAAAATTGCTATAAATTTTATCTTATTAGCTGTATAAGGTTATTTTATTTAAAATCATGACTATTAATAAATTAGCTCAATTAACACCTTTTGGTGAAAAAACAGAACTTTTAGTTCCTGCAGGTTCGATTGAAAAACTAAAAATTGCTGTTCATTATGGCGCTGATAGTATTTATATTGGAACTCCAGATCTATCACTTAGAACTCAATCTGAGTTCACCTTAGATGAATTAATTGATGCTATTGACTATGCTCATTCTTATGGCAAAAGAGTATATCTTACGCTTAATTTATTTTCTCATAATAAAGATATAGAAAAACTTCCAACTTTTATTGATACAATTAAAAAGGCTAAACCAGACGGGGTAATTATTGCAGACCCTGGTGTTTTTGCTTTCGTAAAAAAACACGCACCTGAACTTGATCTTCATATATCAACTCAAGCAAATATATGTTCATCATTAACAGTAGATTTTTGGAAGGATCAAGGAGCAGCATTATGTGTTTTAGCGCGCGAGGTAAGCTTTCAAGAACTTAAGGAGATTAGAGAAAAATGTCAGAATATTAAACTCGAGGTTTTTGTCCATGGTGCAATGTGTATGACATATTCGGGTAGATGTTTACTTTCAAATTTTATGTCTGAGAGAGGTGCGAACCAGGGAAACTGCGCTCATAGCTGTAGATGGAACTATAAATTAAAAATGCGTCTAAAGGACGGAACCATTCAAGAGCTTGAAATCAATGATCAAAACAAAGATATGTTTGAATTTCTTTTAGAAGAAGAAATGAGACCAGGTGAATTCATGCCATTTGAAGAAGATGTACGTGGTTCTTATATTCTAAATTCTAAAGATTTAAATTTAATGCCTAAATTAGATGAGTATCTTTCCCTTGGAATTGATTCATTTAAAATTGAGGGCAGGAATAAAAGTATTTACTATGTCGCAATTGCAGCAAGATCATACAGAATGGCAATTGATGATTGGTATAAAGATCCTGAGAATTGGTCAGCTGATAAATATTTAACTGAATTAGATACATTATCAAATCGTGGTTATACTATTGCATTTCACGAAGGCAGATTAAAAAACCTTTCACATAATTATTTAAATACCAAATCAACATCTGAATGGGAGTTTGCTGGTATTATTAGCGAGTGGCATGAAGATTATATGATTGTCGATGTTAAAAACCGTTTAGTTTCAGGTGATGTTCTAGAATTTGTGCCCCCTGCTCCACTAGATACTATCTTTTTAAGATTATATGAATTTATTGATTTTAATAAGAATGATCAAATAAAGCAGTCAATGAACCCTGGTCATAACCCTAGAATTAAAATTCCACTTTCGGTATTTGACCAAGAAGATATTTCATCACTTCAAGATCGTCTGCCAGTATTTACAGTACTTAGAAAAGAAAAGCCAATTAGTGCTGTAGAGAAATCTCGTATTAAATATGACAAAATAGCCAACAAAATTGAAGATGGTCAGAATGCTGAAAATCTATTAAATAAAGCACGCAGTGATTTAGTTCAAAATATCGAAGAAAACAATGTTAAGAACCCTACAACTAAAACGCCAAGATTAGGTTTAGACGGTTGTTGCGGTCGTGGTTGTAATGGTTGTTTATTATTTTGGCATGATGATAAATATGCAGCTGCAAGAGCTAAGCTTAAAGATCAAAAAATTGGCGTAATGCTTAAGGAAAAAGCCCTATGAATGAAATAAATAGTAAAATTTTAAAATATAATAATCTTGCTCCAAGATATACAAGCTATCCAACAGCTCCGCATTTTACTGATAAGATAAATTCTGATATATATAAAAGTTGGTTACAGCAAATTAATAAAGATCAAACTTTATCACTTTATTTTCATATACCTTTTTGTCGTAAGCTCTGCCATTATTGTGGTTGTCATACCAAAGTTGTGAATTTTGATGACCCTATCAATAATTATATAGATTTATTAATGTTAGAGCTTGATTTGCTTAAGCAAAATCTAAATCATGATAATGAAGTTATCCATATTCATTTTGGTGGCGGAACCCCTACTATATTAGAGCCAAAGATATTTGATAAGCTTATTGCCAAAGTAAGATCATTATTTAAATTTTCTAAAAATATTGAATTTGCAATTGAAGTTGACCCAAGGACTATCACTGAAGACAAAGTTAAATCATATGCTGATAATGGAGTAAATCGGATTAGTTTTGGTATTCAAGATTTTGATCTTGAGGTGCAAGAAGCAATTAATAGAGTTCAATCATTTGAACTTGTTAAAAACATTACTGAGTTATTTCGTAAATATAACATTAATAACATTAACTTTGATTTAATTTATGGATTACCGAAACAAAACCTTGAGGTAATTCAAAGGAATTTGGAGCAATCAATTAGTCTAAAACCAAGTAGAATAGCATTTTTTGGCTATGCTCATGTACCTTGGATGAAAAAAAACATGCAACATATCAATGAGGTAGATTTACCAAATCATGAGGAAAGACTAGAGATGTTTAGTTTAGCTCACAAATTCTTAACTAATAATTCATATCATGCTATTGGTTTAGATCATTTTACCTTAGCTGATGATTCGATGTTAAAATCCTTAAAAGATGGGACTTTAAAACGTAACTTTCAAGGTTATACGTCTGATAAGGCTGATATTCTTCTTGGCCTTGGCGTTTCATCAATAAGCTATATGCCACATGGTTATCTGCAAAATCAAACTATGATTTCAAAATATGGCCCTGCTCTTCAAAATGGTGACTTCCCAATTACGAAAGGCATAGAGACCAGTGAAGATGATAGAATTCGTAAAGCTATAATTGACGAGATCATGTGTTATCTTAAGGTTGATTTGAATAAAATACTTAAGGATAGCAATTTTAAATTATTAGAATTTCAAGATTCATTAAGAAAGCTTGAACCTCTTGCTCAAGATGGATTACTCGAAGTTACTGACTCATCAATTCAAATTAATCAAAATGCACGTCAAATAACCAGAATTGTCTCATCAATATTTGATAAATATTTCACTGGCGGCTTAAACAAGCACTCTATTGTTGCATAATATGTTGTAAAGATAATTCGGTTGTAATATAATATTTGACTTCAAAACGATTATTTTTTTTTATTATGCCATTATCAGAGACAGATAAACGAGAGTTTGCTAATAGATTTTTAACTTTTGCATTAGCGCAAATTAATATTCTAAAAATTAAACAGGTGGAAGGAGTAGAAAGTGAACAACTTCAAGAATTAACAACTACTTCACTGGATTTACGTTCACAATTAATAAAACAATTATTTGATAATGATTCAGAATTTAAATTTTGTGATGAAGCAACAAAATTACGTGGCCAATTTGGTGCAATAGCTTTACTTAGAAAATCTACTGATTTTTTCGCTATTTGTTTAGATTTTGTGAATGTACTTTTTAATAGAGAAACTGAAATAAAGGAAAAGTTAATTCCTAACCTAGAAATATTTCTGAAGCAAAGCTTTAGTTTAGATGAAAGTGAAAGGCTTTTAAATTGGGTTTTTGCACAATCAAGCAATAGAGCAGAACTAACAACAATATCTCCAAATGAATTACGAAAACAAGATTTAGTAAAATCTATTTTAAATTTAGCAGCAATTCATTGTAATATTATACAACTGAAAGCTAAACTTCCCGATATACAAGATCCCACTGACATTTCTTTATATCTTAGATCTAACCCTGAAATTTCTGATGAATTTTTTCTTAATACTACTATTATCTCTACTTTAGTCGATGAGGTAAAAGCTGCATTATCAGCAATTAAAGAAAATTATGAATATTTATTTAAATCTGATCAACTCTTTGCATTAAGTTACCAAGATTTGACGAATAATATTTTTGACGCATTAACTACCAACAATCCGGAAGATGCAAAATCTGTATTTAAAGATATAATCCTTCGTAGTTCAGCAATGCTTGATCAATCAAGATTTGTGATAAGTTTAGATCAAATTGAATCAATATTAACAAATAGTAGAGAAGTTTCCGAGAGATTAATTCACGATATTTTTAATGAAACTACAGCAACTGTTTCTGATCAAAGACCATCATCAACTTTAGCAGCTGAAGGTTTTGATGAGTCAAAATTTAGAGATAAAGCAGCCTTTGTTGGAGCTGCATCTGGTGGCGGTTTAAGTTCTAGCCCTACTTCTTCTCTACGTGCTGCGTCTGGTGGTGGTTTAAGCGCAAGTGCAGAAGAAAAACAAACATGCCAATCCTCAGATACACCTAAAGCAATTGATGATATTAATGAAAGAGCAAAGACTATAATTGATCTTCTTGGGCAATATTTAGATATTAAAAAATCATCTCAAACCCCTCAATTCCTAATAAACTCTATTATAGAGCATGGAATTCTAGATATTTATTTATCAGCAACATTTGAAGTTGATCAAGAGCAATTGGAAGCAAAGGTAATTGAGGAAATATTTAACAAACCAGGTTTTGTTGAAAGAGTTGAACTCCAGGCAGCAAAGGAAGAAATTGAGATTCTTGTTAGTAATCAATCACAATTTCTAAGACGTTAATTTTAACCAGACAAAATTTTAGTTTTTTTGTAAGGCCTATTTATTAGGCTTTGCAGCAATAAAGCAAAAAAAAACGGCCTAGGAGGACTAGAACCGCTTTTTTTTAAATATTATAAAAAAACTCAGAATATAAAATTTAATAATCAAAGAACTTTATTACTTATCATAGTTTGATAAGTTACCGCTGTGAATTCTGCCTTCATTACATAAATTTTCAATAATTTTGCTATGAGAGATATTTTTTATTATTGAGTTATCATTCTTGCTAGAATCGCGGTTTAAAAGCTTTGTTATTGCAGTTGATATAATTTTAAATTTCTTCACAATATTTACCCCCTTTTAATATATGAAAAACTAATGATAGCTTTTTTTAGGGCTTTAGTCAAATTTATTTAAATTTAATGCTTTTGCATAGTTTTACTTTCTAACAGAGCAAGCTCATATTCTAGTAAATTATATACGACATTATTTATCTCATCAGATGTCTTAGAGTTAATTAATTTACATTTATTGTAATGATTAAATTTGAGTTGCGATGCGAGTAATGATAGAAGTTTAATATCTGATATTTTATCTATATTTAAATTATTTATGATCGGATTATTTGATTTATCAAAGAAATCATTAACAACTTTGTTTAAATCATTACGATTTTTAAAGAAACTACCATTTGTGTATAGGTCATTTTCAAAATCATCAAAATTTGGCATTAATATTTTAACATTATTAGTAGTTTTTAAAACTCCCAAAATATTAAATCTAATAATACCTTTGATAACAATTAGATAATTATTTGCACTTTTTTCTGTGAATTTAATAATTCTGCCTATTGTTGCTATTTTTGAATTATTTTTTGTTAATTTTGAGTCATTATAAACCGAAATATAGCGATTAGAATTTTTAAAGCTATAATCTACAGAATCACGAAAATACTGACCTTTAATTTGGAATTCTACTTCTTCACCTGGTAATAAAAAAATACCGGTATCATAAAGAGCTGGAATGTTTTTTGGCAGTTTTTTTATATCAATTATATGCATAAAATATTAACAAAATTATAATAATTAATTACAGGATAAATATACTAATTATTTGTTTTTGTAAATTACAATAATACTAAAAATTGTAGTTAAAAAGGATATAAGAAAATTCCAATTGGACAGTGATAAATTAAAAATCTTGAAGCTGGCTGTATCACAACTAACAGCTGCTTTACCAATTATATTATTATATAATGATGCTTTTGAATTAAAATCACCTAATTGCGCACATTGAAGTTCAGTCGTAATAATATTAAATTCAATGAGTGAGTGATAAAATGAAAGGCCTGAAGATATAAGAAAAAACAGGGTTACTAATATAAGGATAGTTTTTGGATTATATTTTTTAGCAAAAGTGAAATAAAAGCCAAGCAAGGCAATTATCGCGAAATATGGAAATCTTTGAAAGATACATAATTTACATGGCATTATGTTAAAGCCATATTGCATTATATAAACAGAGAGAAGAATAATTACTGATACTAAAAAAAGAATTTTTAGAAAATTATGCACAGAAATACTAAGCATTTAATCCTTCCAGAATAATTTAGTAAAAAGAATAAAAATCGTAAAGATTTCAAGTCTTCCAACTATCATACCAGCTGTTAATGTCCATTTTACATTATCTGGAAGCAATGCGTAATTACCCGCAGGACCAATGATATCTCCAAGGCCAGGGCCAAGATTTGCCATAACAGAAGTTGCGGCACTAAAAGCAGTAATAAAATCAAGTCCTTCATAACTTAATATACAAGCAATTATAGAAAAACAAAAAGCAAATAGGATAAAAAACCCCATTACTGCTGCTGTTCCATGCGCATTCACAGAATTTTTACTAAAACTAACATTATATACAACATGAGGATGAATTAACCGAGCAAGTTGTTCTTTGGCTGTACTAAATAGGATTTGGAACCTAAATATTTTAATACCTCCAGTAGTAGATCCAGTACAACCACCGATAACACCAATAAAAAAGAATAAAACTATGGCAAAACCACCCCAGTTATAATAATCATACGAGGTAAAACCTGTAGTTGTTAGGATTGCTACAACATTAAAACTACTATGTCTTAAGGCTGTCAGAAAATTATAGCCTCGATATTCCATCAACCAATAACTTAAAATAGCAATTACAACTAGTAAGGTTACAAACAAGGTTTGAATTTGCGTATCGTTAAAGAATGACCTAAAATCACGATTCATAAATTTTATTAAGATCGTAAAAGGAACTGAGCCAAGAAACATAAAAATGATAATTGTTATTTCAATACGATAATCATTAAAAAAACCAATTGAAGCATCATGTGAAGAAAAACCACCAGTAGAAACTGTAGTAAGAGCATGCACAAAAGCATCAAAAAAACTCATATCAAAATAGTAAAAAACGCTAAAGCATATAATTGTTAAAAATAAATATATCACACCAATAGCTTTTGAGATTTGTTGAACTCTTGGAAATATTTTATCAGATCTATCAGATGATTCAGAGCGAAATAATTGCATACCACCAATTTTTAATAATGGCAGAATTGCAATTGCTAACATAATCACTCCAACGCCGCCAATCCAATTTAAAATAGCACGCCAAAGTAAAATTGATTTTGGACTATTGTCTAAATCAGTAAAAATAGTAGCTCCAGTTGTAGTTACACCTGACATAGCTTCAAAGAAGCTATCAACATAACTCATTTCTAATGAAGAAAAATATAATGGCATTGAAGCAACAAGAGCAAGAGAAAGCCATGTAAGTGTAGTTAGTAAAAAAGTTTCTTTGATTGAAATATCTTTAATAGTAATACCTCGAGCACTTAGAAAAACACTTATACTGATAAAGAAAGTAATAC
Source organism: Rickettsiales bacterium (assembly GCA_038120515.1). Lineage (GTDB taxonomy): Bacteria > Pseudomonadota > Alphaproteobacteria > Rickettsiales > JABIRX01 > JADHOX01. The sequence continues at coordinate 4,010 of JAYOLW010000015.1, read as the reverse complement.
CAAAAGAAATGGCAAAACCCTCAAAGCAATTATCTAAAGAAAAATAAGCAACTAGCATTGGCGGAATCATAAAAATTGAAACTACAATTTGAATGATTGAGATTACATAAAATAAAACACCAATTCTAATCACTATTTACCACCTTAGTTAAAATTAAGTAAGAGATTAATGATTTAACAATCGCTCACATTCAAGCGCTGCCATACAGCCAGTTCCTGCTGCAGTAACAGCTTGCCGGTATGTTTTGTCTTGAACATCACCGGCTGCAAAAACTCCTTCAACATTTGTTGCAGTACTATCAGCATTGGTAATTATATAATTTTCATTATCCAATTTGATATAGTCTTTAAATAACCAAGTATTTGGTTTATGACCAATCGCTATAAAAACACCTGCGGCTTTATGTTCTTTAATCTCATTAGTTTTTAGATTTTTAACTTTTATCGCAGTTACATTTTTAGGGTCTTGGTCCCCTATTACTTCTTCTAAGACACTATCCCATAAAAATTTAACTTTTTGATTTGCAAATAAACGATCCTGTAGGATTTTTTCGGCTCGAAGTTCGTCACGTCTATGGATAATTGTAACGGTTTTAGCAAAATTAGTTAAATAAAGTGCATCTTCAACAGCAGTATTACCACCACCAACAACAAACACGTCTAATTCTTTAAAGAAAAAACCATCACAAGTAGCACATCCAGAAACTCCATAGCCTTTAAAAAAGGTTTCAGATTCAAGACCAAGCCATTTTGCCTCTGCTCCAGTTGAGATAATCACCGTATCAGCAATGTAGGTATTACCATTACTATCTTTGGCTTTAAAAGGACGTTTTGAAAAATCCACTTCGGTGATAAAATCATAAATAATTTCAGTACCAACGGCTTTAGCTTGACCTTCCATTTGTTGCATAAGCCAAGGGCCTTGAATAACATCTTTAAAACCTGGGAAGTTTTCGACATCAGTTGTGATAGTTAATTGGCCTCCAGGTTGCATGCCAGCAACTAAAATGGGCTTTAAATTCGCTCTTGCGGAATAGATTGCAGCTGTATATCCAGCAGGACCAGAACCAATGATTAAATTTTTTGTTTTATATTCTTGCATTTATTAAACTATTAAAGCTATAGTGTGAATTTCAAAGCTACTTAAATGAAATAATTTAAGTTAAAAATCAATAAATTTTAGCCTTTTTATGACTGAAAAATTTTTTATTTTAGCTGATAAAACTGAGTCTGCTCAAGATCTTGCAAATGATTTAGTTTCTCGATATCCAAATCATTTAATTAAATCCCTTGATGATGCTCAAGATATTTCTGCGATTTTAGTTTTAGGCGGTGATGGATTTATGCTACATTCAATTCATAAATATATGGATTATAACTTACCATTTTATGGTATAAATTGTGGTTCTCTTGGTTTTTTACTTAATAATTTTTCAGATGATGAAAATATTATTGAGAAAATCAAATCTGCTAAGAAAACTGATATTCATCCATTACTGATGAAGTCTTATAGTCAAAATAACGAAATTTCTAAAACCTTAGCTTTTAATGATGTTTCATTACTTAGAGAAACCAAGCAATCTGCACATATTAAAATTATCACTGATGGTGTTTGCCGCTTGCCTGAATTAGTTGCGGATGGCATTTTAATTGCAACACCTGCTGGAAGTACAGCATATAACTTTTCGGTTAGAGGTCCTATAATTCCTCTTAAATCAGATGTTTTAGCTATGACACCAATTGCTCCATTTCGTCCAAGACAATGGCGAGGTGCATTACTTCCTGAGAAAACTCATGTAACATTTGAAATCTTAGACCCTAGCAAACGCCCAGTTAGTGCAGTAGCTGATTTTTATGAATTTCGTGATGTTCGTAAAGTTGAGGTATCAAAGCAATATGATAAATTCGTAACTTTGTTATTTGATAACAGCTATCCGCTAGAGGATAAAATTTTCTTAGAGCAATTTGAGTCTTAATCTTAAATTATTTTGATCTTGATATAAAAGACCCAGTTAAAATTAAAATTAAGCTTATTAAAATAACCGAGCTAAATTCTTCTATTCCTGCAAGTATTAACCAAATACTACCAAGAACTGGGTTTATAAAAGCAATTACAGCAAGGATTCTAATGTCACCATAACGAACACCATAAGCCCAAAAATAAAGAGAATAACCAACTGGCCAAAGAGCTAATAACAACAAATAAATCAAATCATCATTTGAAATATTAATTAGTGAAAAATCACTAAAAAACTCATAAGAAACAAATGATAAAATACCGGAAAAAAGGATTATATATGATGTCGCACTAATTGGTGCATCGAAATCACGATTTTTAACAGAGTAAAAAGCCCAACAATTTGCAGCTAAAAAAGCCATACCATAACCAATTAAATGATGCGAGGAAAATTCTTCACTGGCTTTAGATGCAGCAATTAAGCAGATGGCAGAGAAATTAATAATAAAAGCTAAGATATGATTTGGTCTAATTTCAATATTATGTAGGATCTTAGAATAAATAATAATGCAAATACTAGTGGTATTAACAATAAGATACACAGGCATAATTGGTGCAAGTCTTAAAGCTGAAAAATAGAAAATATGAAAACCAAAAATTCCAATTATACCAATAATATAAAAACTCAGAGGATATTTTAAAGGGTTGATGATAGCTTTAGTTAATATTTGCCTTAACAAATCAATCGCAAAAAACATCAAGAACACAACTGACATCACAAGAACAGGGTCTAAATGCTTTATGTAATATGTAAGAAGAGGAATTAATGACCAAGCTATAGGTCCTGTAAGTCCAACTAAAGTTGCAAACATTTAATATTTCAAAAAAAACTTTTATATCGATTTTGAATATATATAACAATTATTTTATGCAAGCATATTGAAAATTTATATTAATAAAATTTTAGTGCAATCCATTGCCTAGGTTTTGACCACTTCTAGAATTTTTTCTTTCTGTATATCTTTGTACATGATCATCTCGATAATTGATTCCATTATCTCTAGAATTAGATCTTTGTTGTTCTTGTTCTTTAAATTCCGAATGTACTTGTTTTATTTTGGTATTTTGATCTTGAATTTCACTATTTCGATAACTCATAAGGCTTGGTGGAGCAATAACTGAACCTACACCAGCAATTACTATTGCAGCAACTGGTATAGTTGCACCTAGAGTGACTGCTAAAAATGCTGCCCCCATAACTGCTAAAAAACAGCCTACTGTAGCTCCTCCAATTTGTAATGTTGAATATTCTTGTTTTAATTCTTTTGGAGATTCTATTGGATTTAAAGGCACTTGATTAGAATCCTGTTCTATAGATGGTCTTTGTTTTACTTCACATTCGAAACGTGCAGCCGTTATTTTTTCTGCAAAGATCTCATCTCTATCGGCTCTTCTATTTAGGTTATGAGCGATTTTTTCTTCATCAGCATAAATTTCTACTAAGTCATGAAGTTCTGTCATAATAGCAATTGTTGCAACATCCATAGATTTTCGTGATAGCAGCTGAGATAAAAATTTACCGCTTTTGTCTGATTCTGCGATTTGCGTTTTTAGATTATCAGGTATCATACCAATAAAATCATCCAGTTCATCTGGATCCTTGATTTTGAGCATAATACTCTTCAATTCTGTAACATCATTACTTTTTTTGGTACTTTCAACAATGGCCTTGTAGAAATATGATAATTTCTGATCATCGCCTTTTGTAAATAAACTGGTATTTTTAGCAGCAAAACCAACAAAACTTCCAGGTTCCATTGTCTCAAAGATCTTAACAATATTACCTGCTTGCACTCTTAATTGACGACTATTTAAATCTGATATTGCATTAGTTACAGTATCAATAACCTTGCTCTGCACTTCTTGTGAGGCAAAATTACTAGTTAACTCAGCTGCATTATCAGCAACAGCCTGAATAAATGATTCAGGGTTATTATCAATATTAACACCTCTTAAATATAAAATCTTTTTTGCTTGTCTTTGAAGATTGCCT
>JAYOLW010000014.1:0-40699 GCA_038120515.1 Rickettsiales bacterium | reverse complement strand
CAATCCCTTCTCCTCGCGCCTACAAAATAATAAAAAGCCCCCATTAGAGGGGCTTTTTTTATGCAATGAAAGTGGAGGTAGGGTGAGAACCCGGTAAAGAGGGTTTGATTGATATCAAGGATATCAAGACGCCGAAGGCGCCCGAAGGGCAAGAAAATGCGAGAATCGAATTTTCGCAGTCAATCCCTTCTCCTCGCGCCTACAAAATAATAAAAAGCCCCCATTAGAGGGGCTTCTTTTATGCAATGAAAGTGGAGGTAGGGGAGTTACATTTATCGTTTCCGAGTCAATTTGTTACACAATATATAAAAGATAATTTTGAAGAAGAGATATTAAAAGTAGCCAAGGAGATAGATGAGAAAGTAGAGCAGGTTGTATTGATAAAGCGATGATATAAGTTAAGAAGTAAGTATAGTATGCGTTTATTGACATAATATCGCTCATGATGTATATATTGCGATAAATAATTTATAGAGAATAGATATGAGAAATTCAGTACAAACAATATATACAATAAAAGAATTAATATTAGCCATACAAGAAAATAGAGATATTGCAGAAATTAGACAGATTATTTCAGGAATAGAAGATATAAATCAGGCTAATATATATGGAAGTACAGCTTTACATGATTTAGCATTCGTTGGTCATTTAGAAATAGTAGCACAATTGCTAGCATATGGGGCAGATGTAAATCAGGCAGGAGCAAATGGGTGGACAGCTTTACATTGGGCAGTAGAAAAAGGTCATTTAAAAATAGTAGCACAATTACTAGCAGCAGGAGCAGATGTAAATAAGGCCGATAATTATGGAGAGACAGCTTTATATTGGGCAGTATACAAAGGTCATGTAGAAATGATAGCACAATTGCTAGCAGCAGGAGCAGATGTAAATAAGGCTAATAAATATGGATGGACAGCTTTATATTGGGCAGCACAAAAAGGTCATGCAGAAATAGTAGCACAATTGCTAGCAGTAGGAGCAGATGAAACATTATTAACTGAAGCAGATCAAGTTCAATATGCTGAAGCAATTGCAGAAGGAAGAGCGATTTTAATTAGAAATACCAGAAACTCAGCATGTGCTATAGCAGATATAGGACGAGAACTACAAAGAGTGTCAATAATACAAAACCACCCAAGTAGAGAACAAGCTGAAAGTAAGGCGGATATAAACAAGCTTCCTGGATTGACTGAGCCTATTCTAGCGCAAATAGCAGCTTTTGCAACAGTCATACAGAGGCCTAATAGTTTAACACAAGAGCAAATTGAACAATGTGCAAATGTTGGTACTGAGTGTATAGAAGGTACTGATATGCAAGAATTTTTTCATTATGAAACTAAATTTGTCGCAAGAAACCCAGGAAATACAATAGAGAATATATTAAATGGAAACCAAAATCCCGCTAATGGTCAAGGACTGGGAGGGTAAAGCTACATATTAATCATTTTGTAGAAGAGGGTCTTGAGGCGTCAAGAGTTTGAAGGATATCAGAGATTTTGATATTAGGATCAGCATGAAGTTGTTTTTCAATTTTGATTTTTAATTAATAAATTTTACAAAAAGACCTATGCTTTGATGATATCAATAAAAATTAATAAATAGTTTTTGTATCTGATTAAGGATTTAGAGCTATCTAGTTAACAAAGCTGCTATATAGTGATCTCGATTAATTTGCTAATGGATTTGATAAATTTTAGTGTTTAAACTTAAAAACGGTCAAAATTTTTTATTTATTCTAGTTGCTGCGTTGGTGTTAAATGCAGTTATGCCGTTTTTTGCATATTGTAATAAACAGCTTTTAAAACATTCTAATCAGATTGCCGCTGATAATATCAAAAGTATTTTTGGTGATGATTTGGTTATTTGTACAGTTGATGGTTTTAAAGTTGTAAAGCTTTCGCAAACTGAAAATGATAATCCATCTGAAAATGATGATATAAATTATCAATGTAATAAATGCCTTATAATTACAAATACTACATTTGATGATTTGGATCTTCAAGATCATTCGCTAAAGCAATTTGCTGGTTTAAAGATCAAGTCAGTTACTTTGATAGATTCTGCCGTTGATATAACAGCTGCTTATCTAAATCACTATAAGCGTGGTCCGCCTAATATAGCTTAATCTTACTCCTAGAGTAACTTTTTTTAAGCTCATTCATAAATAATTAGGCATAAAATGTTTAAATCAAAAATATATTTAGGTTTGGCCTGCACCTTGATAATTAAAGCAGCTTCAGCATATGCTGAAATAACAAAAACAACTGACACTGTCGTTGTGACAGCGACTAAAGAGGCCAAATCTAAAAGCGAATTAGCTGAGTCAGTTTCGGTCATTGGTTCAGATGAAATTGATTTTGTTGCTCCTGCTCACCCTGCTGAGATTTTAAATCGATCAGCTGGAGTGTATGTAAATAATATTGGCGGTGAAGGTCATATGACATCAATTCGGCAGCCAATATCAACAAATGGTGTTTATTTGTTTTTAGAAGATGGCTTGCCAACAAGACCAACGGGTTTGTTTAATCATAATGCTTTATATGAAATAAATATACCACAATCTGATCGTATCGAAATTACCAAAGGTCCAGGATCTGCTCTTTATGGAAGTGATTCAATTGGCGGAATTATTAATTCAATTACTAAAGCAAGTCCTAAAACTAAAGAGTTAGAGATTAATCCAGAATTTGGCTCTTATGGTTGGAAAAGACTGCTAGCATCTCAAGGTGCGCCTATAAATCAAGATTTAGGATATAGGGTTGATTTCAATTTAACTGACAATGATGGCTATAGAGATGAATCTGATTACAGTCGTGTAAGCTCCACTATTAGATTTGATAGTAAAGTTAAACAAGAGACTAATGTTAAAACTATCTTCTCATATAATCACATAAATCAAAGCGGGGTTTCTACGTTAGAAGCCAGTGATTACCGCAACAATCCAACTGAGAATTTTTACCATAATGATGTTGCTAGAAGAGAGGTAAATGCTTTGCGTTTATCAAGTGAGTTTGCATATGAAAAAGACGCTCAAACTTTATATACAATCACACCATTTGTTAGGCATAATAAAATGAAGTTAATGCCAAGCTGGATGCTTTCATATGATCCAAATGATCGTGATTACAACTTCAATTCATTTGGGTTTTTAACTAAATATCGTACAAAAATAGCTGATAAAAAACTTGAATTTATCACAGGTTTAGACGTTGATTATACGCCATCAAAATATAAAGAAATTGAGCTTACAACTACTCAATCTGGAGATGTTTATACAAGTACAACAGCTACTGGTACTATAAATTATGATTTTGATGCTAATCAATTATCAATTTCGCCTTATCTGCATTATGATTGGCAAAAAACTGATAAATTAAAATTAACAGCTGGTTTAAGATATGATTATTTCTATGTTGATTATACCGATAATCTAACCACCTCAGCCTCATCTTCACATTTAAGGCCAGATTCTGAGGATTTATACTATGATCATTTTAGCCCCAAATTTGGTTTGGTTTATGATTTAAATAAAAATCATAATTTATATGCCAATTATCGAAATTCATTTAGAACGCCTGCAATTGGTCAGTTATTTAGGTCGGGTTCGACCACAAATACACAAGATTTAAAACCTGTAAATACTGATAGCTTTGAAATTGGTAGCCGTGGTATTTTGGTTAAATCGATTAATTATGAATTAGCTTTTTATCATATGATTGTAAAAGATGATATCGTATCATATATTGATTCATCAGATCGAAAAATTACTAATGCAGGCAAGACAAAGCATCAGGGTATAGAGCTTAGTTTAAATGGCGATCTAACTGAAGAATGGAGCTTTAAAACTTCGTTTAGTTATAGTAGGCAAAAATATGAAGATTTTACAGCTATATATGGCTATCCTGCAACAGAAATCAATTATGCTGGCAATTACATAGGTAAAGCACCAAGAACAATGGGTAATTTTGCTTTGGAATATTTTCCATTATCATTTTCGAATACTCATTTTGAATTTGAATGGGAGCATTTAGGTGATTATTATACAGATGAGACTAACACTTCAAAATATGCTGGGCATAATTTATTTAATTTACGGGTAAATCATCAGCTTAGTCGCAAAGTTGAGTTATATGGTCGGATTCAAAATATTGCTGATAAAAGATATTCTGTTTATACAAGTAATCAGGTTGGATCTTCAGATATTCAGTATCGTCCAGGATTGCCAAGAACATTTTTTATGGGTTTAAGAGCGAGGTTTTAATATGGTTGCTTTTCGAAAACAGATTTTGTTATCTAATATAAAATGGCATAGATGGTTTGCTTGGATTGGCGGCTTTGCCTTATTATGCTTTGCGTTATCAGGTTTGTTGCATCCATTAATGAGTTGGACAGGGCCGAAAGCTAAATCCTTTTTTCCGCCTCAGGCAATTATGAAGGTTGAATATGCAGCCGCAATCCCAGAGATTTTACAAAAGCATCAAATAAATCAGGCCATAATGATAAAGGTAGTGCCGTCAGAAAATGGAGCTGTGCTGCAAGTAACTGATGATAACACAAAACCACGGCGATATTTTGATTTAGATACACATAATGAACTTAAAGATTATGATAAAATTCAAGCTGTTTGGCTTGCAAGGTATTATAGTGGTTTAAAGGATACAGAAGTTTCAAATGTAAAGTTTCAAACTGAGTTTAATTCAGCTTATCCATGGGTAAATAGATTATTACCAGTTTATGAGATTAGTTTTGCACGTGATGATAACCTAAAATTATTTATCTATACTGAGCTTGGGGCTTTAACTGCGATTACGAATGATTACAAAACAAGTCTTCAAACTATTTTTAGAGCTTTGCATACTTGGAATTTTCTCGATGATTTTGATTATGCTAGGGTTTTGTTAATGCTGGTTTTATTAATTGGTATTTTTGCACTTTTGATTACTGCGATTAATCTGATTTTCTTAATGAAAAGCCGAAGGTTAACGATAAAACGTAAAATACATCGTGTTTTGTCCTATTTTATTTGGATTCCATTATTGATGTTTTCAATTAGTGGCACCTATCATTTATTGCATTTTGCTTATGGTGATAATCATCGTGGTTTAAAACATGCAAACCCTGTTATGCTTAAAGATTACCAATTTGCAGAAAATCTTGATTGGCTTGATAATCTGCAAACGGTAAAATTTAATGCTATTAGCATTGTAAATGGCCCTGATGGTAATTTATTATATCGTTTATCGATACCAAAAGGCCGTCCTGGCCAGGCTATTTCAAGGCAGATACGATATGATGGTATGCCAATTGAAAAACCAGCTTTATATTTTGATGCGAAAACTGGTATAGAGTCAGATGTTACCGATAGAGAAATGGCAATTCTATATGCTAAAATGCATCAAGATTTCGAATTAGAGGCTGTTGAAAATGTTTCTTTGATAACTCGCTTTGGGCCAAATTATGATTTTAGAAATAAAAGATTACCAGTTTGGCGGATTGATATTGCGAGTGATTTAGGCGATAAGTTATTTATTGATCCAGCTACTGGAATGCTAGTTGATAGGTTAGTCGATAGCAATAGATATGAAGGTTACTCATTTTCATTTTTGCATAAATGGAATTTTCTCACTCCATATATTGGAAGCGGTTACCGGGATATTGTGATTGTGTTTTTTATATCACTGGTTTTGCTCTCGACAATTTTTGGTTTTATGATGTTGTGGCGTAAGCAAAAGCCAAATTAGCATATTAAATATTTATTAAAATAGCTTTTTATTACATTTAGCTGCCTAATCTTGCAAGTTTGTATAACTAATTTAAAAAGGCTAAATAATTATTAGAAAATTTACATGCAAAAATTAGCTATCATTGGCGCGGGTCTTTCAGGGTTATCTCTTGCCAATTTACTTAAAGATAAATTCCAAATTACGATTTTTGAAAAAGCCAGAGGAGTAAGTGGTAGAATGTCAACAAGACGCTCTGAACCTTATTTTTTTGACCATGGCGCCCAATATTTTACTGCGAGAACTGATGAGTTTCAAAAATTTCTAAAACCAATGCTAGATCATGGCTTAGTAAAAAGATGGGATGCGCGTTATGTAAAATTTGATCATGATGAAATTATTGAACGTAAAAATTGGCAAGATGATGAGCCGCGTTATGTTGGCGTTCCAGCAATGAATTCCATCGCTAAACATTTAGCTATTGGTTTTGATACTCGGATTAAAGTTAGAATTGCTGACATTAGCAAAACAGACAAATGGCAATTAAAAGATGAAGAAGGTAATATTTATCAAGATTTTGATTGGGTTATTTCAACTGCCCCATCGCATCAAACCAAAGATTTAATGCCAGCAGATTTTAAATTTACCAAGATCGTTAATGAAATCCAAATGACTGAATCATTTTCAGTAATGCTTGGTTTTAAGGAAAGTTTCAAACTTGATTTTGATGCGGCGCATATAATTAATTCTGATTTAAGCTGGATTGCCGTCAATAGTAGCAAGCCAGAACGAAATGAGCATTTTACTTTAATGATTAATTCATCTTATGAATATGCACGCGATAATATTGATGGTGATCGTGAGGTTGCGTTAGAGCATTTAGTCAATGAGGCTAGTAGGATTTTAAATATCGATTTAACTCAAGCTGAATATAAAACAATACATGGTTGGCGTTATGCAAATAATTTAAAACGTGATGATTATGAAGTACTTGTTGATCATGAACATCAATTAGGTGCATGTGGTGATTGGTGCCATGGTGGTAGAGTTGAGGGGGCATTTACCGCCGCTTACAATATGGCTCAAGCCTTAAGTTAAAGCCTCGGCTAATTCATCCCATTTGGTGGTATAGCGTTTTGAACGGTTATCGCAGCGCATTTGCCAATCACGTTTTATGCCTTGTGCAGCATGAAATAGGGTATTTGGCCCTAGGTCTTGATTTACCTTATCGAGCATTTTCATGATTCTATCGGATTTCGTGGTATTGTTTTGATTGAAGAAATGATGCTGGTGATAATTCTCATCAACTAAATCTAATAACATAATCCCGCATTTATGGTATCTATAGCCTTTCTTGTAAATTTGCTTAAGTAACTTTTTGGCCTGGTTGATGATAAAAGCATTATCAGAGCTCGGATGGTCGAAATTTATCATAATCCCATTTCGATATTGTGGATCATATTTCCGGAAATAATTAGTTTTAACAAAAACATAAATACCTTGAGCCTTACTTTTTTGCTGGCGTAATTTCTCACAGGCTCTGACTGCATAAGTCGAGAGCGCTTCTTCCATTGGTGTTAGATCAGTTACTAATTTACCAAATGATTTAGATGACATGATATTTTTTCTTGGCGTGATTTCCTCAAGACCAAGACAAGATTCTCCTCTTAGCTCATAAACTAAACGCTCGCCAACAACGCTAAAGTTTTTACGAATGAATTTAGGGTCACTATTCCTGAGTTCTAAAGCTGTGGTAATACCAAGATTTCTAAGTTTCTTGCCCCAGCGATGGGAAATTCCCCAGATTTCTTCAACGGCTAAGTGTTGCATTATCTTTATTTGAAGCTTTGCATCACGAATGTCGAAAACACCAGTTTTAGTATGTTTTTTGGCAATATGATTGGCGATTTTAGCAAGTGTTTTAGTTGGAGCTATACCAAATGATGTTGGGATACCTGTCCATTTTAGCAGGTTAGCTCTTACGTTTATGGCAAAATCATTTAAGTTAAAATTGTCTAGATTGTCTAAGCTGAGGAAAGCTTCGTCAATTGAGTAGATTTCCATATCGGGTACCATCATTTTAAGTGATGACATTACTCTTTGTGACATATCGCCATAAAATTGATAATTTGATGAAAATACAGCAACTTTATGTTTTGATATAATATCTTTATTCTGATGATATGGAGCACCCATAGGTATCCCAAGTGATTTTGCCTCATTTGATCTTGCGACAATACATCCATCATTATTTGACAATACCACAATTGGCTTGTTGTTGAGCGCTGGGTTAAAAACTCGCTCACATGAGGCATAGAAATTATTACAATCAACTAAGGCAAAAACTTTACTCATCTAAATCTGCTTGTTTGATCTCAAACATAACCTCATTACGTCTAAGTAAAGGAACAGTCCAAGGTGGGTTATAAAATGCATATTTAGCAGGTTCGATAATGTCGATATTTTGAGTTTGGATATATGCTCTTAGCTCCTTTTCATGTTCGGCTAGGTTTTTATCTGAGCTTGTGCCACTAAATTTAATAACAATAAAGCTTTTGGCCGGAATTTCCTTGAGTTTGACTGCTGGGTTATTTGGTAGAGGAATTGAATTTAGATCATATTCTGCAGGCATTATAAAATTTACTTTCCAATTTGTACCAGATGCTTGTTGTTCGACTGGTGCGGTCATTGCGATTTTGTGATCATCTTTTTTATCCTGCTTTGATATTGTTAAATTTTGCAGCTTGTTATTACCAAAGATAAAATCTGCAAGTAACCTAAACCCATCGCTAATGGCGTCTTTCCGATCGCCTGATATTTCAACTTCGGCTATTAATGATGGCTGATATTGCCTTATTTCGATGTTATTGGATTTGTCGATGACTTGATAATTTGGCTTTTCAACATTGCTCATAACCGGTCCTGCTATTATTGCTGTTATTAGGATAATTCCAAGGATTGTATTCATAATGATAAATTTCCTTTTCATGATTCTGTCTCAGGTAATTTAAGCATTTCAACATTGTTACCATCTATATCTTGGATATAAACTGAGCTGGTACCATCTCGATGTTTTACTGCCTCGCCATATGGTGATAGATCATCTTTCACAATAGCAAAATGATATGGATGTTGTTCTTTTAGGACTAACGCTAGTGATGTATTAGCGAATTTAAGCATTGCCCAGCTTTCATCTTGATATTCAATTTCAAGTGCAAAACGTTCTTGATACCATTTAACGGCTTTAGCAATATCCTTTACCTGAATTGCAGTGTGATGTAATATATCAAGTTTTTTCATGTTACCTCATTTGTTAAATTATTTATCTTAGCTGCGTTATAATTTCTTGATGTAAAGCAGATGGTATGCGTTTTAGTCTAGCACCAATTTGCCTATCTGTTCTAAGATTCTCTTTAAATTCTCGGCCAGTATAGAATCCTTCTTGTTCTGATATAGCTTGATAGGCGGCAGAAAATCTTTTGGCATTTTCAAATGTGAATCCATTTTCTGATCCACTTATACCTTTTTTTGTACAGAACTCAATCCAATCCTGTTCACCTTTTGTTGTATTACCTACAGATTGTTGCTGTTGGGCAAATTTTAAAACGTTTTCGACAAATAATGAGCTCTCTAAGACACCCGCAGTTTTTGATAAGGCCTTCTGAATATTCTTAGTAGTTTTCTTAACGATATCTGGGTGTTGCCATACTCCCGTTCCATTTCCTGGTGATTTGATTCTGATAATGTCATTTTTATCATTATATTGATATGATGCTGTTTGTTGATATAATGTTTTATATTCTTCTTCATGCACGCAATCATCTTTTCTACAAATCGGGCACTGCTCTCTTGTTGGTGGTAAGTATTTATATGAAGGTTTTGGCTTTTTCATATTATGATATTTCATATTACCAAAATTAATACCTATCGGTGATGTAGGTTTTGGTGTTGGATGTTGCTTATCACTTCTAGGGTCTGGTCCAGATGATTTGCTTTCATTACACCCTGGATCGTTACATTGATGATGGAACTTACTTCCTGCTTGTGTTGTTTGTTTCTCAAAGCTCTCAAGTTCTTTTTTGCTTATAGGATATTTTTCTCTAATTCCCTTGAGTGACCAGAAATAATCATTAAGACCATATTGTTTATATCTTAAGTCTTTTAGGTAGTCAAAAACTAGGTAATCTTCGACAGCATTTAAGAACTTAGTTTTATTAATTGCGTCAATGTTTAACGAAATCTGCTTGTTATCTTCGCTTAATTTAAAACAGTTTTCATATGTTAGTTTCGTTTTTAAAGTGTTTATTTCTTCTGTTAGCTTTATTATTTTCTTTGGATCTGCTGGCGATAATAAGTTTTTTTGAAGATTTTCTTTTGCTTTGGTTTTTGTTAAAATTATTTTAATCGTTTCAGCATTATTTTTGTCAAAATTAGAGTAATCATTAATTATTTTGCTTAAAATATTCTTACTGATACCAAGTTTATTACATAGTTGATTTATTTCTGTTATCTTATCTTTTTTATTTTCTTTTACGTTGCATGTGGTGTTTCCAACTAAATCGCCTTTTATAGCGTAAATATCTCTAAGTAGATCAGTGATCTTTTTTTCTTTATCTTTGTGATTATCAATTCTTCTTTGGTTTAATTTATGCTTCCACTGAAACCCAGTGTCTTGCAAGAGTGGCAAGGATGATATCATAGCATAACCCGTTGATTCAAATGGGTGCTTATCAATATTCTGTCTTTTGTATTCTTTAAGTATATCTTTTAGAGCTTTTACATTAGCAATGTTTATTTTTGAATTAACAAGATCTAGTTTTTTTCGGTCCTGACCTAAATCACCATTACGTGGTCTAAATTTGTTAGTCCAAATGTTATTTGTGATTGCAGTTGAGACAGCACCTACTGAGAGTAAAACTGCGCCTGCAATTAAACCAGTTTGACCAATAACTGAAAGAACGGACAAAGCTGCAATTAAAGCTCCTACGGCAAAAACCGCAAACCCTGCTGTATTTGCTATATAGAAATTACGTTTAGATTGTGATATTTGGTTGATTTTAGTGTTAGCTTTTTCTTCTTTATTTTGATATTTTGAGGCCCCTGTAGTTTCTGTTTGCTTTTGCCATTTTCGGCTTCTAGATAAATCATATCCATTACGCATAGTTTGCATTGTTGCATAACCACAAATTAGAAATAGCGGCAGTGCATAAGGCATGACAATCGCAAGTGAGAGAAGTATAGCTAAAGATGCTGCGCCATTTACGACACCTGGTACGCGAAAATTAAATTTTGCATCAAAGCGTGAATATTCGAGGGTTTTTTTATATGATTCAAGTCTTTGCACTAGTGCAATATTGGGCTCTGTTTTACTTCGTTCTTGTGTAAGTTCACTTTCTATTTGAGATATCTTGTTGTCTAATTTCTTTATATTACCATAAGTGCCAGTAATATTTCGGTAAGCAGCAGTAACACCAATTAAACCTAATAGGCCTATAAAAGGTGCTGCGACTATTGATAAAGGTGAAGAGTAGTCTGTGGTTTCAAACTCAGCATGGGCGTGATGAGAGTCATCTTTTAATTTTGCTAAAGCAACAGCTTCATCTAAATCAATACCATTTTGACAACATGGGCAACCTTCATCATTACTCGATAAATTATTATCTGAGCAGCATCCTTCTCCATGCTCATGATCTGATAATGTTGTGTGTAATTTTTTTCCATGTGTGTGAAAATTAATGTAACTTCTCATATGCTCTTTGTCAGAATTTTTTTGGGTCATCTATATTACAGTTTCATTTGCATAATACAAGCTAATTAGCTAAAGTTTTTTGGCTATGGAGACCGCTGCCATCGAGCCTAATGCTACGATTTTAAACCAGGTTCTAGCAATTATTCCCGTTTTGTTTTGATTACGTCTTTGATGAGCATCTTGTTGATGTTCAATTTCTTCATCACAGCAACGTTTAATAACATTTAATAACTTTGGGTTTGAACCGGTTTTTGTCAGATAATCAATTTGTTCATTATAATGAGCTTCAACAAAAGTCTCAACGGCATCTATAGTTAAGCAAAATGCTTTATAACCAAATATAGCTGGAAAAAAACCAAGTGCAAAACCCATTAAACGCCACAGTGGTATAAATATACTACGTTTATTATATGGAACTAAATGTTCCATAATAGTTAAATGATGTCGCTCTGTTTGACCATGCTCTTCTGCCATTAATCTAATTTTTTTTGACCAAAAAACATAAGATGCACCCTTGTAAATCCACACTGCTCCAGTTTCGCCAGCATGATTGGAGCGCATCCAGCTCATAAATTCTGGCGCTATTTTAACATTATCGGCTTGGTATTGTTTGAGTATTTCTGTTTTATCCATTTTTTGACCTTTTACATTTTTCCGAGCAATATTTCACTTGTTCCCAAACTTTCTCCCATTTTTTACGCCAAGTGAAAGGCTTTTTACAGATTATGCATGTTTTCTCTGGCAGGTTATGTTTTTTTATACCCTTAGGCATCTGCTCTCCCGTTAATTAGAAATGCTGTCTTTTGTGCTTTGTTCCAATATTTAAAAAAACGTGTAAATTTAAAACCTTTAGGAATTGATGCAAATGCTGTTTCTTCTAATGTTTTAAGATTGGTTATAGTTGCTATTTTGCTGCATAGTTCTTTAATGGATCGATCAGAAGGCTTGGGTGTTAAAATAATATCAGCCTTAAGAGTTTTGATGGTTTCAATTGTATCACCTTTAATAATTTCAATTTCAGCTTCTGCTAATGTTTCGTAAATAAATATCAGTCTTTTTAACGAATAGCGACGTTTCTGGTAATAATTCTCGTCCCAAATATGAATAACTCTTGTACCATTTGCTTGATGATTTTTGATTTCATCTGTGAGTTTTAGTCCCTTTTCATGTAACCAAATAATTTGCTTAGTCATATTGCCTCTTGAATAACATTGAGTTTAATTGCTGATAAGTTTTGTCTAAAATTTGATTATTTGCACTTGAGCAATCGACTATTTTGCTAAAATATTTACTGAGATTTTCTAAATTGAAAATATATGGTTTATTACTAAATGTACTAGCGACCCATTGCCATGATAGATTGTTACTTGCTTCGTCACCATCAAGTAGATGTTCTAAAAACCAAGATGCACCGGCTTGCCATTTGATGCGCCTAAAATGCACTATATAACTTGCTAGATACATACGAGCGTGATTATGTAAATAGCCCGTGGTAATTAATTCTTTAATAAAGTGATCAATTGCCGCAACACCTGTTGTGGCTGTTAAAATATCATCAGGTAATTGGTCTTGATAATCACCTGCATTATATCCGGTTTTGTAAGGCTCAATATCTTCATAAAGCCAATTTGGGTTTGCTTTACTTATATGTTGCCAAAAATCACGCCAGCCTAATTCTTGAATGAATTTGGTAATTTGCGCTGGTTGTTGGCATAGTGATAAAGCGTGATTGCGAACTTCGTTTAATGTTAGAATGCCGTGATGGATATAAGGCGATAAATGAGTAACATCGCCATTACCATAATTTCTACTGGCTGCATATTTAATCGGTTTGATTTTGTTTAATTTAGCTAATCCGGATTGTAAGCCGCCTTTGATATCAGATTCGCTACCTTTTGCATAAGGGCAAAGGTCTTTTACATAATTAATTAATTCTGATCTATTCTTGAAGTTTGTTTGTAATTTATCCATTTATTCCGTTTTAAACTCTTCAAGAGTGGTTTTATTAATAAAATCTAAAGCTTTTATATTCGTAGCATTAAGGTCAACTTTTGGTGCTTTATCGTTATTATATGCTTCTTGCCATCTCAAGGCACAAAGACACCATTTATCTCCGGCTTTAAGTCCTTCGAACTTATATTCTGGTTTAGGAGTAGACAGGTCATTACCTTGTGATTTGGTAAATTCTAGGAATTCATCAGTCATAATCGCGCAAACAACATGTGTACCATGGTCACGATAATTAGTATGACAATAACCATCACGCAAAAAGCCTGTCATTGGATCAGTTGAGCAAGTTTCAAGTGCATCACCTGTTAAGTTATCAGCCGACTTATCTGCCATAACCTCAATGCTAATTAGAATACTTAATATCAATACTAATTTTATCATGATTTTTTGCCCAATTTAATAGTTGATGCGAAAAGTAAAATCCAGGCAAGCATTATCGTTATGCCACCACATGGCGTAAAAAATATCAGAGATTCAATCTGGAATGTAACAGATAAATAAATACTAAAGCTAAATAAAATAGTGCCAATGATGAATAACATAGCGCTGAGCCTTAAAAGCTTAATTTCAGCTAATTTGCTATTGCTTAAAAATGCTAAACCAATTGCACTTATCATCACTGCGTGAATTTGATTATAACGAATTGCTGTCATTAAAAAACGAAAATGTTCGTCAGATATATTAGCTTTTAATCCATGTTCTGCGAATGCACCAAACATTACTGATATAAAGCCAAATATTGCACCAGTTGATAAAATCATGATTCCTCCTTTTGTTTAGCTATTTTGCAATGATCAAGTCTGTTAAAACGCCAATTAGCAAAGACATTATAAAAAACTTTAGTAGCTTGATAAATAACAGGTAGCGAAATAAATTTTGCAAGGAAATGCCATTTGTCTAACTGTTTCCATATCAAAATAAATGCATCAACTCCGATATGAAGCTTGTTTTGATTATCGGTCGCATGTAAAAGTTTTAGCCCTTCGGCTAAACTAATACCGAGCTCTGTAAGCTTTGCGTCATCCTTTGTGATATCTTGCCAATCGAAGATACCTTCAGGAGCGATTTTGATATAGTGATTTATTTCTTTTGAACATAAACCACATTTTCCATCATAGAAAACTGTAATCATAACAAATATTTTTTTGTTAGAATAATGTACAATATTCAAAAGGCAAGTAATTCAATTAATAAATATTGCAGTATAGGTAACAAAGCTTTATAGTGTGTAAAAATATTCCAAAAAACTATGAAAAGTCTTGAAAGTTGGTGGTGGATATCACGATATCCATGTTTGAAGACAAAACCAATTTTTAAGTTTTTTAATTTAGAGTAAACATTTATTTAAGAGATATGAAAGAGCAACTATACCAAATATTAGGCAATGCCTTTGATGAGTTTTATTATCAATATGTTGGGGATATAAATCGTTTTTTAGGACGAAAATATTTTTTTGAGGCAATTTCTTCGGGCAATATAGATAAAGTGAGTAGATATTTAGAATTAGGTGCCGATGTAAATCAAGAATTCTCTAGAGATTTTCACCACTTTGGTTATTCAGATTATTGTAATTATACACCATTAGGTTGGGCAATAGCTAGACGTAAGGGAGAGATTGTAAGAAAATTAATAGAAAACGGAGCCGATGTGAATCATGGTATAGATAATAGACATTATCATTTAAAGCCTATTTATATTGCAGCGGTAAATGGCGATGCTGAAATTATTTCCTTGCTAATTGAACAAGGAGCAGATGAGGCAATGCTTACGGATAGTTATAAAAATCAATTTAAAGATGCGATTGAGATAGGTAAAGCTAAATATGTAAAACCCTACGCGGTTATGGGACAAAGTCTTAAAGTAGCATCAATTATACAAAATGATTCATCGAAACAAGATTCAGAACAAAAATCAAATGATGCAGATAAA
This sequence comes from Rickettsiales bacterium, assembly GCA_038120515.1. GTDB lineage: Bacteria > Pseudomonadota > Alphaproteobacteria > Rickettsiales > JABIRX01 > JADHOX01. The sequence continues at coordinate 25,288 of JAYOLW010000014.1, read as the reverse complement.
ATAAAGGTATCTTTAGATGTAATTTCTAGCGATAGGCGAAGATGTCTTACGCGAGAACAAAGATCACAACAGTTTGTTGAACTAACAATTGGCCAAGCAAAAGCGCTTGAATTACCAATTTATTATCAACAAAAAAACACATTGCCTATGAATGTTCATGATGACGTACTAGCAGTTATAGCAAGTTTTGCGGCTGATGAGAAAGGTAAAAATAAGTTGACAGAATTACAAAAGTTTAACTACTCAAATATAGGAGTTAAGAGTATGGAATCAGGTGACTTTGAATATAAAATCAAACGTCAAGATGATACTAGCACAATAATAGAAAAAATAAAAAATAAAAATGCACAACAGGGAAATGTTCAAGGGCTAGGAGGTTAAGTAATCTTACCTCAACTTGTTACAATGATGGGTTTAAAGTAGCTGTATTTTGAATTAGGTTAAATGATTATCACAATTATTTTTTGATTTCGGTAATATTTATCGCGGAGTTTATACCAAAGTGATTTATGATTTTAAAAACATTGCCATTTGTTAAAGTTAAATAGCTGGTGCTGATATATTGATTAGGGCATTCATATGCTGAATTTGAATTAATCCATTGCATAATTAGATCATCTTCAAATTTTATTTCGTTAATATCTGCTACTTTCACTTCATACAAGCTAATGAATTCTTGGATATTCTGATTTTTTATTTCCGCATTAATTGACTCTATGTTAGGTCTGCATGCATATGCTTTAAGTGAAGTAAAGAGCATAATTAACATCATAATGATAATGTTAATTATGTTTGTTTGATGGATTTTAGTCATAAAATGTAAAATATATAAAATCTCACTATAATATCAATAGTGAGATCTTACATTATTTAAATTTTACTTTAATACCAGCAAGAACAGATAATGGTGCACCAGGTCTTGCTCCAGCAGGCCTTCTAGCCACTACATATTCTTCATCTGTGATATTATAAAGGCTTAAGAATAATTTGTTATTATTATCAATTTTATATTCTGCTGTTGCGTCAAAAACTAAATGATCGTCAGTACCAGATCCGTATGCTATAGCACCAGATCCAGCCTCGGTTCTCATTTCACTAATATATTTTGCCGAGAAATAAGATGACCATTTATTTGCCTCTACACCAATTGAGGTGAAAATTTGATGCTCAGGTACATATGGTAATTCATCACCTTTGGTAACTGTGCCCCATTCATCAAAACTACTGGTGAAGCTGCTATCAAACTCAGAGCTTGTATATGTGTAATTGATATTAAATGGTAACTTAAATCTATTTTGGTCTGTTAAATTAGCAAAGTCATATTTCAGGCTGGCTTCAATTCCATAAACTGTTACCTCACCACCATTATATAAATCACCGGTTCCAGATCCAGAGCTTGATAATGTATCTTCACCTAGAAGATTACTATAATCATTGTAGAATCCAACTAGCTCAGTTTTTAAATTCTGATTATCAAAACGCATGCCAATTTCATAATTAACGCTTTCTTCTGATCTTTGGTCAGTATTAGTGGATGGTCCTGGAGGAGCAAAGCCCTTGTGAACTGATGCGAAAATATTATATTTTGAGTTTAAATCATAAACAGCACCAAGGCCAGGTAGGAAAATATCGATGTGATTAATATCAACATCTCCATTAGCGCGGTTATCACGGGTAAGTTTAATGGATTCATATCTTAACCCTGGAGATAATTTTAATTTTCCATAATCAATATCATTTTCTACATAAAGTGCTAAAGCTTTAGCTTTGCCGATTAAATTAGACTGACTGCCTGGTGCTCCTGCTGATGTTAATGCCATAATACCGCTATTAATGGAGTAAATGTCTTCATGTTGAAAACGATCTTCTTCATCATAATGATATCTAATACCATATTCAACTTCATGACTGGCTCTATCGGTTTGGTACTTATGAGCTATTACGCTTTGTATCCCTTTTGAATAATAATCACGATTATTTGCTCTTAAAGTTAAGTTGTTATTTGCGTCTCCGCTAAGATCAGTATTACCTTTTAAAGCATTAAGATAAGCAGAATCATCTAGAGCTGAAGCAATAGAATTTGTGGTTCCATTGATCGAGACAGATTGAAGTTTGTACCAATTTCGTGAAAAGTTGTTACGATAAATTGTTGTAGTGATATCAATGTTATCAGCTGGTTCAATATAATGACTTAATTGATATTGGTCATGATTTGCTGACATATTATCTTCTTGAGATGCAGCATATCTTCGATATGGATTAGCTTCAAAATCAGCTTGGGTTAAACCAAGATATGTCTCATTTGAATCTTCGGTGGTCGCACCAATTTTAAATTCTAAATATTGGTAAATTTCTGAATTTGGATCGAATTCATAGCGAAATTTAGCCATACCATCTTTGATATTATAGCCAGTGTTACCACCAACCATATCTAGTGATTTAAAACCATCGGTACTTTCATGGCCAAGGTCAAAAACATAGCTAAATTTACCAGAATTATTCCCATAATTTAACTCTAATCTTTCAGTATTGTCGTTACCAAGCCCTATTAAACCTCGACCTTTACTATCAGCTGGAATTGAGCTCGTAATCATATTGACAGCGCCACTAGTTGTTCTCGGGCCAAATTTGATAGTACTTGAACCTTTTCGAACCTCGATAGCTTCCATTCTGTTGACTCTTGGAAAATAATAAGCCGATGGTGCTGAATATGGTGCTGGTGCTATTAAAATACCATCTTCCATTAAAGTAATATCAGCACTTCTCTCTGATCTTCCACCTCTAATTCCAATATTAGGTCTATTTCCGTAACCTTCTTCCTCTTGGATGTTAATTCCAGGAACTTCTCTTAGAATTCGGTTAATATCATTGTAATTATATCGTTCTAATTCTTCTAAATCTAAATATTGTGCCGAGCCTGCGATTTTATTTATGTTATCCTTGTTACCAATTACCATTAGCCTTTCCATTTCGCGGTTGTTTTGGGTTGTCGCTTCAGCGAGAGCTGCTGTTGGGCTTAAAACCGAAACAATTATTGCTGCAACTGAAATTGGTGAAATAGTTTTCATACAAAAATATTAAATTTATTTGTTGAAAGTGAGAATTATTCTCATTATCCTAAGATGCAAGCAAAAAGTTGAGAATGATTATCAATAACAAATTTTATGTATTTTTTTAACCAGCGTCATAACAACATTACTCTGTTTTTTCTGATATCAGTTTTACTGCATGCTTTTGTGATCACTATGATTCTTAAAAACATTAACACCAAACAGCTGCCTTTGCTTCAGCTTGATATTGCTAAAATAAGTGCAAAATTTTATAGTGAATCTGATAACAATAAGGTAACTAAGGAAATTGTTGCAAAAACAGCTGCGCCACTAGCTAGTCCAGTTGCGCCAAACAAGACATCACAAATAAAACAAGAGCCCAAAATACCAACCAAACCTTTAGTTGAAAAGGTTGAATCAGATCATGAGGTTGATGAAATTAAGGTTAACAAAGCGCAAGCTCCGAAAATGATCCCGATTAATAATGCCGATATTCCTGGTTTTAAACCATCGCCAATTTATCCGAAAAGGGCATTAAGGTTAAATCAGGAAGGAGTTGTCGTAATTGAAGCTTTAGTCAGTAAATATGGCTTTGTTACAAAAATTGATATTATTCAATCATCAGGATTTGCTATTTTAGACAAATCCGCTAGTAATGCAGTAATGAAATGGAGGTTTAATCAAGCTGCACTTACTGGAAGTGAGATTTTGGTTAGAATTCCTGTTGAATTTATCATTAATAAATAATGTCTGAATTAATATCAAATATTGGATTTCTAGCATATCCACTGCTTATTTTATCAGTTTTGTCGTTATCAATAATTATTAATCGCTTAGTTTTTGTTATAAAGCTTGGGAAAATTGATAATTGCGATAATTTAAGAAGTCTAGAAGATACACTCAAAGCCAATAAATCAAAGCCAAAGACTCTTAGAGATGAACTTTTAGCATTTCTGCTTTTAGATCTTAAAAACTCATATGATTTTGGTATTAAAACCTTGCGTTTAATTGCAACTATCAGCCCGATGGTTGGTTTGCTTGGGACAGTCATTGGTATTATTAAAGTATTTAAAACAATTGCATTAGAGACAGGTCCAGTAACTCCAGCTTTAATATCAGACGGGCTTTGGAACGCTATGATGACAACTGCAATTGGTCTATCTATTGCTTTGCCTTCTTTGATGGCAGCTTTTATTTTCTCGCGAGTTACTGAGAAACGTATTGAAGCATATCAAGCTAGGCTTAATAAAAGCTCTTTTGCTATTGATGGCATAAAGTTATGATTAATATTTCCGATTTAAAATCAGAACGAAGTAAAATAGAAGGGGATTTAATTCCTGATTTAACTCCGCTGATAGATGTTATGTTTATGTTGATTATCTTTTTGATTTTGACAATGAATGTAGCTCTTAAATCCTTTAATGTCGAGCTTGCGGAAGATAAAGATAATCTCGTGCAAGACCAAGCAGTTGCTTCACTTGATCTTGTGATATTTAATAATGCTGATGACTGGTCATTAGATGGAGTTAAGTTCTCAAGTTTTGAAGAGCTAAAATTAGAACTTCAAAAACGTGCGGGTAACGATGATGATATAAAAATCAATATTTTATCTGATAAGTCAGTTCCAGTCGAGAAGCTTGTAAGACTGCTGATTTTTATCAATGATCAAAAAATTGACAGTTCAAATATAGTTGTGAGATAGCAACGAATATTTTGGCGTGCTGTTTGTTTAAAATTGTGTTATAATGAAATTTTAAGAATTTTTTGAGAGATATTATGCCCAATTTGAAAAAGTGGCTTGTCAAAGCAGGGACTGGATATGCAAATATAATTGATGCTGCCGGAGATGGGAACTTAAAAGCTGTGCAAAGGTTAATAGCAGCTGGATATAATGTAAATAGAAGAAGTTCCGAAGATGGCAATACTGCATTGCTGGCCGCATTGACTAGATCATATTTTATTAGACGAACCGACAATATTGTATCACAATTGCTAGAAGCAGGAGCAGATGTAAATCAGGCGAGAGCTGATGGAGCAACGCCTTTAATGATTGCATTAGTTCAAGGTGAGACTGAAATAGCAGCACAATTGCTAGCAGTAGAAGATATAGATGTTAATCAGGCCCCCACTAACGGTTATTATGCAGGAAGAACGCCTTTATATATGGCAGTAGACAAAGGTCATACTAAAATAGCAGCACAATTGCTAGAAGCAGGAGCAGATGTAAATCAGGCCGATCAAAATGGATGGACAGCTTTGCATATTGCAGCACAAGAAGGTCATGATGAATTTGCTCTTAAGTTAATAGAAAAAGCAACTAGGGAAACTATTAATAAGAAAAATGATAAGGGTGATACAGCATTAACCTTAGCTTTAAAGAAGGGTCATTTGCCTATAGTCGAAAGCTTAATAGATCATGATGCGGATCAAGGAATTGCTATTGCTAAAGGCATGATTCCATTGATGCTTGCAATTAGAGAAGGTCATTATGAATTTGCTCTTAAGTTAATAGAAAAAACAACTACGGCAACTATTAATATGCAAAATCCTGATGGTGATACAGCATTAACCTTAGCTTTAAAGAAGGGTCATTTGTCTATAGCCGAAAGCTTAATCAGTCATGATGCGGATCAAGGAATTGCTGATGCTAAAGGTATGACCCCATTGATGCTTGCAATTAACAATGGTTACACTGAATTTGCTGTTGAGTTAATAAAGACCTCAGATACTGAAACACTTAATAAGGTGAATTCAGATGGTTATAGTGCTCTAATTTTGGCATGCTCCAAGAATAATGAATGTATTTTAAGTGCATTGTTACAAAGGACAGATTTAGAATTAAATCCTAGTAATTGTAAGCATACGCCATTGATACATGCGTCTTTGCATCAGAATATAGCATTAGTTAATGCTTTAGTCGAAAAGGGTGTAAGTGTAAATCATGCTAATAAAGATGGCGTAACAGCTTTACATGGTGCAACATCAAGAGGTCATGCAGAAATAGTAAAGCAATTGCTAGCAGTAGGAGCAGATGTAAATCAGGCCGATCAAAATGGATGGACAGCTTTGCATATTGCAGCACAAGAAGGTCATGATGAATTTGCTCTTAAGTTAATAGAAAAAGCAACTAGGGAAACTATTAATAAGAAAAATGATAAGGGTGATACAGCATTAACCTTAGCTTTAAAGAAGGGTCATTTAGATTTTGTAAGGAAATTATTAGCTCATGGTGCTGATGAAAGCTTAGTCAGTGATATGAGTGAATATAAGAAATATAAAAAAATTGAAGGTTTAATTCAATATATTGAAGATAATAGCGCTAATGAAATTACATGCCCTATCTCGTTTAGTTCTTTAGCTGTAAATGGCAGTTTTGTTGATGATGATAATTCTACATCACCAGCAGTTAGCTCTGGTTTTGGTAAAGCTATATATCAAGAAGCAGGTTTGAAGAATTGGATAGCGGAAAAGAAAAGTTCTGCTCAGGATCCATTAACTAAGGATAATATTAGCTCGAAAACTATTATTGATATCTCCAGAGACATAGCAGCTTATTTTGCGCCTTTGATAACAGAGGTGATCGATACAATAAATGATCTTTCAGATGAAGAAATAACAGATTTGAGCTTAATAAAGCCAGAAAAAGAGGGGGATGAATGGCTTGTATGCTGCCAAGGTGAATGTTCTGATAATATATTATATATTCCACTATCACAGATTCCTATTCATGAATTTTCTGCATTAAGAAATAAATTAGCAGATCTGAAAAAGGGGCATGTGCAAGAATTAGAAATTGCTCAGCAAAGGCAGCAAAGTATCTTAGATCATGATGTGCCGGTTCTGGCTGATACAGCAGATGGTTATGTGGAAGAAAAGGGTTATAATCCGAGCGGTATGGATGCAGAGCATAAAGAAATGTTAGGGACAAAAGGTGAAGATATGCAAGTACCAAGACACAAAATATTATCACAAGGTTTGTCTGTAGTAAATGCTCAATCACAATCTATGGTTAAAACGGTTGAGTCAGCAAGAGCAGCCGAAGAGAAAGATGGTATAGAGCGATAGAGCTAAGCAATCTAATTAAAGATAATTAATATTGAGAGTTTTGCTTGACTAATAGCCTTCATTACATTACAAGCAATTCTCCGAATTTAAATTTATTAAATATGCTACAAGTTTTAGTTAAAGATAACAATATTGAAGCGGCTTTAAGGTCACTAAAAAGAAAAATGCAAAGAGAAGGTGTTTTTAGAGTTTTAAAAAACAAAAAACATTTTGAAACAACTGCAGATAAAAAGAGAAGAAAGAAAAAAGAATCTCTGCAAAGAAAAAGAAAAATTCAAATTAAATTTGATGTAGTTCTTTAGAATTTATCACAATAAATTTTTTGACTAAAACGGATGCAATTGCATCCGTTTTTTTTTGCTTAAAATCTGATGATTTAATACTTGAAGTTTGAATAACGTACGATATTCTATGTAAAATTATGGTAAGATTATATGGCAAGAGGTGGAGCAAGAACAGGAGCGGGCAGACCTAAAGGGCAAGGTAAATATAAAGAACCAACTAAGCCAGTTCGAATTCCTGAGACAATGGTTGATCAAGTATTAGAATTTGTAGAGAATAAAGCATTTCAACTGCCTTTTTATTCATGTGCAGTTCAAGCTGGCTTCCCATCACCTGCAGATGATTACATGGAAGGTAAGTTAGATCTTAATAAACATTTAGTTAAACATCCAGCGGCAACATTTTTTGTTAGAGCTACGGGCAATTCAATGATAAAAGCTGGTATTCATTCTGGTGATATTTTAGTTGTTGATCGAAGCCTTGAGGCTAGAAATGGTAAAATTGTTATTGCCGCTATTGATGGTCAATTAACTGTTAAAAGATTACTTATAAAACAAGGCGAAACTTTTCTTATGCCTGAAAATGATGATTTTGAGCCAATTAAGCTGGACCTAGAAAATGATATTGTCATTTGGGGCGTTGTCACAAATGTTTTACACTCAGTATAATTAGAACCTTAGTCTATAATTGGCCCAACAGGAACAATACCGGTGGGGTTAATGGTTGGGTGGCTTTTGTAATAATGCTCTTTGATTTCTGTATAATTAATTGTTTTTGCAACATCCTTGATGTCAATTATGGTTTTTATAAATCTACTTAAATAAGGATAATCCTTAATTCGTTTTAAGTTACATTTAAAATGACCAACATAAACAGGATCAAATCTAACCAATGTAGTAAATAAACGAATATCAGCTTCTGTTAATTTATCACCTAATAAGAATTTTTGATTAGTTAGTCTAATTTCAATATCATCAAGAGCGTTGAATAAATTATGAACTTCGGTTTCATAGACGGATTGTTTGGTTGCAAACCCGGCCTTATAAACACCATTATTAATTTTGTGATATATAAATTCATTAATTTGGTCGATCTCATTTTGCAATTCAGATGGATAATAATCATCAAAATTACCGCTAATATCATTGAAAGCTGAATTAAGCATTCTGATAATCTCAGCTGATTCATTATTAACAATAGTTTTGGTTTGCTTGTCCCATAAAATAGGAACTGTAACTCTACCTGTATAGTTTGGCTCAGCTAACAAATAGATCTCATATAAAAATTTTTTATTATTGATAGGGTCATTATCAAAATGCCAGCCATTTTCTCCCATATAGGCATTTACCGAAGAGATTGATATAATATCTTGAAGTTGTTTTAACTCCCTAAATATTGCGGTTCTGTGAGCCCAAGGGCAGGCGTTGGATATATATAAATGATATCTGTTTGGTTCTGCAGGAAAGTTTTGTGAGCCGATATGATCTCTAAATTTAGAATCTTGACGAATAAATTTTCCATCGGATTTTTTGGTATCATACCATTGATCAGACCATTTTCCGTTAATTAGTAATCCCATTTTATTATGCAAATATTAGGTTAGTTAATAATCACTTTAATGATTTCAAAAATTCTTTACTATCATTTTTGATAGCGTTTTGATTTTCAGGTTTCATGCGATCATAGACTTTATACATCATTCCAATCCTATGATTAGAGCTTAATTTCTCACGATTTCGTGCGAGAAAATCCCAATATAAATAATTAAAAGGACAGGCTTTTTCTCCAGTTTTATGACTTATTTTGTAACTGCAATTTTTACAGTAATTTGACATTTTATTGATATAAGCACCACCTCCTGCATAAGGTTTGCTGGCAAGATATCCACCATCGGCAAATAAAATCATACCAGTTACATTAGGTAGTTCTACCCATTCATAAGCATCAGCATAAACAATTAAAAACCATTCATTTACTTCATCTGGATTAATTCCTGCAATTAAAGCAAAATTACCAAGTACCATTAATCTTTGAATATGATGTGCATATGCATTAGCTTTAGTTTCACTAACGGCTTGTTTTAAGCAATTCATTCTTGTATTGGCCGTCCAGTAAAACTCAGGTAGCTTATTTTTGGCATTAAAAAAGTTAAGAGCTTTATAATCAGGCATTTTTAGCCAATAAATACAGCGAATATATTCGCGCCAGCCAATGATTTGGCGTATAAAGCCCTCAACAGCATTTAAAGGAGCTGAGCCATTTTTATAAGCAGCTTCAGCTTTTCTTACGCATTCAAGTGCTGTTAGTAAGCCAGCATTTAGATAAAAGCTAATATGTGAATGGAACATCCATGGTTCACCTTCAATCATAGCATCTTGATAATCACCGAAATTTTTTAAACGAGTGTCAATAAAATGCTCGAGAACTTTAAGTGCATCACTTCTTTTTGTAGCAAAATGGAATGGTTCAATATCGCCAAAATTATCACTAAAGTAATGCTCAACTAAAGCGATAACGTCTTGGGTGATCTTGTCTTGTTTTGTATAGTATGGTTTTGGTACTAAGAGATTTAGATCTGGAGATTTTCTATTATCAGCATCATAATTCCATTTGCCGCCTATTGGTTCATCCCCCTGCATTAGGATACGATGTTTGACACGCATCAAGCGATAGAAAAACTCCATTCTAAGCTGCTTTTTGCCCTTGGCCCAATATTGAAATTCTTCATCAGTTGCGAGAAATCTATGATCATGCTTAATTATGATTTTTATATTAAATTGCTTTTGCCAAGAATTTACTATTTGCAGAATTTTATAATTTGATGGTTTGGTGATAATTATTTCGTCAAAGTTTTTGCTACTAAGCATTAGCTTTAATGAGTCCTCAACTGTCAATTGTTGATCATCATATTTGATATAATTTACTTTATGACCTTTTGCGCTTAAATCACTCGCAAATTGACGCATTGCTGCAATGATAAATACAAGTTTTTTCTTATGATGTTTGACATTTGTCAGTTCGTCCTTGGATTCGGTGATGAGAATTTCATCATGTGTCTTATTAAAATGTTCAAGGCTTGATAAAGATTCGGACAATTGGTCGCCTAAAATAATAATAAGCTTTTTCATAATAGCCTGCCTTTTTTATTAATTAAAATACAGTAAGAATTACATTTTAAAAGGATATTATAATTATGAATTTATTATGTTTTTGTTAGTGATTTTGTTTGCAGCGATACAGATATATGAATATTGATGCACCGATTTTTTTAATAGTTTGTCAATTGCTAAAAAGGAACTTCCTGTTGTTGTGATATCATCAAAAATTAATAAATTATCTAATTGAATTTTTTGATATTTCTGATGGATCTTAAAGGATTTATTAAGGTTTCTTTGTCTTTGCACTTTGCTTAGTGATGATTGTGGTTTGGTATATTTGGTTTTTATAATGAAATTTGGAATTAATTTTATATTTAGTATTTTGGCAATAATTACACATATCTCATAATTATGATTATATCCTCTTTTGAGGTATCTAATTTTAGGGCTTGGTATAAAAGTTAAATATTTAGGTTTTAAGCGATAATAATTAATTAATTGAATAGTGAAATTGGCAAGTAAATTAGAATGATGCAATTTTCTGTGAAACTTATAATGTATCAATAAATCTCGAATAATATGGTCATACTCAAATGCATAAAATAATTTGGTGCTATTTATAAAAGCATAATAATTTTTGATATGGCTTTCGTTAAAGCAATCTGCACAAAGATAATTAGATTGTAGATTTTTTTTCTTACAATTTAAACAATTTGTTTCAATAACAAAGCAATATAAAAACCTCAAAAAAGCGATAATGTAATGTTTTGTTGATAGTGCGATATTTGACTTTTTGTAAGTCAGATTGGTCAAAATTTATTTGTTTAAATCACCAAAAAATATTTTATTAAATTCTTTGAGAGCTTCTTCAAGCGAATGATTATTAAGCATAATCATTGAATTCTTTGCTCTTGAAATATCAAGTTTAAAAACATTCTGTGTGACATCACTATTATTCAAATAAGAGGCAAATTTATAAGATTTTGTATTAAATTCATTAATATTCATATTATAAATTGTATGAAATTTTGCGCTTTTGATAAATTTGGGTGATGTATCATCACCAGCGATAGCTTCATGCAATTCTTTTAGTAAATGATTAATAGTTGAGAGGGTTATATGAATAACTCCTGTTGGAATGATATCCATATTAGTATTTTGGAGGTCAGCGGAAATTTCGGCGTTAAATTTTTTGTTAATAAATTTTAGGTTATGAATTTTTACAGATGATTCAACACCTCTATTCAAGGTGGCTTTATAATCTAAATCAAGGTTAAAATTGCTAGTTAGATCAGCAACAATTTGACTGTTTTCGTCATGAATATATATGATTTGTTCTAAATCTATGTTAAATTCACGATTAAAACCAGGATTGTTATAATTTATTAAAAAATTCTTATTTTCGATCAAAATAAATGATGTAAATGAATCAGAAAATAATTTGATATTATTTGGTTTAAGATTCAGTGATCTATTAATAATATCTCCTGTATCTTCATGTTTATCAAAAGTATATGTAAGTTTAGGCTGTTCTTCAAATTTTACTTCAATATCAATCTGGCTATTAGAGCCTCTGATCTTAGCTGTTTTGGGTAGTTGAAAATCAAAGATTGTATCAAAATTGGAAATATTTACATCTTCATCAGATTTTATGGTTATTTCATTGGTTTGATTAGCTTGTATTACCGCCATGTTAAAAGCAGCTTCAAAAGATTTTAAAGTAATCTCATAATTATTACTATTTTTGATAATAATTAATTTAGGGGTTGTTATATTTAAGGAAGACTCAATTTTTCTTAAAACAACGTCAGTCATCTCAATCGATTTAAAGCTAATAGGATGATCTGTTGTAAAGCTTTTATACTCAATTCTGAAACCATTTTGTTTAATAATCTCAACAACTTTCTTTTCAGTTTGTGATGAAATATAGTTTTTTGCCTCAAGACCAAGGTAAAGAACTAATAAAGCGAATATTAAAACTAATATAGGCAATAAAAACTTGTTATTTTTACTAGCCTTGGTTTGTGATTTTTTTTGCATCAATATTTCTGGTTTGAGAAGGAATTGTTAATGTTAAGCCATCAAGATCATCTGACATGATGATTTGGCAGCCAAGTCTTGATGTTGTAGTTACACCAAAGGCAAGGTCTAACATATCTTCTTCCTCTTCTGTAGCTTCTTCAAGTTTGTCAAAATCATTTTCATTAACTACAACATGACAAGTTGAACAGGCCAAAGAACCTTCACACGCTCCCTCAAGATCAATATTATTTTGATGAGCAATTTCTAAAACTGAAAGCCCATTTTCAACATCAAATGTTTTGCTTTCTCCGTTTTCTATAAAAGTTATTTTTGGCATAATTCTTAATATTAATTAATTGTCTTGATTATCAGCATCATTCTTATGCATCATTTTCTCTAAATCTTCAAGGTTTTTTCCTGATAAGGATTCCGAAATTTTCTCAATTTTATCATGAATCAGCTGAGTTAATAAATCTTTGCTATTATCATGCAAAGCTGAAATATCTGATAATTCGGATTTGGCTTTAAAATCTGCTGAAATTCTAGCAATTTCTGTTTCGATATATTTAATTTCTTTGTCATCAAATAAATCAAAATCTGTAGAAATTATCGCTCTAAGTGAATTAATATGCTCATCAATTTGCAGTCTTAATTTGTTTAGCTGCCTAATGACCATATCTTGTTTCGCATTACTATAGCTTTCTTTGAGCATATCTTCAATTTGGCCAAGGTTTAAACCATAGGTTGGCTTTACTTCAATTTTTTGTTCATGACCAGTGGTTTTTTCTTTTGCAGCAATTGTCAAAATACCATCTCTGTCAATTTTAAAATTAATTTGAATTCTAGGTTTGCCAGCTGGCATAAGCGGCATATTGGTCAGTTCAAACCTTGCAAGCGACCTGTTTTGGTTTACAATTTCTCTTTCACCTTGAAGTACGTGAATTAACAGATTTCGTTGATTATCTTTATGTGTGGTAAATTCTTGTGAGATTGAAACTGGAATCGGAGTGTTACGAGGTATTATTTTCTCGACTAAGCCTCCCATTGTTTCGACTCCAAGTGATAAAGGTATTACATCAATAAGTAGATTGTTAGAACCGTTACATAAAGCATCTGCTTGAATTGCTGCTCCATAACTTACTATGAGTTCAGGATCAATTTTGGTAAGTGGTTTTTTCTTAAAAAATGCTTCAATCTTCTGCGGTACTAGTGGCACTTTTGTTGAGCCACCAACTAACACAATTTCTTTTAAATCTGTGATTTTTTGACCGGCTTCTTTTAAAGTATCGGCAAATAAATGTAGAGATTCATCAATTAGTCCTGAAATTAGTGTTTCAAATTGAGATTTTGAAATCTCTAATTGATAGTCAATTGTTCTAATTGTTATATGATCTGAAAATAATTCATTATCACTTAAATAGATTTTGGCATGTCTTGCTATATGCATTATTTGTGAAATTTCATTATGAGCAAGATCTTCAAATGATAAATCTGGTAAGAAGGTTTCGATAAAGTAATCAGCAATTTTAAAATCAAAATCATCACCGCCTAATTGGTTATCGCCACCTGTTGCAATAACTCTAAAAACCCCTTTGGTCATTTCGACAATTGATGTATCAAAAGTGCCGCCACCAAGATCATAAATGCCGTAAAAGCCCTCAGCTTGTTCATCTAAGCCATATGCCAGAGCTGCAGCTGTGGGTTCGTTAATTAGTCTTAAAACTTCAAGAGATGCAAGTTTTGCCGCTTGGATAGTTGCATTTCTTGCAGCATCATCAAAATATGCTGGTACTGTAATTACACATTTATTAATATCTTTGATGCTAAGCTCTTTGATTGCTAGCTCTTTTATTTTTGAAAGTATTTTAGCAGATAATTCAATAGGTGTTATTATATGTGAACCATATTTAAGATGAATAACATGAGTATTATCTTTACTATGATCAATGATACCTTTGAATCTTTCATAATCATCACCTAAATCTTCAATGCCTTTACCCATTAATCTTTTGACTGATTCAAAAGAAATTGCAGTTTCATCATCAATTTTTTGACCAACGATTATTTCATCATCTTTAAAAGAAATAATTGAAGGGATTAGTTTTTGACCATTATATTTTATTATTTTGATTGAGTCATTATGGCAATATGCGCATACTGAATTGGTCGTGCCAAGATCAATACCAATAGCATGCTCGAAACTAATTTCGGTTTTTTTTTCTAATGGATCTTCAATGTCAAGTAATTGCATATTTCTTTTAATTTAGGGAGGCTTTGTGATAATAGCTTAATTTTATTGTGTCAATTGCAGCTTTTTTTATATCTCCAGACTTAAAGTCATGTTTGATATCTTCTAATTTGCTGAGTTTTTTGTTTTCAATATGTTCGTTTATTTTTGTTTTATCAACTTCATTCCTAGATTCTGCCTTGGCTTCAGTTAAATCCATTATTTCAGATAGAAATTCAGTTTGATTGATGAAATATTGATGTGATTCTTTATCAAGATCGATATTGTGAAGTTTTAAAATATATTTACTTCTTTTGTAGTCATTTTTTAGTGTGTTATAAGCGTCATTTAAAAAACTTGAACAATTTAAAGCTATGGTTTGCTCGATTTGTGATTTTTTAATAAATAAATCAGGGTGAACTTTGCTTTGCATTTCAAGATAACGTTTTTTGCATTCGTTAATATCTATCTCAAAGCTAATCGGAAAACCAAATTTACTAAAAAAGTCAGTAGTAGCTGATAAAATTTTATTACAATTTGCACAGAAAAGATTATGTGCAGCATTATCATGGCGACAAAAAAAACAAACTAGATTGTTTGGTTTTTTATTAAACATAAAAAGATTCCCCGCAACCACATCTTCCTTTTTCATTAGGGTTTTTAAAAACAAAGCCTGATTCTATGATAGTGTTGTTGTCAGATTTCTTTACTTTGAAATCCATTTCGGTATTAAAAATGAATAATGAGATTTTAGGGTCAATATAAACATTTACCTCATCATTATCAGCAAGCTCATCATATTCTGTGACGTTATTTTCTAGGGCATATTCTAGGTTATAGGTAAGGCCTGAACACCCCTTAGTCTTAATGCCGATTTTAATCCCGTAACAATTCAGATCTGGATGAGATTTTAAGCGTTTTTGAACACGATTAATAATCTCAGCTTCTGCATCTTTAGTGATTTTAAGGTAATCAACCTTTTTGTTGTTATAAGGTGCATTAACCTTATGATAATTATTCATCAGAATTATTTTTATTCTTAGATTGATAATCTGTAATAGCAGCTTTTATGGCATCTTCTGCAAGTACTGAGCAATGAATTTTTACTGGTGGTAAAGCAAGTTCTGTAGCTATCTCAGAGTTTTTTATTTTTTGAGCATCTGCTAAAGATTTTCCGGTCAATAACTCAGTCACAAATGAGCTAGAAGCGATAGCAGAGCCACAACCAAAAGTCTTGAATTTTGCATCTTTAATAATGCCATCTTCAACTTCTATTTGAAGTTTCATTACGTCGCCACATGCTGGAGCACCAACAAGTCCGGTACCAACAGTTTTTTTGTTTTTATCAAGACT
Organism: Rickettsiales bacterium; assembly: GCA_038120515.1. GTDB lineage: Bacteria > Pseudomonadota > Alphaproteobacteria > Rickettsiales > JABIRX01 > JADHOX01. The sequence goes on along the minus strand of JAYOLW010000014.1, from coordinate 9,191 downwards.
TCCAACATTTCTTGGATTCTCATAATGATCTAATAATTTTTTGCTATATGCCATTTTCTTACCTATAATTTGTTTATTAATGTTCTGACCATTGAATTTTGTCAAGGTCTATACCTTCTTGAACCATTTCCCATAAAGGGCTGAGCTCTCTTAATTTATTTATTGCACCAATAATCAAATCGGCCGCATAATCTATTTCAGCCTCGGTTGTAAATCTTCCGATGCCGAATCTAATTGACGAATGTGCCATTTCATCTTTTACGCCTAGAGCTTTTAAGACATATGAAGGCTCAAGTGATGCCGAAGTACAAGCAGAGCCAGAAGAAACTGCAAGGTCTTTTATTGCCATCATTAGCGATTCGCCTTCAATATAAGCAAAAGAAATATTGATATTACCTGGATATCTTAAGAATTCATCTCCATTAAGATAAATATCAGGAATGTTGTGTTTTAACCGTTTGTAAAATTTATTGGCTAAATTCTCGATATGTTGATGATCTTGGGCCATTCTTTCTTTTGCGATTTTAGCAGCAGCACCAAATCCGGCAACTATTGGCGTTGCAAGTGTTCCTGACCTTAGACCTCTTTCTTGACCACCACCAGATATAATTGGTGATAATCTAACTCTTGGTTTTCTTCTAACATATAAAGCTCCAATACCTTTAGGTCCATAGATTTTATGGGCTGAGATGCTCATAAGGTCAATATTCAATTCATTGACATCTAATGGGATTTTACCAAATGCTTGAGCCGCATCAGTATGAAAATAAACGCCTTTATCACGGCAAATTTGACCAATTTCTTTAAGAGGTTGAATTACGCCAATTTCATTATTTACGGCCATTACTGAGATTAAAATTGTTTTATCAGTTATTGCGGCCTTTAAAATATTTAGATCAACCAAACCATTTTTTTGTACTGGCAAAAAAGTTGTTTGAAATCCATGTTGCTCTAGATAACGTACTGATTCAAGCACACATTTATGTTCGGTTGTAAGAGTGATTATGTGATTTTTTTGGTTTTTATGAAACTCTGCTATACCTTTTACTGCGATATTGTTTGATTCTGTTGCACCAGAGGTGAAAATAATTTCTTTGGGGTTGGCGCCTATTAAATCAGCAACTTGCTCTCTTGCTATGTCAGTTGCTTCTTCAGCTGCCCAACCAAAAGAGTGGCTTCTTGAATGTGGATTACCAAAATTTTCAGTAAAATATGGCATCATTGCTTCTAACGCCTTAGGATCTAGAGGGGTGGTAGATTGGTAATCTAGATATATAGGTTTTTTAATTTCTGAAGTCATAAGATTTATTTGAGTCTAAATAATTGTTATATTTTTTTGATAAGCTTGCGATCGTTACTGAGCTTAAATATTTTGAAAGATGGTTGCTTAAATCTTCCAAGAAGAAATGGCTTGAACATTTTGTTTGATCAGCACAAGACGAACCACCTTTACACATTGTTATATTAGCTGATTCATTAACAGCTTTAAAAATTTCAGTTAAGAATAAATCTTTCGGATCTTTCGCTAAAACATAGCCTCCGCCTGGGCCTTTAATCGATTTGACAATATTGTTTTTTTTAAGATCTTGGAAAATCTGGCTTAAAAACGCTAAATTAATATTTTGAGATTTGGCAACATCTTGAAGAGTTTTAGGCAAAGAGATATCATAGCCTGCCAGATCAATAAGAGCTTTAATAGCATAATTAGTTTTTGCCGAAACTTGCATAGTTAGTTAGTTGACTTTAAGTTAAGTTATTTATAAGATCTTTTCATTTTAAGTGAGCAAATTTATATATAACATACTAATTTAGTCAAGTATTTACTCACCACCTAAACTATTATATAAGCTATATGCCTGAGATAATTTTTAATGGTCCTTCTGGCCGAATGGAAGCAAGATATTACCATAGTAAAGAACCTAAAGCACCGGTTGCGTTGGTTTTGCATCCGCATCCTCTCCATGGTGGAACTATGAATAATAAGGTTACATATGCAATGTTTAAGGCATTAGTGAATAATGGTTTTTCAGTTCTAAGATTTAATTTTCGCGGTGTAGGTAAATCACAAGGTGAATTTGATGATGGTATTGGTGAGCTTGAGGATGCAACTTGTGCAATGGATTGGATTCAAGACCAAAATCCAGAATCAGGTATTTTTTGGATTGCTGGTTTTTCGTTTGGAGCATGGATTGCAATGCAACTTATGATGAGAAGGCCTGAGATAATGAGTTTTATCGCCGTTTCTCCGCCTGCTAATAAATATGATTTTTCATTTTTATCGCCATGTACGGCATCTGGTCTTATCATTCAAGGGGCAAAAGATACGATTGTTCCTGAGAAATACCCAGCAAATTTGGCTGACAAGCTGACTATGCAAAAAAACATCGATATTGAATATAAAGTTGTTGAAAATGCTGATCATTTTTTCCGTGATCAAATGGATATTCTTGAAAATAGCTTTGCTGAATTTATTGAAGAAAGACTTGCTGAAGATAAAAATATCGCAAGTAAAAGAAGAGTTGGTAAAAGACGTCGTAAATCAAGAAAGACAAAAGCTAAAGCTGAGTAAAAGTTTTTAACTTAGGCAATTTTCTGTAATTATTTGATCAAGTTTGATATCGAAACTCTCACTTGGTAATAAATCTTTTGATTCTTGTATTTTACTAGCAACTCCAATTTTGGTAATATTGGGATATCTAGCAAAATAACGGTCATAAAATCCACCACCATAACCAAGTCTTAAATTATTTTTGTCATAACTTAATAATGGTGTGATTATTATGTCAGGTTGTATCGGCTTAGATTTTGCGATTTGAGGTTCTAATATTTTAAATTTAGAGTTTTTAATTAGTGAATTTTCAGCTTTGTCCCAACTATAAAATTCAATTTCGTTTTTAATAATGACAGGCAGAGCGACTTGAATTGAGCTATCAAGTAATGGAATTAATTTTAAAATATCTACTTCATTTTTAATTGGATGGTAAATGCCAATCGATTGATATTTGATGTTATTTAGTGACTTTTGTAAGTTGTTTATAATTTTGTCTGAATTAATTCCAGCACTTAGCCTTTTGGCTAAGAAATATTTACGAAGTTCAGATTTTGACTTATTTTTCATAGTGGCTTACAAAAGAACCGCTTGGCCGTTGGTTTTCGCTCTTAAAGACCCTTTTATGCAAAAGGTGCAGTTATGTGCTAAGACCACGATCTTAACAGTGACAACCGCCTGTTTAAGATAAGATTGTCGGCCCCGAGAAATAAAAACCTTAATCGAACCAAGCAGTATTGTTATAATTTATTTTAATTATTTTTATTTTGCAAGATGCTTATATGCGAGATCAAAGAATCAATTTTGCTTATTGAGTCCTGAATCTTGGATTTGAAATTCTCATTTTGATTATATTGTTTTTTATAACTAAAAACTTCATCTTGAAGAACAAGTAACATAATAACAAAAATTAATTCCCGATCAGCTTTTGGTCCAAATTTTTCAAATAAATCAGTTGATTTTCTATTTATTAGTTCGCTGAGTTCAATGATATGATTGTCTTCACCCTCATTACATGAAATTTTATATTTTTTTTTCGCTACTTCAATTTCAACAATATTCATTTTTCTATCTATTTGTATTATCTAAAAAATTTTGGAAAATCTTATGACCATGATCAGAAGCTATACTTTCAGGATGAAATTGTACCGATTCAAGCGGTAAAGATTTATGTCTAATTGCCATTATCTCAGCTTTGTTTTCAGTATATGCAGTAACTAAAAAATCAGGATGCAGAGTTGATTTGTCGATCACTAAGGAATGATATCTAGTTGCATTAAATGGGTTGGGTAAATCTTTAAAACAGCCATTATTGTCATGAAAGATCTTTGAGGTTTTACCATGTACAGGCAGGTTTTTGATGATTTTAGCGCCAAATGCCTCAGCTAAAGCTTGATGTCCTAGGCAAATGCCAAAAAATGGCATAGTTTTATGAAATTCTTTAATAATATCCAAGCATTGACCAGCATTTTGAGGATTAGATGGTCCTGGTGAAATGAATATTGCTTTATATGCTCCGGCTTTGATTTTAGCTATATCAACCTGATCATTTCTAACTATTTCACATTCTTCATTGATATCAGCAAGATAATGCACGATATTAAAAGTAAAACTGTCATAATTATCAATTAGTAGAATCATGAAACTATTTATTGTAATTCAGTTAAATAAAAATTACCGATAATAAACATTAAAGCTCAAAGGTAAATTTATGATCGATAACCTTCTTAATAAATATATTGAAAAAGGCAATCAATTACAAAAATCAATCTTAATCAAAAATTATAAAGAGCTTTATAAATTAGAGATCTTAAAGCCAGGATTAGATTTGATTTTAAGTGAGGCTGAAATAGGTAATATTACTTTTGAGCTTAAGATTGTCGATGAGATGGTGCAACTGCGTGGTTGTTGTTTAACCCATGAGCAGCATATTTATCACAAGGTTTTCAAAAGTTTTGTTAAAACATTCAAACATAAAATCCTGCTTCAGAAATTAAATGTTGGTGTTTTAATGCATGAAATTGCTCATGCGCTTGAAAAACAAGGGCGAATAGAGCTATCAAGCGGTTTTGATCAAGCAATGATGGAAGATCTAAAAACTATAGCAACGGCATCTCATACAATAAGATATGCAATTGATAAAATCATGTATAAGGATCTTAAGCTTTACCCTGAAAATCAACAATCATCAGAGTTGTTTGCAAGGTTATTTCAAATGTTTGCTATGTCCAAAGAGGTTGGTCATTTTGATGAGGCATTCCAATTTCATTATCAAGATTGTCGAAAATTTTTTAAAAATAGTATTATGTGGATAGAAGAAATCTTTAATCCGGCGATACAAACAAGAATACCTGATTATATATCTAAACAGACGGAAAAAATTGAATTTGATAAAACTAATACTAAATTTACTAGTCAATTTTCAACCCATTCAGAGAAAAAAACATGGAGCAAAGGACCGTCTTCAAAAATAAAATCAAATTTTGATGATTAACGCATTTGCAACATGCTAAAACTTAACATATAAATTCTGTTTGCATAATTAATGATTTAAGTTAATTTAAAGCAAAAAAATTTAGCTTATGTCTATTGGTGTTTGGCAGTTAGTCTTAATCCTTGCAATTATCTTAATCATTTTTGGTGGTGGTAAAATTCCTCGTCTTTTAGGTGATTTTGGTAAAGGCATTAAAAATTTCAAAAAAGAAATCAAATCAGATAACAGCGAAGAGTCTGAAGATAAATAAATCTTTTTGCCGCCATAGCTCAGTGGTAGAGCGTCTCATTGGTAATGAGGAGGTCACAGGTTCAATCCCCGTTGGCGGCACCATAAATTAATTCTTTAGGCGAATTCTTAAATTTTCAAATTACTAATAATTTTAAATTTAACAGAGCTGCTTCGTATTTATTTCTGCTGGTACTCACCTATAGAAAATTTTGCATAGCAATTTGTACAAATCTGACTTTTGATTTTGTAAGCTGAAATCTTCTTTCTTCTTATCTACATATTGCTCTTGCTGGTTTAAGTCCTGCTGTTGTTCTTTCTGTAATTAATTCCCGTTCAAATTCAGCTAAAGCTCCAAATTTACCAAATATTAGTTTGCCGTTAGCGGTTGTGGTATCAATATTTGCTCCCTGTCCTGTTAATACTTTAAATCCTATATTTTTAGTTGTGAGCTCTTGAACAATATTAACCAGATGCTTTAAATTTCTGCCAAGCCTATCTTATCTCTATACTATTAAAGTATCACCTGATCTAAGAGCCTTTAGGCAATTTTCTAATCCGACTTTTTCTTCTTTGACCCCTGATACTTTATCATAATAAATATTTTTTTTTAATCCCTTCTTTTAGTAGGGCATCAATTTGAAGATTTAAAGTTTGTGATCCATCTGATTTTGAAATGCGAGTATAACTATTTTCATAATTTACCTCTATTTAAACAAATTGATTATTTTATCTTTATCATTTTGACTTAATTCTTGGTTTTTATCTAAGTAGTTTATTGCTTTATGATTGTGTTTGTATCAGTAGAGTCTATTTTTGCTCCTTTCTCTACTAAAAATTTAATAATCTCTGGATTTCCTTGCCAAACTGCATACATTATAAGGTGTCCTATGACAAGCTGACAATATTTCACACTTATTACCATTCTCTCCCCAATTAGATAATTTAGTCTGATTGTTAATTTTTTGAAGCATTAAACTTCTAACTAACTTATCCTTATTTGGAATTGTAACTAGATAAAAAGAATAAATATAAGATTGCAAAACTTTTGAATCATCATTATTTATGTTTTTTTCACAATCTAGCGATTCTTGAGTTTTTTCATAAAGATGTTTTCAGCAATCTGTATAATGCTTTTTATCAGAAGCAAACAAATCATTTGTTAGCAATAAATATGCTAAAAGATAAAAAAGTACCTTATTTTTCATAAATTAAATAATTGGATTTATATTGTTTCATCTATCCTTTAAGGAATATTTAGAGTTGTTGGATCAGGACTTCTTAAACGAAAAAGCTTAAACTAAATGGTTTAACCAATAAAACCCATACAAAACAAAGACTTTCGATCAGAAACTTAGCATAACTTTAGATGTGAAAGGTGTGGAGGAAAAAATACGGCCTGACCGTATTAATATTAAAAAAAAACTGGAAAGAAAAAACTTAAGATTAATGACAAAAAATTAAAAGCCTCTCTCGTGGTAAATGCAAGAGATGAATCTTTAATTTTCTGTGCTTAGGAAATCAGAAATAATTATCCAAATTATTTTTCTCAAATAATGAGACAGGAGTTTAGTTAAACAAATTTGCTCAAAACGCATATTTCTTAATAATGAGATAATTAGTTAGTCATGAACTTTTGCTCAAATCGCAATTTCTGTTCATTCTGATCGATATTAAATATGTATCATTTGACTATTATACATTGGGTAGTATACTTTGAGTATAATGCGGTTGGTATAATATGATGGATTTTGTTTATGATCGAGTTCTAACACGAGAAAACATTTGCAATCTTAAAAAAGAACAAAAATTAATTGAAAAACATATTTCTTCAAAACACAATGTGGTTTTGTACGCTCCGAGAAACTTTGGTAAAACGTCACTCGTTAAAGCAATTACAATTCCTGATTTTCAAAAAAAACATAAGGATTCATTTGTTTATTTTGTAGACTTAATGGGAGTTAAAGACATGGACTCTTTAATTCAAAGACTAAAAAAAGCTTTAAATGCATCACTGAAAGAATCCTTTCCTCTTAAATATATCATAGAAAACATCAGTGAATATATTAAAAACCTTCGTCCAGATATTTCTATTGATATCGAAGGAGGAGAACCAAAAGTTAAAGTATCAACTTATAATTCTAAACCAGAGTTAACTATTTCAGATATCTTCAAAATCATTAATAACATTTCCAAGAAACATAATTGTTTGATTGTTTTAGATGAATTTCAGGATATAAGCTTTGTTAATGAAGCAGAAGCGTTGTTTCGTGATGTTTTACAGAACTGGGATATTCCAGTTATCATTTTAGGCTCAAAAAAACATATTCTGACCCATATCTTTGCAAAACCAAATGCACCACTTTCAAGTTTTGGTCATGATGTTGTGATTAAAAATATAGATTATGCAGAATTTCATCAATATATGAATGAAAGATTTGAACTAAAAAAGAACAGAATTAATCTTGAAAATTCAAAGATACTTCAAGACTTAATGCTTAGAGTTCCGGAATCAATCAACATTCTGGGTTTTGAATTAAATTATCTTTTCCAAAATATCGATATAACAGAGAACGAAATCAAATTAGCAATCAACTCGATACTATCCAGTCGACAAGAGCGTTTTGAATTTCTAATGAAATTCATGAGTAAAGCAGAAGAAACAATTTTAAAAACAATAGCTAAGCAAGGAGGAATTGTGACACATCCCACATCAAAAACTTTTTTAGCAATGGTAAATCTGACTGCGAGAACAGTATCGTTAAATGTAAACAAACTTTTAGATAATGGCTTTTTAGAAGTCGAAGATGAGCATTTTAGAATTAGCGATGGTCTTCTCTGCAAATATATTCAAAAATTTAGGTAAAAAATGACAAGAAAAAATATCTTTTTGGATTCTTTAAAACTTTTTTACAAAAACAGTCCTAACATTTTAATATTTTTATTATTTAAGATTATATTAATATTGTTTTATTGGAAAAATGACAATCTTCCAATTTTATATTTTATCACAATATATGACATTTTTTTTAGAATCATTTTACTTACAATGTTATGTAAAGCCTTAATATCAAATGATATAAGAAGAATAAGTATTGTTGGATTCTTTCGAAACATTAACATTAGCTACAAAAAAATAACCAGACCTTTCCTTTTATATTTTGTTATCTCTTTAATATTAGTGATTATTCATATCAGCTTAGACTCATTATTAAAATATTTGTATGGAATGCATGAAAAATCAAGTCTTTCTGTTTTAATAGATAATACGTTTCATAACATTACAGAATTATTGATGTGTTTAATAATATATGCTGCAATATCAAATTTATGTAACAGTTCATTTGTACAAAATTCTAAGTCCTTTTATTATGTATTTAAACAAAACATTTTAAGCTTTTGTTGCATATTTTTTATAACACTATCAATACCATATCTTTTTCTTAAATTACTAGGGCTATACATTAAATATTTTGTAACATCGAGCATATCAGAATTTATGGAAATCTGGAACGAATTCATAATGCAACCATTAGCATCTTTTGTATTTAACTTTGAAATTAATGTAACACATTTCTTGACTAGCATATATATATTAGAAAATGATTTAGAGTTCATTTTCAGTATATATTTTTATATTTTGTTTTTCAGCTCCATAATACAAAAGAATGTCATCAGAAAAGATTTGCCATCATCGTTTTAAAAACATTTGACCATTTGTAATGTTATAATACGATGCAAATTAAGATCATTCGCACTTTTGATCATAGTTCTCACTATCAAAAGCCGATTCGTACACTTTTAATATTTCTAACAATTAAAGCCCATGAATAAAAAGCAAAAGATGGTAACCAAAATCAAATTTAAATATTAAGAAATGAATTTTTTAAAATATCTAAGACAATTTTTCTCTGACCTTAT
>JAYOLW010000013.1:952-43928 GCA_038120515.1 Rickettsiales bacterium | reverse complement strand
TAAATATGACGTATTGAAAATTGTCGTTAATGCAAAACCTGACGTATTTAATCACAATATTGAAACAGTACCTAGATTATATAACCAAATTAGACCTGGTGCTAGATATTTTCATTCATTGAATTTATTAAAACATGTTAAAGAATTAGACCCTAAGATTTTTACTAAGTCAGGTTTGATGGTTGGTCTTGGTGAAGATAAGGAAGAAGTTCTTCAAGTAATGGATGATATGCGTTCTGCTGATATTGATTTTATAACAATTGGTCAATATTTAAGACCAACTCCAAAACATGCTGAAGTAAAAAGATATGTCACGCCCGAAGAGTTTGATTATTACGAAAGGATGGCCAAAGCTAAGGGTTTTTTAATGGTTTCAGCATCACCTTTTACAAGATCATCATATCATGCTGGTGATGATTTTGAACAAATGAAAAAGAATAGGGTAGAGCAACTAAAAAACAGCGCTAAGTAAAAGAAACTCCTAACTTACTGGTTATTTCTTCAAAACTATTATTAATTTTGGACTTAAATATTATTTTATTTTCTTGATTTGAAATTGTTTGAATCGGCATTAATTTATAATTTGAGTTTGTCATAAATGCATAATCAAACTTTATGATATCAGATAGGGATATATTACTTTCTTGGCACTCAAGCTTGGTGTTATTAATGATATAATTTCTTATTACACCAGCTAAAAGATTGTTATTTAACGAAGGTGTAATTAGTAAATTATTATTAATAAAAAAAATATTTGCAGAAGAAGCTTCAGAAATATTTTTATTTTCTGAAAGCAATAAGGCCTCATCATAACCTTTTTCTCTAGCCTCAATTATTGCTAATGTTGAATTTAAACCTTGGCATGTTTTTAATTGAGTAGGGTAATGATGAGCAGCTGGCTTGATGTAAGAAGATATGACAAGCCTTTTTGGCGTGAGGTCTATAAGAGAAGATCTTCTTATTTCAATAGCTATATTAGGCACTGAACCAATTTTGGGCATATAACCAAGACTTTCAGAACCTCTAGTAATAGTTATTCTTAGAGTTCCATCTTTTATATTATTTTTTGTTATTAATTTTTCTAAAATATCAGGTAAAACAGAACAATCATAATTAATTTTGAGAGTTGATAATGCATTAGCTAACCTTAATAAATGATCATCTAAAAGAAAAATTTTATCGTTATAAAAACTTATTGTTTCAAATATTCCATCACCAAATTTAAAACCACGATCTAAAATAGAAATCTTACAATTATTAGCATTTTGAAACTTTCCATTTAAGTAATAAATTAGCATATTAAAAGCTTGAAAATAAGTTTTAAAAATTTAGAGATAAATCTATTACTTAGTAAATGAGAGTTATGCAACAAATAAGAAAAATCTTATCTTGTGAAGATGTTGATCGAGAATTTTTTAAATCCCAAAAAACTACAAGATATTATAACATGTTATGTTTGTTTGATGACCCAGGTGCTTCAGAAAATCCAATCTCATTTAAAATTACAAGACATCATAATGCAGCTGAAATTGAATCAATAACACTTAATGCTTTAATTTTTCGTGGTCCATTCACAATAAAAGAAGCAAAAAATACATTAATTCAATGTTTCAGAGAAGAGGATACAGATATGCAATTTGATATTTTACAATTTCTTTTTACACGAAGAACATGGAGAGTGTGCGAGGATGAAACTCATAAAGATAGAATAGCATATTCTTATCTATATAGTGAGCTTATGCAAGTACATCAAGCTCCTGATCAAGGAAACTTCAAAGAAGCTTAAATAATTTTTTGAAAAATATTACTTTTTATTCCAAGCGATACAAAAAATTAAGCTGCAATTTAATACAAAAACTTAATACATTATTAACTTAATACTGTTAAATAATTTAACGGCGCCCAAACAAAGAAACAGAAGAAGAAGAAGAAGAAGAAGTAGTAGTAGGAGGAGGAGGAGGAGCTACCATGCTATCAACAGAAGCATGGGATCTAATAGGAGCAACGATTAAACCCGCAAATTCGCAAATGTTTCTATCAAGCTCATGATTAGTTTTAGCAACAGCTAAATATTTACTTTTATATTTAGCGTTAGAAGGCGACTTATCAGATCTTTCGCTATATAATTCGTAATTTGAATATTTATTTAGATGAATGATTGTTGCTTTTGTATCATATCCATCTTTTTCCACAACATCAGGATCAGCAACAAAGGAAATAGATGACGTAGGAAGTGATAAAGACTGATTTGCACATTCTGCTTTAAATATTGTCTGAACAGAAGGAATTGCTATATGATGACCATCCGACATTTCAATTTGATTAAATCTATCAATCCCATGCGCATTACCGATAGAAACCAAAACAACTTCATCATGAGCAAGTGGCACTCTTAAAAAATTTAATCTTTCAAAATATGATTTTAAAATCATAGCAGCATGAAAATTCATATATGCATGTCTATTGCAATCGTAACCACCGCTAGGTTTTTCTCTATATTTACTATGATCAATACCGCCAATATGAATATTTTTATCACCTAAAAGATTCAAAAAATCACGATAGTAAGAATCTAAATAGGCTTCATGATCTCTACCATCTACACCAATTAAACCTAAATATTCATCTAAATAAGGAGCAGATTCTTTAACTAAATGTTCGATCACAACATCTGTATCTAACTCATCACCAGAAAAAGCATATTTCAGGCTTTCTTTTTCCTTATTTACAACAAAATGACGATCAATAATGTTTTGATTATAATCTTTTGCTTGAGCATCAGAATTTATTTCTTCCATAAAAACAGCTCTAATTTTTTTGCCTTTTTTAATCAAATCTTTAACAAGCTCATAAAAAGCTAGACCTCTGTGATTTCCTCCACAGAATATTACCTGAGATCTATTAAAATCTGCATCAGCAACACTAGCTAAGTGTCTATATTTATTAAAATATTCATCTAAATGAGTAGCTGATTTTCGAGCAACAAAAGCTGGACTACCAAAAATAATTTCGGTTATAGATTCAGGTTGGTCTCTAGAAAAATCACCAACTGAAGTTAAAGTTGTTACTACAGCTGGTCTTTGTTCTGCTTTCTTATGATCACAACTTCTATCACAAGCCTCTACCATTCGATCTGTATAATCATCATTATCATCAAAATCATCACCTACTAAAACACTTCCAGGAGTGTAAGGATAACTTTTAATAAAATCCGAAGATAAAGATGATGTATTCAAAAAGGCACCAGCAGTAGAATGCACCTTAGAATCATTAGCTATTTCAAAATTTAAATTTGCGTAATCACTACCATTAGAAACTAAGTCTGCATTAGTTGTATCTGTCTTTGGATTTGGCTTTTTCTTTTTAATTATTCGTTCAGGTGATTTTGCCATAAGTATAAATTTATTTTTTAAAAAAATATAGCCATTGTTATAATTTGCAACCCTTTTGTAATTTATTAATACATATGAGAAGCCGATCTACTGCACTCTGTGTTGCTATATTACAGATTGAAAATTGCTACCATAGAATATATTTATTATAGTTAAAATTGAATTTAAATTGCTTGAATTAACAAAACATAACAATATAAATACATAAAATTTAACAAAGGTATGAAACTATCACGTCGAAAATTTTTAACAATTTCTCTAGCTGGAATTTCAGCTGCGTATTTTCTACCTTTAAAAAACAAATTACTAATTAAACCTGAAAAAAAAATGTCATTAACACTTCCTAATTTAAATTATGCAAAAGATGCATTAGCACCTTTTATTTCAGAGGAAACTCTAGATTTCCATTATGGAAAACATCACAAAGCTTATGTTGACAATGGCAATAAACTAATTGAAGCATCCGACTTTGCTGGCAAAGATATTATTACAATCATCAAAGAATCAGCAAATAATCCAGAAACAGCCGGTATTTTTAATAATGCTGCTCAAGTTTGGAATCATACATTTTATTGGGATTCAATGATGCCTAATGGTGGTGGAAATCCAACTGGTAAAATTGCTGATAAAATTAATGAAGATTTTGGTTCTTACGATAATTTCAAAGCTGAATTTGCTAAAGCAGGCGCGACTCAATTTGGTTCAGGCTGGGCTTGGCTTATAATAAATAACGAAGGAAAACTAGAAGTGACTAAAACTCCAAATGCTGATAACCCATTAACAAAAGGACAAACCCCTTTATTAACTATGGATGTTTGGGAGCATGCCTATTACATTGATTATAGAAATGCTAGACCTCAATATATTGATGTCTTCCTAAATCATTTAGTTAATTGGGATTTTGCTAACGCAAACCTTGATAAAGCATAAATTTAATTGGGTAGGGGCGTTACTTTAGGCGCCTCTTACGATCTTAACTCAAATATTTTTTGCAAAAGCAAATCTTCAGAACGTTTAAAAATCTCCTGAAAGTTTTCCTGCTCAGAAATCTTAAAATCTTCAAGAACGTAATTACTTACTTGCTGACTTAATCCTAAATTTCTTGGATGATCAACGCCTATTCTAATACGCCAATACTCATTACCTATTTTGCTTGTTATATCTTTGAGACCATTATGACCAGCGTTACCCCCTGAGTTTTTGAGCTTTACCTGGTCAAACTTCAAATCAATTTCATCATGGACAACAAAAATATTATTAAGCTCCACTTTAAAAAAGCTTTTAAAAGCAGTAGCAGATGAACCAGAGTTATTCATATATGTCTGAGGCTTTACCAAAACAACATCAATTCCATTAATCTGAATTTTATCAAAAAAAGAAGAATATTTAGACTTAAATGAGATGTTGTTTGAATATTTATTAAATAAATAATCAATAAATAAAAAACCAATATTATGACGGTTATTATGATATTTCTGACCAGGATTACCTAGACCAAAAATTATAAACATAGGTTGGTAGTTATCACTAAGAAGCTTCTTTAGAATTTGCATCTGACTTTTCTGATGTTACTTCAACATCATCAACAGACCCAGATTCCTCTTCAACTTCCTCCACATGATGAGCAACAGTTACAATAGCATCATCATTATCATTATGTGCAAACTCTACATCAGTTGGAAGATTTAAATCCTTTTGAGTAATCGCAGAACCTATATCAAGCTTAGCGACATCAACTTCGATAGTTTCTGGTATGTTGTCAATTGTACATAACACTTCAACTTCACGTGAAGCAATATTTAAAACACCACCAGATTTTACACCAGAACATTTATCTTCATTTAACAAATGAAGTGGTATCAACATTTTTAATTTATATTTTTTATTAGGTTTGAAAAAATCAATATGAGTAATTTCATCACTAACTGGATGAAGGTCAACTTGCTTTGGTAATGTTTTGATTTTTTTACCATCAACCTCAATTTGACAAATTTGAGTTTTAAAATGACCTTGCAAATATCTTTTTTTAGTAGATTTATGATCAATTGAAATATTAACAGGATCTATACCAGCTCCATAAACAACAGCAGGAATTTTATTTTCTCTTCTTAAACTTCTAGAAGCGGATTTACCTTTTTCTTTTCTAGCCTCAGCTTCAATTACAAATATTTTAGACATTTTACAAACCTATTTTAGATTCATGTGATAAAAAAAATCACAAAAATTAATTGCATCAAGGGCTTATAAACAATAAACTCCTAGATGTAAAGTAGATATAAAAGCTTTTTAAAATTTTATACAAATAATGATGAAACCGATTTCTCGTTAGCAATCCTGCTAATTGCATTGGCTATTAAATCAGATGCAGTTAAAATTTTAAGTTTCTTTATTTGCGAAGCTTTCTCAACATTATTTATTGTATCTGTTATTACTAGATTTTCTAATACTGAATTATTGATTTTATCGACCGCCTGCCCAGATAAAACACCATGAGAAATATAAGCTGAAACTGATTTAGCACCATGATCTAAGATTGCTTTTGCAGCATTTGCAAGAGTTCCACCAGTATCTATCATATCATCAATCATGATACAGTTTTTATTTTCAACATCACCAATTATATTCATCACCTCGGAAGAATTTGGCTTATCTCTTCTTTTGTCGACAATCGCTAAACCAAGATTTAATCTAGAAGCAAAATATCGGGCTCTTGCAACACCACCAACATCAGGAGATACAACAATAGCATCCTCAATGGAATAGTTGGATTTAATATCATTTATAAAGATTGGGGCAGCGTATAAATTATCTAGAGGAATATCAAAAAAACCTTGAATTTGCCCAGCATGAAGATCCATAGTTAAAACTCTACTTGCTCCGGCTTCAGTTATCAAATTAGCAACTAATTTTGCAGTAATTGGGGTTCTAGGACCTGGTTTTCGGTCTTGTCTTGCGTAACCATAATAAGGTATCACTGCTGTAATACGTTTAGCTGATGCTCGTTTCAAGGCATCGATAGCAATTAAAAGCTCCATAAGGTTTTCATTGGCAGGACAAGAAGTTGATTGAATTACAAAAACATCCTCACCACGAACATTTTCATTAACTTCTACAAAAATTTCTTTATCAGAAAACGTTTTAATAGTGGAATTTATAAGTTCTGTATTTAAAATTGTTGCTACTTTGTTTGCTAATGGAACATTGGCATTACATGCAAGAATTTTCATTTTAATAATCTTATAAGTTAATATGAGTACTATTTTCGCACCAATAACATCTGAAATCTCAGCCTCAGTAAATATAATAAGAATCTCAGGTCCAGATGCATTGAAAGCTTTAGAGCTATTTTCTATTCAAAAAAAAATAATTCCGAGGTTTGCTTATCATACTGATTTTATTTACCAAGATAATCTTATAGATAATGGTTTATTTATTTTTTTTAAAGGACCAAATAGTTTTACTGGTGAAGATGTTGTTGAATTAAATATTCACGGCTCTTTTGTAATAATGAAAGAATTTTTAAACGCGCTAAATACAATCGATAGCTTTAGATATGCTGAAAATGGGGAGTTCTCTAAAAGAGCTTTTATCAATGGCAAAATTGACCTTCTTCAAGCTGAAGCTATTAATGATTTGGTCAAATCTGATACAAAAGTTAAATCACAACAGGCTTTAAAACAGTTAAAAGGAGATGTATCAAATATTTATGAAAATTGGCGTAAATCTTTAATTGATAATTTAGCTATTTTAGAAGCATATATTGATTTTCCAGATGACGATATTGACGAAGCTTTAGTAAAAACTATCAATTCATCGATATCACAAATGATTTATGATATTAAGGAATTTATACATAACAATAAAAATGGAATAAAAATTAACAATGGCATAAATATAGCACTTATTGGCTCTACAAATGCAGGAAAATCTTCACTCATCAACGAGCTTTCTGGCCGAGATATCGCAATAGTTTCCGAGCATGCCGGAACTACAAGAGATGTTATTGAAACAGAATTAGATCTTAATGGTATAAATGTTAAAATATCAGACACAGCAGGTATTAGAGAAACAGAAAATGAAATTGAAAAAATCGGTATTGCAAAAGCTATCACAACTGCAGCCAATGCTGATCTTAGAATTTTATTAATTGATGGAAGTGTTTCAATCAAACAATCTGATTTAACAAATAATCTAATAAACAGTGATGACATTATTGTTATTAACAAAAATGACATACTTCACAATAACAATTATTCATTGCTAGAAAACAAGAATATTTTGTCAATTTCAGTTAAGAACAAAGGTAATATTGACAAACTCATTGATAAAATATCCTTAAACATAAAAACTAGATTTGATTGGCATAAAGGCTTCGCTATTTCTAAAGAAAGACATCTTATAGAAATTGAAACAATTGCTAATTATCTTGGTAGATTTGAAATTGGTGATGACCTTGTACTTGCCTGTGAAAACTTAAGGCTTGCTGCAACTGCATTAGCAAGAATTACTGGAAAAATCGATATAGAAGAAATACTTGATAAGATTTTTAAAGAATTTTGTATCGGCAAGTAATTTAGAGCATTAATTGCTTTTTTGTTTTGATAATATATATTTACAAAAATTTATTTATTTATTTATGTTTACCGGCATAATTCAAGATATTGGTAAAATATTATCCATCAAACATCTTCCAAAAGGTGATATCGAAATATTAGTATCAACCCAAAACCTAAGTAATTATAAAATTGGAGATTCTATAGCAACCAATGGCGTTTGCCTTACCATTACGAATATTGACGAAAAAAAATTAAAATTTTATTTATCGAACGAAACTTTAAATTGCAGTAATTTTAAGAATATTTCTATTAATGACTATGTTAACTTAGAACCATCCTTAAAACTTTCTGATGGTTTATCTGGGCATTTAGTTTCTGGCCATGTAGATTTTGTCTCTGAAATATTAAACATCACAAAAATTGCAGAATCATATGAATTTCAGGTTTCTATTCCTAAAGACTCAAGAATGTTTTTTATAGATAAAGGCTCAGTCACAATTAACGGTATTTCATTAACAGTGAATAAAGTTCTAGAAGATTCAATTTCAATAAATATAATACCTCATACATTTGATCATACAACTTTTCAATATTCTAAGGTTGGTGATATAGTTAATATCGAAATTGATATGGTAGCTAAATACATAGTAGGTGCAGGTGATGTCTATAGAAAACAATGAAATAACAATCTCAAAAATCGAAGAAATTATTGAAGATGCTAAATTAGGCAAAATGTTTATTTTAGTTGATGATGAAGATCGAGAGAATGAAGGAGATCTTGTAATTCCAGCACAATTTGCTACCAGCGACAAAATAAACTTTATGGCTAAATATGGTAGGGGATTAATATGCCTAGCTTTGAGTAGGAATAGAGTCGAAGAGCTTAATCTTCCACTTATGGCTCAAAATAACAGATCAAGAAATAAAACTGCATTTACTGTATCAATAGAAGCAAAAGAGGGTGTCACTACTGGTATTTCAGCCTATGATAGATCTCACACTATACAATCTGCAATTGATCCTAGCAAAAACTCTGCTGATATTGTATCTCCTGGTCATATATTTCCTCTTCTTGCAAAAGATGGAGGAGTGCTTACAAGAGCAGGTCATACTGAAGCAGCAGTAGATATATCTAAAATTGCCGGACTTAATCCATCTGGAGTTATTTGTGAAATAATGAAAGATGATGGTGAGATGGCGCGCCTTCCTGACCTTGCTATTTTTGCTAAGGAACATGGTTTAAAAATTGCTAAGATTGCTGACTTAATAAATTATAGACGTAAACATGACAAACTAGTATCAAAACACTTGTCTAGTAATATCAGTACTTTGCACGGCGATTTTAATCTAATTGTTTATCATAGTGCAATTGAATATGCTGAACATATTGCATTGATCAAAGGTGATATTTCAACTATTGATGAAGTTCCTGTTCGAATGCATTCACAAAATTTCCTTCAAGACATCCTAAATGTTGGTGATGATTCAGATATTTTAATCAGGTCATTAAAAAAAATTAATGAGCTTGAAACAGGTGTAATTGTTATATTAAGATCTGCCCAAAAAGACTCAGTATCAAAATCAATCGAATCGCTTGATCATACAAATAAAGAGAGTAAGAAAATTCGAGATTACGGGATAGGAGCACAAATACTAAATGATCTTGGTATCAAAAAACTTCAACTATTAACAAACAATCCAAAATCTGTTATTGGTCTCGAAGGATATGGTATTGAAATAACAAAATTTATTAAGGTTTAAATATGCAAAAAATCGCTAATATTTTAAAAGTCATAAGCATTTCTTTGTTAATTTCACTGCACTCCTTCCAAGCTTATTCATCTGAAAGAATTATTGAAGTATCTGCAACTGAGAAAATCAGCTACAAGACTACCCATGCCACTATTGAGTTTGATATTGTTGGTAGAGGGCCAAATACAGAAATATCATATAATGATTACGCAACAAGATCATTAAATGTAATTACATATCTTCGTTCTGAAACAAATGAAGTATCGAATCTTCAAACCAAATCATTTGAATCAAGACCTGTTTATAATATAGATTCAAAGAACAGAGAAATAATTGGATATGACACTATTTCCGCTGCATCATTTAAAGTTAGTGTAGAGAATGTTCCTATATATTTAAATTTTCTTTCCCAAAACAATATAGATAGAATTACTAATATTAAGTTTTCAATTGATGATGATTTATTAGAAGAAAAAAAAGAACAAGCTGTTAAGTTGGCAATTGATAAAGCATTAAATAAAGCAGATAGTGTTTTAAAACAATTAGAACTCAAAAGAAAAGCTGTAGTAAAAATTGAGCTTGATACACAAAATGTTAATTATCCAAAATTTGATTACCAGATAAGAGGACAAGCGCTAACTTCAGATGTAAATCCGATAATTATACCAAAAGATCAAGAAGTGGAAGCTTCAGTAAAACTAGAAATAGCTTATTAGAAATCTGAACACCTACCTTTAACTTGCCAATCACCATAAGTAGTTGGCTCAAATTTGGGGCCACCAATCTCTTGAACTTGCTCAATTATTTCAGATTTTTTATTTTTTGATTCATCAGTTTTATTTTTATCTTGTTTAAGCTTATCTTCTTGCTTATCCTTTAACTCTGACATTTAAAAAAATTTAATTAGTTAATAGTTTAGTTCATACCATGATTAAAATTGAAGATGAAGCATTTTTATTATCAAAAATGAAGTTTTCAGAATCTTCAATTATCGCCTCATTTCTTACTAAGGATAATGGCATTTTAAAAGGGATTATCAAAAATGCGTTTTCAAAGAAAAGTTATAATAATTTTGAAATTGGTAATAAATTTATTATTTCTGCAAATTCAAGATTAGATTCTGGCCTTCATAGGATTACACCTGAAATTATCGAGAATAATTTTTATGAATTAATATCAGACAAAATCAAATTACTAATGTCATCAGTTGCCGCTGAATTAATTTACAATCTTTTCCCAGAAAGTTTAGAACTAAATTTAACATTTAATAATTACAATAAGCTCCTTAAGAATATCATTTTTGCAGAAACTAAAATAATACAATTTAAAGAATATTTAATTTTTGAACTTATGCTACAAAAAGAAATGGGTTATGAAATTGATCTTAATGCATGCGCAGTTTGTAACACCAATAATGATCTTGTATTTATTTCCCCGAAAACCGGAAGAGCAGTTTGTTATGAACATGGACAAGCATATGAAGATAAAATATTTTTATTACCAAAATTCCTTTTGGATTTTTCAGAATTACCTGATAAAAAGAGTTTGGAGGATTGTGCAAAAATTTCTGAGCATTTTTTAAATAAATATTATTTTAAACAATATGGCAAAGAAATTTCATATATGCGAAATGTTTTGTTAAACACAATTAGTAAAGAAATATGGGAAAACTAATAACAACTTTAGATATTGATTTTGATAAAGCGTTATCTGAAAGATATTTAGCCTATGCTTTATCTACTATCACATCAAGATCACTTCCAGATGTTAGGGATGGCTTAAAACCAGTACATAGAAGAATTCTATACGCAATGTACAAGTTACATCTGGATCCTAATTCGGGTTTTAAAAAATCGGCTAGAGTAGTTGGCGATGTAATTGGTAAATACCATCCTCATGGTGACGGTGCAGTTTATGATGCTATGGTTAGGTTAGCGCAAATTTTTGCTTCAAGATATCCTCTTGTTGATGGACAGGGTAATTTTGGATCTATTGACGGTGATAATGCCGCAGCAATGCGTTATACAGAAGCAAAGCTAACATTTGTTGCAATGCTTTTACTTAAGGATATTGAGAAAAATACCGTTAATTTTATCCCAACTTATGATGATTCTGACAATGAACCTGAATTACTGCCTGCTGCATTTCCAAATTTGCTTGTTAATGGAAGCGAAGGTATAGCCGTTGGAATGGCAACATCAATTTTTCCTCATAATATATTAGAACTGCTTGATGCAACAGAATTATTACTAAAAAACCCAGATATTGAGATTTCAAAGCTACTTACCCATATTCCTGCACCTGATTTCCCAACTGGTGGTGAAATAATATATAAAAAAGCCGAATTTTTAAAAATTTATGAAACGGGAAGAGGTGGCTTTAAAGTTAGAGCCAAATGGAAAACTGAAGAATTATCTCATGGCGCATACCAAATTGTTATTACAGAAATTCCATATCAAATTTCTAAGTCACGTTTATTAGAAAAATTAGCTGACTTATATAATAGTAAAAAGCTTCATAGACTAGGACAAATCGCTGATGAATCTAGTGAAAACATCCGAATAGTAATTACACCAAAAAATCGAAATGTAGAAGCTAATATTTTAATGGAGCAATTATTTAAGGAATCAGAACTTGAAATGAATTATAGCCTTAATTTAAATGTTCTAAATAAATATCAGGTTCCACAAATATGTAATTTAAAAGAAGTTTTAGAGCAATATATTGAGCATAGATATGAAATTCTAATTAGGAAATCAGAATTTAGACTTGGACGAATCACAAAACGCCTAGAAATTCTTGCTGGATTCATTATCGTTTACCTTAACCTTGATGAAGTTATAAGAATTATTAGATTT
This sequence comes from Rickettsiales bacterium, assembly GCA_038120515.1. Lineage (GTDB taxonomy): Bacteria > Pseudomonadota > Alphaproteobacteria > Rickettsiales > JABIRX01 > JADHOX01. The sequence goes on along the minus strand of JAYOLW010000013.1, from coordinate 31,370 downwards.
GAAGACAAACCAAAGGAATTTCTTATGCAAAAATTTGAACTAACTGAAGTTCAAGTTGAAGCTATACTCGAAATAAAGTTAAGAGCACTGCAAAAATTAGAAGAAATCAAAATAAAAAAAGAGCAAGCTGAACTAGAAGCTGAACTAGAAGAACTAGAAAACATCATTAATTCAAAAGAAAAGCAAAAAGAAGTTTTACTAATTGAAAATCAAGAAGTTAGACAAGAGTTCTTAAAGCATAAATCTTTAGTTAAAAGACGAACTAAATTAATTAAAGACTATGAAGAAATTAATTTAAATGAAGAAGAATTAATAGAAAAAGAAGCAATTACAATTGTAATTTCAAAAAGCCTAAGAATTAGAGCATTAAGAGGCCATAATCTTGATCACAACAAAATAAAATATAAAGCTGGTGATGGTGAAAAATTTATTTTCGAAACATTTAATACTGAAAAACTTATAATAGCCTCAAATCATGGAAAATTCTATACATTGCAAAATTACAAGCTTGATATTTCTGCGAAAGAAGAAAATGCTTTAAACTTTCTGTTCGATTTAAAGCAAGAGGAAGAAATTATAAGCATTTTTAAATATGACGATACTAAATCTTATATCCTTATAAGTAATGACGGTAAAGGCTTTAGAATATCTGGTGAAAATTTCTTAAGCATAAAAAAAACTGGTAAAGCAATTTTTTCAACTAAAGGTAACGAACTTTTTAAAGTTGAACCTATTGGATTAGAACATGATGCTATTGTTGCAGTAAACACTTTAAGAAGAATGGTTGTCGTCAGTATCTCTGAAATACCAGAAATGCAAAAAGGCATGGGCGTTAAAATACAGAAACAGACAGACTCGAAGATTTCAGATATAATGACGATAAAATTCTCAGATGGACTAAATTTCAAAGTAAATTCTCGCAGTTTTATCGAACAAGATTTAAAGAAATGGTTAGTAAACAAAGGAAACAAGGGTTACCTTGTTCCTTTTAAGTTTCCAAAAAAAAATAAGTTTTATTGATTGACTCTTATTATTTATTCTTCTAAAAGTTGATTTCTCTCATATCTCTCTCTGATTTAGCCGACTCTTTTAGAGTCGGCTTTTTCTTTGCTTTTTCTATAAAAATCCTCTATAAAAATTTTAATTTTAACATTTTTTAATATGATTAAAACTGAAATAATCATTGTTGGAGCTGGGCTTGCAGGACTTGCTGCCGCAAATTACCTTCAAAAACTTGGAATCAGCTATATTATTATTGATAGAAACAAAACTGCTAAAATTACCAATACTGATACAAGGACCACCGCAGTAAATTTCAACCTATGCCAGAATTTTCAATTTTTAGGAATTTGGAATGATATTGAACAATACGCTGCACCTATCAAAAGAATAGTTATTAGAAACAATCATTCTGAATCTGAGGCAGTATTTAGTGATGATATGACTGAATTTTCACCAATGGGTTACATCATCCCAAACACTATTTTAAAAAAAGCTTTGATTAACAAATTGGATCAAAACAAATTTATCGAAAATCAAGAAGTTTTAGATATTCAAACCTCAAATCATTATGTTATAGCAGAAACAAAAAAAATTAAAATAAGAGGTAAATTAATTCTTGTTGCAGATGGTAAATTTTCAAAATTAAAACAATTGTTTAATATTGATACCATAACTCATAATTACAAACAAAAATCTTATGTTTTTAATATTAAACAAGAAAAAAATCATAATAATATGGCACTTGAACAATTCTTGCATTAAGGACCTTTAGCATTACTGCAACTATTAAAAAAATATGAATCATCCGTAGTATATAGTATATCTGATAATCATGCTAATATCGATGAAAAGATAATTCATGATAATTTAAATAGAATTGTTTCTGATTTATATGGTCAAATACAGTTAATTTCTGATATTACCAGTTTTCCTGTATCATTAATGCTTAACAAAAACTGCTATCTCAATAGAATATTATTTATTGGTGATGCACTTCATTCAATTCATCCTGTTGCTGGACAAGGTTACAATCTTTCATTTTCTGATATTGAGGAGTTAGGTAAATTAATCTTTAAGTACAAAAATCTTGGTAATGATATTGGATCAAACCTTTTACTTAAAGAATTTTACAAAAAGCGCTGGAAAGAAAATACCCTAATGACTTTATCAACACATAGCCTAGTAAAATTATTCTCTAATGAAAACAAAACTATAAATTTCATAAGAAATTTGGGTTTAAATATTTTTAACAAAAGTAACAAACTGAAAAAATCAGCTATCATTCATGCTATGGGCTTAAAATAATTCAAACTCTTGCAAGATATTTAACGAGGAAATCAGCAAATAAAATATCAGTAAATTCACCAGAAGAGTTTTTCTTTAACAGTAATTCATATTGTTGAACCTTAGTCAGAAAATCATATATTTTTGCATTACTCCATTTCGAAAGATGCTGTATCATCAAAGACTTTTGTTTAAAAAAAACTGGAGGACGAAGCTTTGAAACAGCATCATTATTTGTCATATCTTGGGCTCTATATGATGCGGCAAGATTTAATCTAGTAAAATAATTTATTAAGACTCTACATAAAGTAATTGAGTTAACACCAATCTTTTTATTAGCCTCAATTATATTAGCTAAATTAGCTATTTCTAAATTAGCAATTTTATTTGCGAAATCTTGAAGATTCTTTTCTTTAGAACCAGTAATAATTGACTCCACATCCTCAAATGAAACTTCTTTGTTATCGCCCATGAAATTTTTTAATTTTAAAAGTTCACTTCTTAAAATTTGACGATTTCCATAAAATTTAGAAGCAATAAAATCTGCTAAATCATAAGAAATTTGATATCCATCATGTTTCAAATCAGAGATGATAATATTTTTCAATGATTGTTCATCATCGATGTAGCAGGGAATAGAAACTATATTTTGCTCAGCCTCATAAAATTTTCTTAACTTTCCAGTAGGCTTTAAATCATCTGCAACAACGAGTAAAAAACTATCAGATTTCAACATATCAAAATAGATTTGAAGATCTTCAGCTATAGCATCTTTAGCTGCGTAAATAATTAACAATTTTCTACCAGGAATTAAAGAAAAGCCATTTGCTTCATCTATAACGTTATGAAAACTATCAGAAATATCTTTAAATTGATATTCAACCAAATGAAGATCATCAAAATCTTCACCTAAAACAGCTTTGATAACATCTTGCTTTCTTTCATAAATAACACCTTCATCAACACCATATAATAAGGCAGAAGAATTGTTAGCAAGTGATTGTTTGATATAGTTATCAATCTGATTATTGGCTACCTTCATAAATACCAAAATTAATATTATTAACTATAAAGCCAAGGGGCTTCTTGCCTTTGTGCTTGTTCAAAAGCAGCTATTTTGTCTTCAGATTTTAAGGTTAATGAAATTTCATCCAAGCCTTCTAAAAGACAAGTTTTTCTAAAAGCCTCAATATCAAAATTGATAATTTTATCACCAATTTTAATTGTTTGCTCAGTTAAATTGACGTAAGCCGAGTTTTTACCTGATTGAGCGAAATCTGTAATTTCATTAACTAATGTTTTTGATAAAGTGATAGGTAAAATAGCATTTTTAAAACAATTATTATAAAAAATATCAGCAAATGAAGGGGCTATTATTACACTAATACCAAAATCACTTATTGCCCATGGAGCATGTTCTCTTGAAGAGCCGCAGCCAAAATTATCACCAGCAACTAAAATCTTACATTGATTATGCCAATCTTGATTTAATATAAATTCAGAAATTTCATTTCCCTGATTATCAAATCTCATTTCATAAAATAGATTCTCACCCAAACCTGTTTTTTTGATAGTTTGTAGAAACTGTTTAGGAATAATCATATCTGTGTCAATATTATCAATATCGATTGCAGAAATTACTCCATCAATTTTATTCAACTTTTTCATATCTTGACCTTTATAGGGAAACGTTTTAAACAATACTTTATAATCAAATGATTATGATTTATCAACATACTTTAATATTATTTATTTAAAATGCTTACAATTGGACAAAAATTACCTAATTTTGCTGGAACTGCAGTTACTGGTAACTCAATCAAAGATGGTTTTGAAAAAATTAACCAAGATTCTTACCAAGGAAAATGGAAAGTAATATTCTTTTATCCTAAAGATTTCACTTTTATTTGCCCAACTGAAATTGCTGCATTCAATGAATTAAACCAAGAATTTGCTGATCGTGATGCACAAATTATTGGAGTTAGTACAGATTCAGAATTTGTTCATCTTGCATGGAAAAACTCACATCCTGACTTAAAAAATTTACAATACCCACTATTTGCTGACATTAAAAAAGAATTAGCTAATGGCTTTGGCGTTATTAATGAAGCAGAAGGTGTTGCACTTAGAGCAACTTTCATTGTTGACCCTCAAAATGTTATCCAACATGCATCTGTAAACGGATTAAGTGTTGGTAGGAATCCAAATGAAGTCTTAAGAATTCTTGACGCTGCTCAATCTGATGAACTTTGCCCATGTAACTGGAACAAAGGCGAAGAAACTATTGACTTAAATAAAGTTGAAGCTGCATAAATTTTAATTAATGGCCAAGTTTAGCGCTTGGCCTTTTATAACTATGAGAATAATTTGCGGTAGTCTTAAGGGACGCAAAATAGAAACTTTGCGTCATCAAGATTTAAGACCAACAACCAATAAAATCAAAGAAAAGATTTTTAACATTCTTGAGCATAACCCATTGATATTTCCAGATAGAGAGTTATCAGATATTGAAATTATTTTGGATATTTGTTCAGGATTAGGGAGCATTTCTTTTGAAGCACTTTCAAGAGGAGTTCAAAATGCTATTTTGATTGATAAAAACAGGCTTTTTGGCGAATTAACCCATTTTAATGCTACAAAACTTGGTGTATTAGAAAGAATAAAATTCTTAAATTATAATGCTCTAAATATGCCTAAAGCTACTTTGTCTGCTGATCTATGTTTTATTGACCCACCATATAACCAAAACATCTCTGAAAACATTCTTAATGAATTAATCAAAAAAAATTGGTTAAATAATAAAGCAATAATTGTTTTAGAATTAGCTAAGAGAGCAACATTTAAACTCCCTGAAGGATTTGTGCAATTGGACAAAAGAGAAGATGGTATTACTAAATTGTATTTTTTACAATATAACCAAATTTTTATAGCTGAAGATTAATTAAATTATATAATCTAGCTTGATATTGTGGGTCATTTTGAAAAACACCAGTAAACTTTGTAGTTACAGTCGAAGTCTCAGATTTCTTAACACCACGAGTTGTCATACATTGATGTTTAGCATCAATAATTACAGCAATACCAAGTGGGTTTAAAACTTTATCAATTGTATTCACTATTTGAGCCGTCATAGTTTCCTGTGTTTGCAGTCTTTTAGCATAAACATCCAAAAGACGAGCTATTTTTGAAATACCAACAACTCTTTGTTTTGGCAAATAAGCAATATGAGCTTTACCGATAATTGGTACCATGTGATGCTCACAATGAGACTCTAAACGCATATTTTTTAATAAAACAATATCATCATAACCATGAATTTCTTCAAAGGTAGTAGATAAAATTTCTTCAGGATCTTCAGCGTAACCAGCAAAGAATTCTTCAAACGCATTTACAACTCTTTTAGGAGTGTCAACTAGTCCTTCTCGAGTGTAATCATCACCGGCCCAACTAATTAAAGTTTTAACCGCCTGTTCAGCTTCAGCTCTAGAAGGTTTGTTTGAATTTGACTGATTCATAATATTTTTATTAAAAACATTGATTATTGGGAGCTGATATATATTTTATATATCCCGATTTGCTTTGCATTATATAAGTGAATTTTTTAGCGTCAATTATTTAAAGGTTACAAATGGTTAAATTAACAACACTAGGATACCCAAGAATTGGTTCAAATAGAGAACTAAAAAAAGCTGTAGAAAAATATTGGAAAGGCGAAATTTCAACTTCCGAACTAAACCAAGAAGCAAATCAAATCAAATTATATAATTTAAAATCTCATGCTGAAAAAGGTATAGATTTAATTCCAAATGATTTCTCATATTACGACCACATCCTTGATGCATCTTGCACTTTTGGAAATGTTCCAACTAGATACAAACATGAAGGTGGCGATATAAGTTTAGATCTTTATTTTCAAATGGCGCGTGGAAAACAAGATGGTAACACTGACGTAGTTGCAATGGAAATGACTAAATGGTTTGATACAAACTATCATTACATCGTTCCTGAATTTAAAAAAACTACAGAATTCTCAATCTCTTATCATAAAATCTTTGATGATTACCAATTTGCTAAAGAAAATGGCTTTGAAACTAAACCAGTAATAATCGGGCCTGTTTCATATTTATATATTGGTAAAGAAAAGGATAATTCTAATAGATTTGACCTAATTGATAATTTATTAAATTGTTACGAAGAAATTTTAACAAAATTAAATGAACTTGGTTGTAAAGATATTCAAATTGATGAACCAATCCTATCTCTTGACCTTGAAGTAAATGTTAAATCTTTATTTGAGAATGCATATCAAAGAATTAGTGCAGCAAAAGGTAACATAAACATTCACCTTGCAAGTTACTTTGAAAGCTATGGTGATAATTTTGCTATTGTTAATAACTTACCAGTTGATTCTGTTCATTTTGACATAGTTAGGAGTGAATCTAACATTGAATTTGCGAAAAACTTATCTGAAGATAAGATTGTTAGTCTTGGAGTAATTAACGGAAGAAACATTTGGAAAGCAAATTACCAAGACACACTTGCTAAAATAGCTGATGTTTCAAAGTCTGTATCTGATGATAGATTAATTTTATCTTCATCATGTTCTTTACTTCATTCTCCGGTTGATCTTGACTCAGAAACTAAACTAGATTCTGAAATTAAAGACTGGATGGCTTTTGCAAAACAAAAAATTGCTGAACTATCTGATCTAAAAGCTATTATTACAAATAGCGAAGGCTCAGAAGAAGTATTAGCTAGAAACCAAGCGTCTGCTGAAAGCAGAAAGATATCTTCTAAGATTCATAATCCTGAAGTTAAAAACAGAATGAATAGTCTTGATGAATCAATGTTTAATAGACAAAATGTTTTTGCTGATCGTATCAAAGAACAAAATTCAGAACTTGGACTTCCTGCATTTCCAACAACAACAATTGGATCATTTCCTCAAACAAAAGAGCTTAGACAAGTTAGAGCTAAATTTAAAAAAGGTGAGGTAACTCAAGCTGAATATGATAAATTTATCGCTGAAGAGATTCAGCATGCCGTTAAATTTCAAGAAGAAATAGATATTGATGTTTTAGTGCATGGTGAAGCTGAACGAAATGACATGGTTGAGTATTTCGGTGAACAATTATCTGGCTTTACTTTTACTAGTTTTGGTTGGGTTCAAAGTTATGGTTCTAGATGTGTAAAACCACCGGTAATTTTTGGTGACATTTCAAGAAAAGCTCCAATGACAGTTGATTGGACTAAATATGCCCAAAGTCTTACTAACAAAAGAATGAAAGGAATGCTTACAGGTCCTATTACTATTCTTCAATGGTCATTTGTTAGAGATGATCAACCAAGAAGTGATACTTGTTATCAAATTGGCCTGGCAATAAGAGATGAAGTTTCTGATCTTGAAAATGCAGGAATTAAAATTATCCAAATTGACGAACCAGCTATTAGAGAAGGTTTACCTCTTCGTAAATCTGATTGGGCTGAATATTTAAATTGGGCTGTTAATTCATTTAAACTATCAGCTTGTTCTGCCGCTAATTCGACTCAGATTCACACACATATGTGTTACTCTGAATTTAATGATATTATGGACTCAATTGCAGCCTTAGATGCTGATGTTATTTCAATTGAAACATCTAGGTCTGATATGGAACTGCTTGACGCTTTTACCGATTTCAACTATCCTAATGATATTGGTCCTGGTGTTTATGACATACATTCACCAAGAGTACCTAAAGTTGAAGAGATGGAAAACTTACTTCGTAAGGCTCTTAAAGTAATCGAACCACAAAGATTATGGGTTAACCCTGATTGTGGCTTAAAAACTAGAGGTTGGGAAGAAGTTAAATCCGCTCTAATGAAAATGGTAACTGCTGCTAAAAATTTGAGAGAAGATCAAAGAAACGCAGCATAATTTGAGGTTGTATGGCTTTTGGTTTTGGTGGTAACAAAGATAATGAGCAAAGCCCTTCAAAAGATGAAGGGCGCAAACCTTATGCAAGTCTTGAAAGTTTTGGAGAATTACCACAGAGCTTGATAGAGAATTTAAAGGATATTGGCTCTAGTTTACATCAAGCTGGCTGTCGCTTTGGCATTGCAGCTGATACAACGGCATTAGATCAACAACAAACTCAGAAAATCTCTCACGACAAATCTCATAATTCAAATAATACTGAAACAAAAACTGGTGGAATCGAAAGATTGTAATTACACATTAAATTTAAAGTGAAAGACATCACCATCAATTGCCACGTAATCGCGACCTTCTTGACGAACCTTTCCGGCTTCCTTTGCAGCTCTTTCACTACCTAAATCAAGTAAATCTTGAAAATATATAGTATCAGCTGAGATAAAACCTCTTTCAAAATCTGTATGAATAACACCGGCAGATTGTCTAGCTGTATAACCTTTTTTAATTGTCCAAGCTCTAGTTTCTTTTTCACCAACAGTGAAATAAGTGATTAAATTAAGTAAATCATAACTAGCTTTAATAATTTTAGCTAAACCAGATTCTGCAAGACCAAGAGTTTCAAGAAATTCTTGTTTTTCTTCAATGGTTTCAAGTAGGGCGATTTCCTCTTCAATTTTTGCAGATATCAAAACAACTTCAGCATTATTTACTTGTGCATATTTTTTTATCTTATCTGACTCACTATTACCATTTGATATTTCATCTTCTGCGACATTACAAACATATAATGTTTTTTTACTCGTAAGAAACTGAGCAGTTTTTAAAGATTTTTCTTCATCTTCATTAAGACCATCTATTAATCTAACAGGTTTTCCTTCAGACAATAAATCATGAACTCTCTTAAACAAACCCATGTCAATTTGAGCATTCTTATCATTTGCCCGAAGTTTCTTTTCAAGATTTTGCATTCTTTTTTGCACTGACTCAAGATCTGCAAGCATAAGCTCGGTCTCTATAACTTCAAGATCACGCATACTATCAATATTACCAGATACATGCGTAACATCAGAATCTTCAAAACATCTAATAACATGAATTATACAATCTGTTGACTGAATATTTCCTAGAAATTTATTTCCAAGACCTTCACCTTTTGATGCACCTTTAACAAGACCTGCGATATCTACAAATTCAAGAAAAGTAGGGACCTTGTTTTTTGTTTTTGCTAAAACAGCTAGTTTATCAAGTCTTTCATCAGGTACTGACACTCTTCCGACATTTGGTTCAATTGTACAAAACGGAAAATTAGCAGCCTCAGCTTTTTGAGTTGCAGTAAGAGCATTAAACAAAGTTGACTTTCCAACATTTGGAAGACCGACAATACCAGCAGTAAGAGACATAATTAATTTATAAAATTTTTTGTTTAAAATGCCATAATTTCATTCTTAGTCAAGGCTGATTATAGAAAATTCATACTATTAAAAACTTTAAATTTTTAACGTATAATTAGAAAAATATATTTTCATTTCTTGACAAATAATTCAATGAAATAGACTATTAAATGGTAAATTCTTAAAAAGGTATGGTCGCAAAATTTTCAGAAGCCGAAACGCTGGTTGATTTGTTTAAATATGTCGCAAAAAAATACAAATCCGACAATTGTTTGAATTATTTAAATCGTGACCAATGGCGTCCCTTTTCTACCAAAGATTTTGTCAAAAAAACTCTATCCGTTGCCCATTACCTTAGATCACTAGGAATTAATCATAACACTAAAGTTGCTATCTTTGCGAAATCATCTCCTTATTGGCTTATTTATGATTTTGCAATCCAGCTTAACGGTGGCGTTTCTGTGCCAATGTTTACTAATATTTCAGAAGAAAATTTAAAATTTCAAATTGAACAAACTGGAGTAAAATATGCATTTGTAGATGGAAGTGATAATTGGCAAGTTATTAAAAAATTTATGGATAATTTTGATAAAGTCATAGTGCATAGCATTATGGTTAAAAATCCCAAAATAATAACGTTAAGCAAAGTCTTTGATGAATCTAATAATAATAATTTATCAATATCAAGTTTTAAAAAAATTATAAAACCCGAAAATTTAGCTACCATAATTTATACATCTGGTAGCACAGGAGTTCCAAAAGGTGTGTGCTTAACTCATAAAAATTTAATTTCACAAGTAAAAGCTACCAGCAAATTATTTCATTTATCAAATCAAGACATAGCCTTATCATTTCTACCTCTTGCTCATATTTTTGAAAGAATGGTAATGCTCTTATATTTGCAAAAAAATGTTAAAGTTTACTTTGCAGATGATATTTCAAATGTTCAAAATCTTTTGGCCGAAATTAAACCAACTATTGTAACCACTGTACCAAGATTACTTGAAAAAATTTTCATTAATTTAAAAGAAAAAATTAACACTGCAAGTTTTCCTAGGCAAATCTTAGCAAATCTTGCTATCAATTACGCTTTAAAAACTAATACAAAAACTACAAAAAAAAGTCCGATTTGGAAATTATTTAATAAAATTTTATACAACAAAATTATTAATATTCTTGGCGGCAATATTAAAATCATGATATCTGGTGGTGCACCTTTATCTAAAAATATAAATAAATTCTTTTTAAATATAGGACTTCCATTGTACCAGGGCTATGGTCTTACTGAAACATCTCCTGTGATATCGGTTAACCATCCAAATGCATCAAAATTTGGTTCATCAGGTAAAATAATACCAAATATTGAAGTTAAAATTGCGGAAGACAATGAGATATTAGTTAAAGGACCTAACGTAATGCATGGCTATTACAAAAATCAAAAGGAAACTAATTTGATAATAGAAAATTCATGGTTAAAAACTGGTGATCTTGGTTATATAGATGATGAAGGGTTCTTATTCATCAACGGTCGCAAGAAAGAACTTATGAAAACATCTAATGGAAAATATGTATCACCAATTAATATCGAAGAAAAAATTAAGGAAATCGATAATGTTGAAACAGCAATGATAATTGCCGATGGATGCAAATTTGTTTCCGCAATTATTTTTGTTGATGTTAAGAAACTCAAGAAAAATAAAATTAAATTCAAAATTTTTGAACAGAATTTAAATTCAGCTATTGATGAAATTAATAAAAATTTAAATCACTGGGAAAAAATCCAAAAATTTATAATTGCTAAAGAGCTACCTTCTATAGAAAATAATCAACTTACACCTTCTATGAAGATAAGAAGACATGTAATTTTAGCAAATTATAAAAAACAAATTTCATCACTTTATAAATAATTATGAAAGAAAGAATCGCAGTCATAAAAGGCTTTAGAACTCCTCTTGGCAAAATGTCAGGATCACTTAAAAATTTCGAACCAGATCAATTAGGTAGTATAATTTTAAGAGAATTAATAACACAATATCCTGATCTAGCTGCAAGAATAGATGAAGTAATTGCTGGTAATGTTGCCCAACCTGCAGAATCAATGAATATTGCCAGAATTATCTCACTAAGAGCCGGCATCAACCAAAATGTTCCAGCTTTTACGGTTCATAGAAATTGTGCTTCTGGTTTTGAAGCCATCACATCTGGAATTGCAAGAATTTTATCAGGTAACAATGAGTTTATTGCCGCCGTCTCTGCCGAATCAATGACAAACATCCCTTTCTTCTTTAACAAACAATATAAACAATTCCTAGAAAATTTGATGAGAGCTAGAACTGTTACAAATAAGATAAAAGCGATAGCAAAATTTAGACTCAAAATGCTGGCTCCTGAAATTGGTTTAAAGCATGGTCTTACAGACCCAACTAACGGAATGATAATGGGAGACACTGCCGAACTTCTAGCGAGAGATTTTAATATAACCAGAGAAATGCAAGATGAGTTTGCTCTAAATAGTCATCTTAAAGCTAGTCGAGCAATTGAAAATAATGAATATATAGATGAAATCATTCCAATAATTGCTAATCCAGCTAAAGAACAAATTTTAGAATCAGATGAAGGGGTAAGACCTGGCCAAAACATGAAAGATCTTGCTAAATTAAAACCCTATTTTGATAGAGTTAACGGTACTGTAACAGCTGGTAATTCATCCCAAATTACTGATGGTGCTGCTGCTTTATTTTTAGCTTCAGAAACTTATGCGAAAAAAAACAAATTAGACATACTTGGTTTTATTAGTGATTATGCTTATTCTGGTTGTGAGCCACAAAGAATGGGAATAGGGCCTGTTCATGCAACAGTAAAAATACTACAACGTAATAATCTTAAACTTAGTGATTTTGATCTAATTGAAATAAACGAAGCTTTTGCTGCACAAGTTCTTGCCTGTGTTGAAGCCTTTGGTAGCGCAAAATATGCTAAAGAAAAATTTAATTTAGATAAAAAAATTGGTGATATTGATATGGATAAATTAAATATAAATGGTGGAGCAATTGCAGTTGGTCATCCTGTTGGCGTAACTGGAATGAGGATAATTTTGCATTTACTTTATCAAATGCAAAGAAAAAACAAGACTAGAGCATTAGCAAGTTTATGCATTGGAGGAGGACAAGGTGGTTCAGTTTTATTGGAGGCAGCGTAATGACAGCAAGTAATCATTCATTTGTTTTAAAAATAACAAACAAGGAAATTGCAACTCTAACTTTTGATAGCATAGATTCGAAAGTTAATATTTTAAAATCTGAAATATTAATAGAGTTGGAAACTCATATAAAAGAAATTGCTAATAACAAAAATATCAAAACTTTCATTTTTGAAAGTGCAAAACCAACTAACTTTATTGCTGGTGCGGATATTAGCGAAATCAAAGATTTAAATGACAAAAAAGATGCCTTATTAAAAGTTAAACAAGGTCAAGAAATTCTTTCATTAATAGCAGATCTAAAATGTGACACAATATGCTATATAAATGGAACTACTATGGGTGGTGGAACTGAACTTGCTTTATGTTTTGATTATCGTTTAACAAGCAAATCTAAAAATGTTAAAATAGCTCTACCAGAAGTCAATCTTGGCGTTATTCCTGGTTTTGGTGGCACACAGAGATTGCCAAGACTAGTTGGATTAATGCAGAGTCTGCCTTTAATATTGACTGGAAAAACAATAGATTACAAAAAAGCTTTTAAAATTGGTTTTACTGATGGTTTTTTCCCAGAAGAATATAAAGAGGAAAAAATAGCAGCATTTATTCAAAGAATAAAACAAGATAGTGAAAAAACTAAGATATTAAAAAGACGTAAAAAATTTATTGATAAATTAAGCTTTTTAGATTCCTTAATTCTAAAAAAAGCTAAACAAAATGTAATAAAAAAAACATTTGGTCATTATCCAGCTCCATTATCAGCATTAGAAGTAATAAAAGATTCATACAGAGGTAGTTTAAAAAAAGGCTTAGATCTTGAATTAAAAGCCTTCAGTGAATTGGTAATTACTGATAAATGCAAAAACTTAATTGGATTATATTTTGCCAATGAAGCATTAAAAAAAGACAATAAACTAAGCAAAACTATAAAACCAAAAGATATAAACAATGCAGCAACTCTTGGCGCCGGAATTATGGGTGGTGGTATCGCATGGCTTATGTCTAAATGTGGTATTCCGGTAAGGATTAAAGATATTAACCTTAAAGCTGTAGCACTTGGTTATAAACAAATTGACAAAATCTATAGTCAATTAAAGAAAATTCGAAAATATAATGATCGCGAGATTGGTCTTAAAAAGGACCTGGTTACATATGGTTTAAATTTTAATGGCTTTAAAAATATGGATCTTGTAATTGAAGCTATAATTGAAGATCTTGATATAAAAAAATCAAGTTTTACAGAACTTGAGAAGCATATCAATAAAGACACAATTGTCGCAAGTAATACTTCATCATTATCAATTACTGAGATGGCAAAAGCATTCAAAAAACCTGAAAGATTTATTGGAATGCATTTTTTTAACCCAGTTAATAGAATGCCTTTAGTTGAGGTTATACCTCATGAAAAAACAAGTAAAAACACTATTCAAACAATTATTGATTTAAGTTATAAAGCAGGCAAGACTCCAATATTAGTTAAAGATGCGCCTGGATTTCTTGTTAACAGGATTCTACTTCCTTATCTTAATGAAGCAGCTTTTTTACTTGATGAGATTAGTGATATCCAAAAAATTGATAACGTAATAACCGATTTTGGAATGCCAATGGGGCCATTAACGCTTGCTGACAATGTTGGAATTGACGTCGGTTATAAAGTTGCAAAAATACTTGAGAAGGGATTTGGTGAGAGAATGAATGTTTCTCCATTAATTGATAAAATTTATAATGAAATGAAACTATTAGGTAAGAAATCTGGAAAAGGTTTTTATCTATATAAAGGCAAAGAAATTATTATTAATAATCAAATTGAGAAAATTTGCACAACATCCAAAAACATTCGTAACGATGAAATTATAGACAGATTAATTTTAATAATGGTTAATGAAGCTAGCAAATGTCTTGAAGAAGAAATTGTAAAAAATGCTGAACAATTAGACCTTGCGATGATAATGGGCACTGGTTTTCCGGCTTTTAGAGGTGGGTTATTAAAATACGCAGATTCTATAGGAATTGAAAATATTTTAAATAAATTAAATAATCTTGCTGACAAAGTTTCATCACGATATAAACCTTCTGATTTAATTATCAAAATGGCCGAACAAAATAAGAAATTTTATTAGAAATAATTTTTTGTTTTATATCTGTTGAAAAATAGGTTATGATGATTTTATGAGTTGAGATTTGAGTGTTTAATATTTTATAGAAATAACGCAAAATTCTTCATTATGAGTGATCTAATAATCTTATTTTCTTCAATACCCAGTTGCTATTATTTAATGCTTGGTGGCATTACAACGATTTTACTTTTATATCATGGGGCCTATTTTTGGCTATATAGTGTTCTTGGATTTTTATATATTCAATATTTCTCTCCCTCAGATTTAACAAATATAATTTATATCGCTGCTAATTTATTTTTTATCATTCGTCCAATAAGAAGGTGTTTTCTTACCAGCCCATTACTTGCTATGATGAAATATATGAATATGATCCCTCGTATTTCAGATACTGAAAAAACTGCATTAAGAGCTGGTAACACTTGGATAGATGAAGATATATTCTCTGGAAAGCCCGATCTTAAAAAAATTTTCAATGAGCCTTTTAATAAATTATCAAAAACTGAACAATCGTTTCTTGATAATGAAGTAAACCAACTATGTAAAATTACTGATGATTGGAAAGTTACAACAGAAAGAGATTTACCAAAAAATGTTTGGGCATATTTAAAAAAAGAAAAATTCTTTGGAATGATTATTCCTAAAAAATATGGTGGCCTAGGCTTTTCTGCATTAGGTCAATCTTCAGTTATTGCAAAATTAGCTACAAGATCACAAACACTGGCAATAACAGTTATGGTACCAAATTCATTGGGCCCAGCTGAATTAATAATAAAATACGGAACAACAAAACAAAAAGATTATTATCTACCAAGACTTGCATCTGGAAAAGAAATACCATGTTTTGGACTTACTGAACCCAAAGCTGGATCTGATGCAACTTCTATTAATGCTGAAGGAGTAGTTTTTCAAGATAGCAAAGATAAAAAGATCAAAATCAAATTAAACTTTAAAAAACGTTATATCACTTTAGGAAATGTTGCAACTGTCATTGGCTTAGCATTTTATCTTAAAGACCCTAATAATTTATTAGGACAAGGAACTGAACCTGTAATAACACTTGCATTACTAAAAAGAAATTCAGAAGGACTTAGAATTGAAAGAAGACATGATCCATTGAATGTTCCTTTTGTAAATTCTCCAATTAATGGTAAAGATGTAATCATCGAACCAGAAGATATTATTGGTGGCCTTGAAGGCTATGGTCATGGCTGGAAAATGCTTATGGAATGTTTAGCCATTGGTAGGGGTATTTCATTACCTGCTACTAGTCTAGGCGGCGCACAATTAGTTAGTAAAGTAGTTGGAAATTATGCAACGATTCGTGAACAATTTGGTATTTCAATTGGTAAGTTTGAAGGAATTCAAGAAGTCATGGCCAATATTGCTGCTAGAACTTATATGCTTGAATCGGCAAGAGTGTTTATTGCAAGCAGTATTGATAATGGACATAAACCATCTGTAATTAATGCTATTGCCAAATATCATTTTACCGAAACTTTTAGAAAAATCATAAATGATGGTATGGATATTTTAGCAGGTAGTGCAATTTGCCGAGGCCCAAGGAATCTTTTAGCCTCTCCCTATGCAGGAGTTCCAATTGGTATTACAGTTGAAGGTTCAAATATTATGACAAGAAGCTTAATTATATTTGGACAGGGTGCTATAAGATGTCACAAATACTCTTATGAAGAAGTTCTTGCTATCGAAAGTAAAGATTTCGGCAAATTTGATTATGTATTGTTTAAACATGTTAAACATTTTATTAGAAATAGTGTTAGATCTGTTATTTTAAGCCTTACAAGAGGACATTTTGCCAGCCCTCTTTCATTTGGCACTATAGGTGCGGCAAA
Organism: Rickettsiales bacterium; assembly: GCA_038120515.1. Classification (GTDB taxonomy): domain Bacteria; phylum Pseudomonadota; class Alphaproteobacteria; order Rickettsiales; family JABIRX01; genus JADHOX01. Next base: position 14,610 of record JAYOLW010000013.1, on the reverse strand, counting down.
AAGAAAAATCCTTTGGGCATCTAGTAGTTTTGCATTTTTTTCTGATCTAGCTCTTGCAAGATTTGGAGGTAACATGAAACGTAAAGAAATGCTAAGTGCAAGATTTGGAGATGTTATGTCCAATATTTTCTTTGCTATTGCTTTAATTAGAAGATTTGAAGCCAACAAATCTCCAAAAGCAGAAAAAATTTATGTTAAATATGCTTTAAAACAATGTTTTGCTGAGATTGATAATAGTTTTCAAGGGATCTTTAGAAATTTTGGTAATGGTATCCTAGGATTAATGTTAAGAAACTTAGTAGCATTATATGCAAGAATTAACCCATTATCAGGAGCACCATCTGACCATCTTAAAGCAAGCCTTGCAAATTCTTTAATGAAAAATGATAAAAGAAGAAACAATCTTATGAATCTTGTCTACCCTGGTAATGGATCTGATATTATGGTTAAATTAGATAGAGCATTTGAATTATCAATTGAATTATATGATATTAAAAAACATATTAAACATATTGAAAGGGAGCATAATACTAAGCTTACAGTGCAATTTTTAATTAAAAATGAGATCATACCAAAAGAGGTGGGTAAGAAGCTACAGGAATATGATAAGTTAATTGATGATTTGTATGAAGTTGATGCATATGAAATAAGTGATTATCTTTCTAGTAAAATGCAAAATCCAACTATATAAAAATAGTGCCTGGTTTTATTTTTAGATCTACAGGAGTAGTAATTAACATCTTAGAAAAAATCGTTAATTCAAAATTAAAAGTTGAAGGGACTGAAAACATTCCAGATGGTCCTATATTATTTGTAGCGAATCATTTTACTCGATCAGAAACCTTTATCTTACCTTACATGATTTTTAAAAATTGTAACAGGAAGGTAAGATCTCTTGCAAGTCAAAAACTTTTTGTTGGTGGTCTTGGAAAATATCTCACATCTATGGGAACCGTTGCAACTAGTAATAAATCAAGAAGTGAAATCATCACAGGTGATTTACTTACTGGTAGACATGACTGGCTTATATATCCTGAAGGCAGGATGATTAAAAACAAATTTATTACCAGTAAGAAAAAATACATTTTTCATCTAGATAATGAAACAGATACAGTAAAAACCGGTTCAGCTGTTCTGGCTATTAAAAATGAATTATTAAAAAAAGAATATATTAATGCCCAACGCTTAGAAGACAAATTATTTATATCTGAATTTCGGAAAAAATTCTTTATCGAAGATAATGAAATTATAACACCAAAACCTCTATATATTGTTCCAATATCAATTAATTATTATCCGATAAGGCCAGGTAATAATCCAGTGCTAAGATTATCAAAAAAATTTCTAGGTAACCTTCCTGAGAGGGTTTTAGAAGAATTAGAAATTGAAGGAAATTTGATTTTTAACTCTGAAATTACATTACATTTTTCTAGGCCAATAAATGTATATGAATATATAAAAGGGCATAGACAATTATTTCATAAAATTCCTTTGATTTCTCAAGAAACTAAAAATGACATGGTCATAAAATATTTTAGATATCGTCTAACTAATTATTTTATGCGCGAAATATATAATAACACCTATATAAATATAGACCATATAGTAGCTGGTATATTTGACAATTTTGATGGTAAGAAATTAACAAAAGATTATTTTAAAAATTTAATTTATGTAATTTCTCAAGAAATCAGAAAGGAAAAAATCCACTCATTACATGAATCAATTAAAGATAATCTAGAAAAAATTATTTTCGAAGATGATAACAAATATTTAGACTCTGTAACTAAACTTGCTCTTGAACAAGGGCTTATTAATATAAAAGATGAGACAATTTTCCTTAATCATGATGTAATAGATAGAGATATCAGTTTTCATAAATTAAGGATAAGTAATACACTTAGAATTTTAATGAATGAGATTGATAGATTTCCAAATATTATTCGAATCATTAAAAACAATTGTAGTTTGTCAGAAATAGATCTCACAAATAAAACATTTGAGATCATGTGTAAGTCTGACCAAAAAAAATATTTTTACGATTATGAAAAATATTTCGATAGCGAATTATCAAAAGATCGTGAAAACTGCAAACCATATTATTTAGAAGGAAAATTAGAAGTTGGAGTTATTGTTTCACATGGCTATAAATCATCACCTGAGGAGGTAAAATCATTAGCACAACATTTAAATTTTCATGGCTATCATGTTTATGTTACTCGACTTAAAGGCCATGGAACTGCACCGATAAATTTAAAATATATAGAATGGGAAGATTGGTATCAATCTTATTATACTGGTTATCTAATTTTAAAACAAAAATGCAAAAAGATAGTAGCTGCAGGTTTTTCAACTGGTGGCTTATTAGCTCTTAAACTTGCCAGCGAAAAACAAAATAATATAGATGGCATAATTTCAATTAACTCAGCATTAAAATTAAATGATATTAAGGTAAATTTAGTTCCGACTGTGCATTTCTGGAATGAACTATTAGATAAATTTGAATCTGAAAAAGGGAAAAAAGAATATATTATCGATAAACCTGAAAATCCTCACATAAATTATTCTGTGAATTATCTTAAAGGTGTTTATGAGCTTTCTAAACTAATGGAGAATTGTGATAATAATCTTAACAAGATTACTTCACCAATATTAATTATTCAAGCTGATAAAGACCCTGTAGTTAATCCCAAAAGTGGCAGATTAATATATAACAAAATTAGCTCAAACAGAAAGGAATTGTTAATGCTTGATTTTGACAAACATGTAATTATAACCGACAAAAATAGACAAATGGTTTTTAATCAAATTACCGACTATTTGAAAAAGCTATTTTGAAAGAAGAAATATTATGAATAAAATTAAGGTACAAAATCCTATCGTTGAGATGGACGGAGATGAAATGGCACGTGTTATGTGGCAGTGGATTAAAGAAGATCTAATTTATCCATTTATTGATCTTGATATTAAATATTTTGATTTATCTATTACTGAAAGAGATAAAACTGATGACCAGGTAACAATTGACTCTGCTGAAGCTACTAAAGATATTAAAGTTGCAATAAAATGTGCTACTATTACTGCAAATCAAGCTAGACTTGAAGAATTTAATTTACAAAAAATTTATAAATCTCCTAATGCAACCATAAGATCAATAATTGGTGGTACGGTATTTAGAGAACCAATCATTATAAGTAATGTACCAAGGATTGTTAATAACTGGAAATATCCAATTTGTATAGGTAGACATGCATTTGGTGATCAGTATAAAGCAACTGAATTAAAATTTAATGAGCCTGGAAAATTACAATTTAGATATGTAACAAATACTGGAAAAGAAGAGTTATTTGATATCCAAGAGTTTGATCATGAATCAATTGCTATGGCAATGTTTAATACTAAAAACTCTATTGAAGGTTTTGCCAGAAGCTGTTTTAACATGGCAATAGCTAAAAAATGGCCACTTTATTTATCTACTAAAAACACAATTTTAAAAATTTATGATCAAGAATTCGTTGATATTTTTCAAAGAATTTATGATGCTGAATTTAAAGAAAAATTTGACCAAAATCAAATATGGTATGAGCATCGATTGATTGATGATATGGTTGCCTTTGCTCTCAAAACTGAAGGAAAATTTGTCTGGGCATGTAAAAATTATGATGGTGATGTTCAATCAGACTCATTGGCTCAAGGCTTTGGCTCACTTGGACTTATGAGCTCAATACTCGTTAGCCCAGATGGTCAAACTGTTGAATCAGAAGCGGCACACGGAACTGTAACTAGACATTACAGAGTTTTTCAGAAAGGCGAGAATACTTCAACTAACCCAATAGCATCAATTTTTGCATGGAGTAGGGGTCTAGCCCATAGAGCCAAATTAGATGATAATCATGATTTATTAAAATTTTGTCATAAATTAGAGCAATCTATTATTCAAACTGTAGAATCTGGGGCTTATACTAAAGATATTGCAATATTGATTAATGCTCAAAATCCTAAATTTCTTAATACTCAAGATTTTCTCAAATCAATACAAACAAGATTAATTGAGAATATAAATTAAAAATGAATTATTCAAAAAAACAAAAATTATTATTTTTGTTGATAATGTTTGCTGCATTATTTGCGATTATAAAATCAATGGATAATTCAAAATATAAAAAAATTTTTGAATCACCATTAATCGGGAAAACAATATCAAACGAGTATTTATTTAAGTCAATTAATGGAAAAAAAGTAACTATGCCTGAGATCATTTCAGATGATTCAGATATTAGAATCATCAATTTTTTTGCTTCATGGTGCAGTTATTGTAAATTCCAGCATAAAATTTTACGATATATTAACAATAAATATCAAATTCCAATTTACGGCTTTGCCTGGAAAGATAATCAATATGATTTAGTTAGTTACCTTATTGAAAATGAGGATTTTTATCATAACACAGTAATGATCATCAACCCTAATTTTGCTAAAGAATTAAAAATAAACTTTATTCCAAACTCAATTATAGTTGATAAAGATAATAAAATCATAGCCCATTTTGAGGGTATTATAACACCAGGAAGTTTTAAATATTTTCTAAATCAATATAATTAAAACTACTATCATTATAATTATGAAAAACTGTACAATCAGTTGAAGTAATAAAAGTTTGTGATGAATTGCTAATAAGCTCATTAATTAACTCAGATATATTGTTTTTATCAATGTGACTAATGAATTCATCTAATAGTAAAATTGGTTTTTTCTTCAGAAGCTTTTGGTTTAAAATTGCATAAGCAAGATTAATCATAACAATCATGGATTTTTGCTCACCTGTAGAACAAAATTTTGCTGAGATATTTTTTTGTTGAAGCAAGCAATCAAAATCAAACTTTTGTATGCCATAACTCGTAGAATTCTTAATTTTATCTTTTTGCCTAAATTTTTTATAATTTTCTCTAATTAACTCCTCTAGCTCGAGTGGCTTTATATGTAATAAGATTTTTTCTTCTATCTCAGATTTAATAATAATTTTTCCCTTCGGAAATTGATTCTTACATTCAGATATAATTTGATTAAGATAATTGATTATTTCAACTCTTGCATAGGCTATTTGACTAGAAAGTTCTGAAATTTGCCATTCAATGTTATTTAACCAAATATCATCATTAGACCCATGCAAGATCCGCATTCTTTCTTTTAATAATTTGGCATGAAGATTAAGGTTTTTAATATGATCGTGATAAAAATTAAAAACAATTCGATCTATAAACTTTTTTCTTTTTTCACGATCCTCATTTAACAAATTATCAATTTGTGGAGTGAGCCAGATAATATTTAAATATTTAACGATATCAGATTGTGATAAATTATTTTCAATATTTAAGGTAATTGATCGTCGACTATTTAAATCTTCTTTAGCTGTTATCAACTTATTATTACCAGTTCTAGATGATGATAAATTAAGTTTTATAAACCAACCAGTTGATTCATTATCATTAGCAAACTGATTTTTAAAATCAGTTAATTTGGCTTTTCTAAAACCATTACCTGGAGCAAATAAAGAAATTGCCTCTAAAATATTAGTTTTTCCAATGCCATTACGACCAAAAATAACATTGATTTTTTTGTTAAAATTTAATGAATAATTTTGAAAATTACGATAATTTACTAAAGCGATATTATCGATAAAAATATCTTCTAAATTTTCTTGGGACATTCAAAATTTAAACGCGCATCGGCATAATAACAAATAAAGAATCTTCATCATCAACATCTTCAACAAGAGCTGGAGAGGAAGAATCGGCAAAATGCATCCTTATTTGATTACCATCTATAACAGACGTCATCTCAAGTAAATATTTAGAATTAAATCCAGCTTCAACAGAAGAATCTTTATATTCAGTATCTAATTCCTCTTTAGCAAAACCATTATCAACATCATTTGCTGATATAGTTATTTTATCTACATCAATTTGAAACTTAATAGATTTTGATTTATCGGAGGTAATTGTTGCAACTCTATCAATTGCTTGATTTAAAGGTTTTAGGTCAGTTGTTAGAACTTTATTATTATTTTGTGGAATAACTCTTTGATAATCAGGAAAACTACCATCAATTAATTTTGAAATTAAAGTAATATCTTGAAAGGAAACCTTAATTTTTGATTCAGAAATTTCTATATTAATCTCAAGGTCATTTTGTTCTTCTTCAAGAATCTTTCTAATTTCCATTACAGTTTTTCTAGGGATAATTATTGATGGCATATCAATAGCACCCTCAGGTAAATTTGTCTGAATTGATGCTAACCTATGACCGTCAGTAGCAACAGCTCTTAAAACTTTTCTATTATCATTTGCGGTTGCTTGATGAAGGAAAATACCATTAAGGTAATATCTAGTTTCTTCAGTGGAAATTGCAAAACGAGCTTTATCAAGAAGTTTTACTAAATCCTTACGAGCAAGAGTAAATTTATGAGAAACATTTTGAATATCAATTTCTGGGTAATCACTAGATGGTAGAACAGGAAGTGTAAAGTTACTTTTTTGTGCTTTTACAGTTAATTTTTGACCTGTTGAACTTTCATTATAGCTAATAATTACATCGCATCCATCAGGTAATTTACGCACAATATCATGTAGCTTATGAGCAGGAACAGTAATAGATCCTGAACCATCAATAATGGCTTCTAGATCTTCTGAAATGGCTATATCCATATCAGTTGCTGTAATATTGACTTTATTTGGAATTTGTTCATCAATAGTTAATTTTAGGTTTGATAAAATTGGAACAGAATTTCTTCTTTCAACTACCCCTTGAATATGTGATAGTGATTTTTGTAGAATGTTTTTATCAATTGTTATTTTCATATTCAAACCTTAGATATTTTCTAGCTTTTTACAAAAATCAGCTGTTAATAGCAAGTGTTTTTATCAATATGGAAGCGGATTAATAAGAAATTTTCGCTAGTAAATTTTTTATTAATAATTATCATATTGAAAGATTATATTCTAAAATGACTAATAATGACATATAACTGGATTTCATTTGGCGAAACATCATGGCCTAAAATTGCCTTTATATCGCCATCAAGCGGCTTTTCAGGTAGACAAGGACAATTGATTATTATATCCAGAATACAATCTCTAAACGAGATAGGAATCTGTGTTCTAGTTCCAGAATATGAAAATGGTGGTTTAAATGAAATAAGAGTTGATGGCGATAAGCTATGGCTGGAAATGGTCGCAAAATCAAAAGGCCAAGAAACTAGCGTTTCTTTATCTAGATAAATTTATAGATTTTTACCACAACAATATCCTGAAGACCAAGCCCATTGAAAATTATATCCGCCTAAATGACCAGTTACATCAAGAACTTCACCGATAAAATATAATCCCTTTACTTTTTTACTTTCAAAGGTTTTGGCACAAATCTCATCAGTATCTATACCGCCTCTCGTAACCTCTGCTTTGGCATAACCTTCTGTACCATTTGGTATAATGGTAAAATTATGAATAAAATCAGCCAGAAATTGTAGCTTTTTATTTGAAAGATCAGCAATAATTCCAGTTACATTTGTTTGAATTAAAAGAAACTCGGCAAGTTTCTTTGGCAAATATTTAGCACAAATAGAGATAATATTTTGTTTTGGGTTTTCATTTCTCGCTGTTTTTAAAATATTGAAGATATCATGATCAGGTAAAAGATTTATTAACACCTTATCACCTTGCTGCCAATAAGATGAAATTTGCAGAATTGCTGGCCCACTAATCCCGCGATGTGTAAACAAGATTGCTTCTCTAAACATTTTTTTGCCACATCTAACTTCAGCAAATTGAGAAACTCCTGCTAGATGTTTTGTTTCATTTAAATAAGCATCATTGAATGTAAAAGGAACTAAAGCTGGAGCAGTTTCGGTAATTTTAATATTAAATTGTTTGGCAATTTTATAGCCAAAATCAGTAGCACCCATTTTGGGAATTGAAAGTGCTCCTGTTGCAATAACTAGAGCTTTACAAGAAAATTCGCTCTGATCAGTTTTAATTAAAAATCTATTGTCTAATTTTTGAACATCTAAAACCTTTAACTCAGATTTTATCTCTACGTGATTATTTTCACATTCAGAAATTAATAAATTAATAATTTCTTTTGATGATGAATTACAGAAAAGCTGTCCTAATGTTTTCTCATGAAATTCAATATTATATTTTTTAACCAACTCAATAAAATCAGTGTTTTTATATTGAGCCAAGGCTGATCGACAAAAATGTGGATTGCTAGAAATATAATTATCTGGGGTAATATTTAAATTCGTGAAATTACATTTACCGCCACCAGAGATACGAATTTTATCACCGATTCTTTTATTATGATCAATAATAAGAACTGCTTTATTACTTTCACCAGCATATGCTGCGCACATTAGACCAGCAGCACCAGCTCCAATAACGATAACATCATAATCACCAAGAGGATTAATAGATTGATCTGGCATTATTTACTTTTGATATTTCTAGTAGCAAACTCTATTATTTCTTTTGCTCGGTTTATATTAAGTTCTTGATTTTCAAGCTTTCCAAATTGTTCAATTGAGTCTTCAGCAAGATATTTAGCTTTTTCATAATTTCCAGAATAATAAGATGCCTCTGCTAGCGCCAAATTTGACAATGCTTCTTGATTTTGTTTTTTATATAAGAGTGACAATTTATTCCAAACAATAACATTGTCATATTCAATGAGAACGGCCTCATTTAATTCATCTATCGCTCTTGGATATAACTCTTTGTTTTCTAAACTAATTATTGATTCTGCAATTTGAATTTTTACTAGCACATCTTTTGGAGCCATATCACTAGTTTTTTGGTAGAACTCCAATGCTTCTAAAGGTTGGCCACTTTCAAAATAAAATTGAGCCTTAGTTTCGATAAAATACCTATTATTTGGATAAGCTAAAATCAGCGAATTGATATTTCTTAAGGCTTTATCTATTTCACCAATTCTATTATAAAGTATTGATCTTCCATAAAGATCATAATCATTATTACCTTGATAATTTGCAATTAATAATTCTGGATCTTTTGCTAAAAAACAATCAAGTTTAGTTTGTACCAATTTAAATTCATCAATTTCATTATTTGAAAAAAAACTATATTCAATGTTCCCATATTGAGCAATTCTTGATTTGATTCTAAGAATTCTTGCATCAGTTAATGGGTGACTTCTAGTATATAAATCATCTGATGAGGAAAAAGCTTCGTTGGCTTTAATAAGTTCAAAGAAATCAAGCATACCCATTGGATTAATCTTAAGATTATTCATATATTTCAGTGCGGCTTCATCGGCTGCATCTTCATGATTTCTAGAAAATGCAAGCATCGATCTTTGAGCAACATGCGAACTACCAAGCAAAAGCGCCTGACCAACATCAGGACTTCCAGATAGAGCTGTTGCGATTCCAAGAATATAACCAACCGCCATACTGGTGCTAACAGCTTCAGATTCATTAGTGAGTTTAACCAGATGTCCGCCAGCAATATGACCAGTCTCATGAGCTATTACACCAATCAAAGCATCTAAAGACTCGGCTTTAATTATTAAACCAGAATTTATGAATAAATTTCTACCACCTGCAACAAATGCATTTAGATTAGAATCATTAACTATATGAATTTCAATAGATGCGGGATCTAAACCAGCTTGTATAAAAATAGGGGTAGATATTTCACGTAAGAAATTCTCAGTTTCTGAATCTCTTATTACTTTTAGATTGGCAAAAGCAAAATGAGGTAATAGGAATGTGAAAATAAAAAAAATAATTTTAAGCATAACAAGCTATTAACAAAATATGTTAAATAATCTATTAGTTTTTGATATAGAGACAATACCTGATATAGCATCAGCAAGAAACCTCTTAAATGATTTTAATGCTTCAGATGAAGTAATTCATAACAAAATTGCTAAATATCATAAAGCTGATTTTGATGAAAATAAAGATGATCCAAATCTAGTATTTCTCAAACCAGCCTTTCATAAAGTTGTGGCAATTAGTTTTATGCATCTTGATATAAACAGAGAACAAGGCATAGAATATCATAATTTCAATGAGTTAAGATCAGGTGGATCTACAAATTCGGATGAAAAAGAGCTAATCGATGGTTTTTTCAAATTTATTGCCAAATATAAGCCAAAGCTTGTTTCTTATAATGGTAGGAATTTTGATTTTCCAGTGTTACAATATAGAGCATTAAAATATCACACAAATAGCTTTGGTATTTATCAGCTTGGTGATAAATGGAATAATTATATGCAAAGATATAGCACTGAATGGCACTGTGATTTGATCGATACATTATCAAATTTTGGATCTTCAACAAAAGTATCAATGAATGATATATGTGCCGTTTTATCTATTCCTGGCAAGATAGACGTTGATGGTTTAGCAGTGTTTTCTTTATTCAAAGACAAGAAAATTAAAGAAATAAGGGATTATTGTGAAACCGATGTTTTAAACACATATTTGATATATTTAAAATATGCTCTTCATACAGGAATTATGAATAATGAATCATATGAAAATGCAATTATGCAAATAGAAGAATTTTTAGCTAGCTCAAAAGAATATATTCACTATAACCAGTTTCTTACTAAATATAATCAATTAAAAAATGTCTCAGCTTAAATTACTTAGAGGTTTCAATGATATCATCTTTAAACAAGGCGATGATTTTCAAAAAATTATTAATTTCGCATTAAGCTCTGCTAATTTATACGGATATGAAACTGGTCATTTTCCAATATTAGAATCTACATCTTTATTTAAAAGATCGCTTGGTGAAACTTCAGATGTCGTCAGTAAAGAGATGTATAGTTTTCAAGATAGAAATGATGAATCTCTTACACTAAGACCTGAATTTACAGCTGTTATTGCAAGGTCAATTATAACTGGTGGCTTATATAATCAATTACCATTTAAAGTATTTAGTTATGGACCATTATTTCGCTATGAAAGGCCACAAAGAGGACGTTTTCGTCAATTTCACCAATTAAATTTTGAGAATTATAGTCAAAATCCAAAAGGTTGTGATATTGATATCATTTTATTAATTAATCATTTAATTACAGCACTTGGAATAAATGATAAAATTACCCTTGAAATCAATAATCTTGGTTGTGACAAATCTAGACAAAACTTTACAAGCAGATTAGTTGAATTTCTAACACCTTTTAAATCCGAACTTTCAGAAGATAGTCAAAAACGACTAATTGCTAATCCACTAAGAATTTTAGATAGCAAATCTCCTGAAGATAAAAAAATACTAACAGATGCGCCAAATCTTCTTGATTTTCAAACCGATGAATCAAAAGCCTTTTTTGAACAAATTGAATCTGCTCTATCAAGCTGTAATATTAACTACAAACTAAATGACAAACTTGTCAGAGGTTTAGATTACTACAATAATTTTGTATTTGAATTTACCACTGATTTATTAGGCAGTCAAAATGCAGTTCTTGCTGGGGGTAGATATGATCGTTTATTTGAAACTTTAGGAACTAAACAATCAGTGAAAGCCGTTGGCGCTGCTGGAGGAATTGAGAGATTAATCGAATTATGTGATTTCAAACAAACTAAAAATTATGATCTTGCGATTTTACCTTTTAATGAGGAGTTTGATAATTTTTCTATTGGCCTTGCAGAGTTTTTAAGAAAACAAAATATCTCTTGTGATATAATTGCGCAAACGGGCAATATAAAAAAACGTATACAAAAATCTGAGGTCAAATCAGATAATTTCATAATTATTGGTGAAGATGAAGTAGCACAGGAAGTATTTAATATTAAAAACTTTAACGATGGCTCACAACAGAAACTAAAAAAAGATGAAATAAAAGCTTTCGTTACCAATAAAAAACTTAAGTAACAATTCGAAAAATCTTGGCACCGCATCTTTGAAGTTTTTCTTCGAAAGCCTCATAACCTCTATCAATGTGATGAGTATTCTCAATTACAGTTCTACCTTTTGCAGCTAATGCAGCAATAATCAAAGCCATTGAAGCTCTTAGATCAGTTGCTGAGACTTCTGCACCACTAAGATGTTTCACCGCAGATATTGAGGCAGTATTATCCGACACTGTAATATTAGCTCCCATACGATTTAACTCTTGTATATGCATAAATCTATTTTCCCAAATTCTTTCACAAATCTTTGCATTAACTCCTTCAACAGCAAGTAAAGCACTAAACTGGGCTTGCATATCTGTTGGAAAACCTGGATATTCCTTAGTTTCAATTGATATATTATCATTAGCTTTCTTCGCTTTTTTTACTAACACGCCACCATCTATTTCTAATATATCTGCACCAACTAGATTTAACTGAGTTTCTATTGATTTAAAAATATCTCTAGTAACACCTTTAAGTTTTACTTGTCCATTAGTTGCAAGAGCTGCCAAAGCATAGGAACCAGCTTCAATCCTATCTGGAATTACAGTTACCATTGTCGAATTTAAATGTTTTACTCCTTCAATGATAAATGTTCTACCTTCCAAATTAATATTAGCACCCATTGATTTTAACATATCAACTAAAGCAATAACTTCAGGCTCAAGCGCTGCATTTTCAATAATTGTTCTTCCTTCCGCAAGAGAAGCCGCAATTAAGATATTTTCAGTAGCACCAACTGAGATTTTATCAAAAACAATATGTGCACCTTTTAAGCCATCTTTTGCAGTTGCTTTAACATGACCTGATTCAATTTCTATAGTTGCTCCCATTTTTTTTAATGCTTCTAGATGAAAGTTTATTGGTCTTAAACCAATTGCACAGCCACCAGGCAATGATATTTCTGCCTTACCAAAACGAGCTAGAAGGGCACCTAGAACTATAATTGAAGCACGCATCTTATTAACAAGATCATATGGAGCAAATGTCGAAGTTATATTATCACATTTAACCGAAATTTTTTTCCCGCGTGTAGACATAACCGAACCATGCCCCATAAACTCAACATCAGCCCCAAAACTTAATAATAAATTAATCATTACCGAGATATCATCTAGATGCGGAAGATTATCAATGATAACCTCATCACCAACCAACAAAGTAGCAGCTAATATTGGTAAGGCTGCATTTTTAGAGCCGCTGATTCTTATTTGACCATCGATTTTAAAACCACCTTCAATTGCAATTTTTGTATTAGTAATCATTTTTATAATTTAGGTAATGTTACGCCAACCTGTTTCATATATTTACCTGCACGGTCTTTATAAGATGTTGAGCAAACATCATTTGCTTTAAGAAATATAAATTGGCAAGCACCTTCACCAGCATAAATTTTTGCAGGTAATGGTGTAGTATTAGAAAATTCCAGAGTAACATGCCCCTCCCATTCAGGCTCAAGAGGAGTAACATTTACAATGATACCACATCTTGCATAAGTAGATTTACCAACACAAATAACTAAGACATCTCTAGGGATTTTAAAATATTCAACAGTGCTCGCAAGTGCAAAACTATTGGGAGGAATAACACAAACATCAGTTTTTCTGGTTACAAAACCTTCATTAGAAAAGGCTTTAGGATCAACAATAGCCGAATCAACATTTGTAAAGATTTTAAACTCATCCGAAACTCGTGCATCATAACCATAGGAAGAAGTTCCGTAAGAAATAAT